>JADYYE010000159.1 GCA_020853815.1 Phycisphaerales bacterium
GACGATGCGAGCGGCGGAGGGGAGGGTGTCGATCGAGAGCCGGATCTCGGTGGTGATGGGGATTCCGGCGGCCTGGGCGGCACGAAGGAAGCGGTTGTCCCACGGCTTTGGCACGGCGGGATTGGCGACGACGAGGTCGCACGTGGTAAAGTCGCTGACGTTGTGTTCACCGAGGCGGAGCGTGACGCGGCCGCCGGCGACGAGGTCGGCGATCTTCGCGACCGACTCGGCGAGTTTCTCAGGCGTCTCCAGATCGGTGACGAGGACGTCCGCGCCGCGAGAGACCAGGTAGCGCGTGACGCCGATGCCGCCGCCGAATCGGCCGAGGCCCATCACGGTGACGCGCTTGGCGCTGAGATCAGGAATCGGGTGGCCCACGGTGCTCTCCCGGTGCGGATCTCGTGTCAGACGGCGACTCTCGCGTCCAGTTCGGCGCCGATGATCTCGACGAGCGACTTGGCGAGTCGGCGCGCCACGGGTCCGACGCGACCATCGCCGACGGGTCTGCCATCGAGCGTGAGCACGGATGCGACCATGGTGTTGGTGCCGCAGAGCATGATCTCGTTCGCGCGGCGGAGTTCGTCAACGGTCACGGGTCGCTCCTCGATGTCGGCCTGGTGCTCGAGGAGGAGGTCGCGGGTCACACCGGCGAGGATCGACACACTGTCGAGGTCGGGCGTGACGAGGCGGGGCGTTCCGCCAGGGCCCGGGAGGGCGAGGAGGACGTTTGTCGCCGAGGCCTCGCCAACGAGTCCATCGGTCATGGTTCCGGAGCGGCCGGGTGAGACGAAGATCGCGTCCTCCGCGCCGCGGTCCTTTGCCTCCATCGCGCCCATGATGTTTCCCAACAGCGAGATCGCCTTGACGCGACCGCGCTTCCAGCGGAGGTCCTCGACGACGGCGGCCGTGGTTGTTCCCGGCTCCACGCAGCGCTCGAGGGGCGGGCGCTCCATCGCGTATCCGAAGACTGTCGGCGCCAGGGCGTCCGGAACGCGGGCGCGGACGGGCTGGCCGGGCGCGGGTGTGCCTCGGGTGAACTGCCAGTAGATAAAGGCGTCTGTCAGCCCGTTGGCGCGGAGCAGCGACTCGCTCAGCGGGCCGAGCCGGTCGGCGTCGAAGTCGATCCTCGCGGATGCGAGACTCTCGCGGAGTCGCCTTGTGTGCCGGTCGATCGATCGCACGCATCCTCGGAAGGCGCGAAGCCCTTCGTAGACGCCGTCACCGAAGATGAATCCGCGGTCGAAGGGGTCGATCCGCGCATCCATGCGCGACACGTGCGATCCGTTGAGGTGGACGAGCATCGGCAATCCTAGAGCGATGGAGAGACGGAGAGACAAAGAGACGGAGAGACGGAACGAAGAAGTGGAGAGGAGCCGGGGGCATCCGCCCCGCTCCACCAAGGATGCCGCTGCGCGGCGGGCATGACCAGACCCTGCGGCTACCCCTCCGGGGTGCGCCTTGGGTCTGGCAACGACCGCCCGCCCGCTTCGCGGGCGAAGGGCGAGGTGTGTTTGTTCATCGCGAGGCGGGGCACGCTGCGCGAAACGGCAACGAGCCAGAGCACCAGTTCCGGCCTCAGGGCAGGCCGGGAGCTGGTGGCACCCGGCAAGATCATTCGGGTCAGTGATGCGGACGGTGGAAGGGTCGGCGGGAACGTTGCGCCATCGGAACCGGAACGCCCTCCCTTACGGTCGGGCTGCATGTTGGGGCTGCATGTTTCGGATGGCGGCCTGTCGGGATCACATCACCGAGACCGGGTCGACGTCGACGGCGGTATGGGCGTCGCTGACCAGCCCGCCCTCGGCGCGGGCTGCGCCGAGCACTCGCTGAACGACGCCGGCCGACGAAGCGCGGATGAGGAGGTCCCAGCGATGCCACCCTTCGACCCGGGCCACGGCGCTTGGAGCCGGTCCATCGATCCGCACACGCTCTGCTCCGCCCTGGTTCTCTGCCGCGCCGCGCAGGATCTCTCCGAGGCGTCGCGCGCGTTCGGCGCCCTTGGCATGGTCACGGTCGCGGACGACGATCCGTGCCATGCGCCAAGCCGGGGGGAGGCAGGCGCGTTCGCGGGTGCGGAGCTCCATGGATGCGAACCCTTCGAAATCGTGGGCTGCCGCGAGGCGAACGGCGGGGGTTGTCGGGCTGAAGGTCTGGACGATCACCAGTCCTGGGTGCTCGCCCCGCCCGGCGCGGCCGGCGACCTGCGAGACCAACTGGTAGGTGCGCTCCATCGAACGGAAGTCGGGGAGGTTGAGGGCGGTGTCGGCGCTGATCACTCCGACAAGGCGCACGTTCGGGTAGTCGAGTCCTTTGGCGATCATCTGTGTGCCGAGCAGCACGCGTGCTTCGCCGGACCCGAATCG
The DNA here is from genome assembly GCA_020853815.1 of Phycisphaerales bacterium. GTDB lineage: Bacteria > Planctomycetota > Phycisphaerae > Phycisphaerales > UBA1924 > JABWBC01. The sequence continues at coordinate 2,364 of JADYYE010000159.1, forward strand.
CTCCAGCGCGCCGTGCAGTTCTCGCACGCTCCGCACGGTGTCCGCGTCCAGGCGGACCAGGGCACCGTCGGCGTCCGGCAGGTCCTCGGTCAGGATGTGGTTCAGTTCTTCCTCGACGCGCTGCGTTCCGACGCCGAGTCCGACGACGGCGTTGCCACAGAGTTCGCACGCTTTGGGCACGAGTCGTTCGGCGAGGCAGTGGTGGCAGCGGACGACCTGGCCCCGGGGCAGGTCGCTGCCGCGGTGCAGGACCATGGCGGCATCGCACTCGTCGCAGGAGAGGGTCCACTTGCAGGACGGGCAGTGCATAAAGGTGGCGAACCCGCGTCGGTTGAGGAGCA
>JADYYE010000160.1 GCA_020853815.1 Phycisphaerales bacterium
TCGGCCATGCGCCCGGCCTCGGCGACGGGGTCCAGATCGGGATGGTCCTTGGGTGGTTGCCAGCCGGCCTTTTCGATGAGCTTGAGATGCTCGTTGATCTCGTCGAGTTCGACCATCGCCTTGACGAACCCCTGGGGCGGAGCGATCTCGGGGAAGTGGGGCGTGACGGCGTTGATCACGTCGGCCCCCACCACCGTGGCGGCGGCGGCGCAGGCGTAGAGACCCTTGTAGTTGGGAGCGGTGCCGGAGACCTTCATGCGCGCGGTCGCCTCGCCGGGCGTCATCCATCCGAGGCTGACGGCGGTGGCGGCGGCGGCGCCGGCGCTGCGGTGCTTGCCGTGGTGGCAATGGACGTAGACCGGCCCTTGGGCCATGGCGTCGCGGGTGGCGCGGACGATTTCGAGCTTGCGGGCTTCGTCAAAGCCGTTGTACCCGATGGGGAGGTGGATGTAGCGGATGCCGCGGGCCTTGGCGTATTCGACTTCGGGGGCGGCGCCGTCCACGCTGATGATGGTCTTGACTCCCATGCCGGCGACGGCATCGAACCCCGCGTCGCCCTCGGGGACGCTGCCGGAGTAGAAGCCGTCGTGGTACGCGACCACGTTGTGCAGACCGGAATAGTCCCGCGGCTTGTCGTCGCCGAGTTTGGGCGGATCAATCGGCGCGACGGTCCGGATCGCCTGCGGGCCTTTCGACTTGTGTCCGGCGCACGAGACCAGCGTGCCAGCGGCAAGGGCGAAGGCGACTGGGATCGCGAGCGCAAGGGCGAATCGGGCGGTGGGCTTGGAAATCGCGGATTCGATCTGCATGCGTACCTCCGGAGCGGCCCTGAAAGGGGGCCGCGTTGGCGAGTGTACCGGCAAAAGAACCGCTCAGTTGCGTAGAAGTCAGCCTGTCAGCATTGAGAATCATGCCAACTGACTCAATCTGTGACGACCCTGTAGCCCGCCGAATAGTCTCATTACCGAGTACACTACATGCTCGGCATGACTCTCGGTATCGCAAACACACGTGGAGGTCGAGCAAGCGATGAGCCAATCAACTGCCCTGTACAGTAAGAGCCTGTCCGCCCAAGATTTGCTCATGGCTTTCGGTGCGATCTCTCAGAAGTGGGCACCGGGACAGCCGTTTGAGTTTCATTTGGCTACGAATGTGGCGGGCTTTCACTTTTCCGTATCGTCACCCCCCGAGACTTTTCTCTCGCACAAGATCGTTCTCAAGTTTCTCGATAGCATCAAAGATCGCTCAATCGTTGTAGCGGTCCGCGGACATATTCGCCGAGCTTCAAACCCTCAAGGGAGCGTCAACTACAAGTGCGAAGATGGTGTCATTGGGACTTGGACGCTGGATGTTCAAAACGACCCGGAACTCGCGCCGCCACTACTGGCCGCGGTGGAAGCAAGCGTCCACCTGACGACATATTTGGATATCGTTGGGAAATCGAGCTCGGAACTCGACAAGGCTGCGCTCGCAATCCGCGAGCGCAGCGTCGCCGATCTTAACGAAGCAGTCCAGCGGCTCGCAGTGTTTCTGACACGGCTCGCCGAAGATGAAGTCCGGCGGCGCCGCGAACTCGAGGAGTCCCTTGAAACTGCATACCACGAGAAACGCGACGAACTTGAGCTGACCGACCGGAGGCGCACTGATGCGTTCGAAGAGCGGAAGCGTCAATGGGAGGATGAACTTGCGAAGAAGCAGCAGGCCTTTCAAGAGCGAGTTTCGGAGTTCGAAACCCGCGAATCCAAACACATGCGTCGGGCACTGCTCAAGGAAATCAAGGACGTCTTGAAGGAAAGCGAGCGAGTCACGCTGAGTGAATCGACTGACTCCAAGCGTTGGTGGGTTCACGGAACGGTTTGGGGCGGCGCACTTGTGACAACCGGCGTTGCTGGGCTGATGGCATACAAGCTTTTCACCGAAGCCGCATTTGACTGGCACATCCTTCTTGCCCTGTCGGCGTCCTTTTTCGCGTTCATCGCGATGATGGTGTACTACCTGCGCTGGAACGACCTTTGGTTTCGCCAGCACGCGGACGCGGAGTTTGCAGCAAGACGATACAAAGCAGACATTCTCCGTGCCTCATGGATCGCCGAGCTATTGAACGAATGGGCGAAGGAGGGTAAGGGCGACCTGCCCGCCGATCTGCTGGCGGCATACACGCGAGGCCTTTTCTTGGATGCAAGTCCTTCACGCCCTGTTGATCACCCACTCGACCATATGACTTCTCTTATGCGAAGGGCAACCGAGATCTCGTTCGGAAAGACTGGCGTGCGAGTGAAGGGGCATGATCCAAGGCAATCCGGTGGCTGAGTTTGGGGGTATTCGAATGCACTCGAGCCTGAGCCAAAGACGCAAGTTGGATTGCTCACGAGAGCGGCCTCGGGCCTTTACGCTGATCGAACTGCTTGTCGTGATCTCGATCATCGCGATCCTGATCGCGATCCTGCTCCCGGCGCTGGCACGCGGGCGGACCATTTCCAAGCGGACGGCGTGCGGATCGAACCTGCACGGGATCGGCGTGGCGCTGCAGGGGTATCTCAACGAGAACAAGGGCGTGTTCCCGGTCCACAGCAACTGGGGCAACGTGGTCGGGCGGCACGGGACGCGGAACACGTACGACGAGGCGCCGGGTACGGGATGGGAGCATGAGACGACGGCGTCGGGGCAGGCGCTGAAGGTGAGGCCGCTGAATCGGTACCTGGATTCGCCGATGGTGGCGCGGTGCCCGGACGATCGAGGCGATGTCTTGCAGAGCAAGGTGAGCAGCTGCTTTGAGGCGTATGGGACGAGCTACCTGGTGCATTGGCGAAGCGACAATTTCGGGACGGCGCACGCGACGTCGGACAACGTGGGGTCCAGGCCGATGCGTGAGAGCGATCCGCGCGGGCCGCTGTCGCTAAAGCTGGTGATGGCGGAGTGGGTGTGGCACGGGAACCGCGCGCTTGATCAGCCGCAGAACCTGTGGCACAACATACGGGCGTTGCGCCAGTACAACATCCTGTTCGGCGACGCGCACGTGAAGTTCTTCACGTTTCCGCGCGAGATCGAGGACTGGTACGACCCCGCGGCGGCGGCGCCGGACCCGAACCGGGGGTGGTGGTAGGGTGGCGCGCGGTTTGTCAACGCCGCGCGGGTTCTTCGCCGATGACCCTCCGTGTTTGAGTGGCGAACTTCCCTCAATTCAGCGCCTTGCCTTGTCCGATGATGAGCGTATAGTGGACAAACAGAGAAGGAACTCCCTTATGAAAACTACGGCCGCCGTTTCCTTCGCGGGCCTCGCCCTTTCGGTGATTTTGGGCGTTTTTATCGGGCTGTCGGGGTACACGTTTCGGTACGCGGAAGGGACGTCGTACCTGTCGAACGACCCGAAGGCGTGCGTGAACTGCCATGTGATGCGGGACGAGTACGACGGATGGCAGAAGGGGTCGCACCACGCGGCGGCGACGTGCAACGACTGCCATGTGCCGCGGGACACCATCGGCAAGTACGCGACCAAGGCTTCGCACGGGTGGCGTCACAGCAAGGGCTTCACGCTGCAGAACTTCCACGAACCGATCCGCATCACCCAGGAAAGCCTGGAGGTGGTGCAGGCCAACTGCGTCGCGTGCCATTCCGATTTCGTGTCGGACGTGGCGGTCTCGCGCGGCATGCAGCACGGCATGATGATCGGCGACCTCAACTGCGTCCACTGTCATTCCCATGTCGGGCACGGCCCGATCCGCTGATCGATTCACGGAGATTGATCCATGTCAACCGGCGACAACGCACCGAAGCGCGGCTCAGGCCTTTCCATCTTCCTGGTCCTCATCACGGCGGGCGCCACGATCGGCGTCATGATGCTCATGCAGAACATCAAGGAGCGGAAGACCGAGGCCAAGGAGACGGTGTTCCGCGTCACGAACATCGCGGAAACCACGGTCGATCCGGCGGAGTGGGGCAAGAACTTCCCGCGTCAGTACGACTCGTACAAGCGGACGGTGGACATCGACCGGACGAAGTACGGCGGAAGCGAGGCGTTCCAGAAGCTCGATCAGGACCCGCGTTGGCGGCAGATCTTCAAGGGGTACGCGTTCTCGATCGACTATCGAGAGGAGCGCGGGCACGCGTACATGCTGAGCGACCAGCGGGAGACGGAGCGCGTGACCAAGAAGCCGCAGCCGGGCGCGTGCCTGCACTGCCATGCGTCGACGGTGAACGCGTACCGCAAGGCGGGAATCGAGAAGGGGGCGACTGGCACGCTGGACGACGCGTTGACGTCGCCGGCGGGTCAGGAACAGCTCAACAAGGGCTTCGAGGCGGTGTGCGCGATGCCTTACAACGACGCGACGAAGCTGGTGGGCCACCCGGTTGCGTGCATCGATTGCCACGACCCGCAGACGATGCAGCTACGGATTTCGCGCCCGGGCTTTACGAACGGCATCCGAGCGCTGGCCAAGAGCGAGGACCCCGTGCCGCACCTGCCGAGCGTGGAGCGCTGGCGCAAGGGCGACCGCAAGGGCGAGTACGATCCCAACACGGAGGCGACGCGTCAGGAAATGCGGAGCATGATCTGCGCGCAGTGCCATGTCGAGTATTACTTCAAGGGCGACGGCAAGCTCGTGACCTTCCCATGGCACAAGGGCCTGAAGACCGAGCAGATCGAAGCGTACTACAACGAGGTGGGCTGGAAGGACTGGTCGCACGCCGACACGGGCGCGCCGGTGCTGAAAGCGCAGCACCCGGAGTTTGAGCTTTGGAGCCAGGGAATCCACGCGCGGAGCGGGGTGGCGTGCGCGGATTGCCACATGCCTTACCAGCGCGAGGGCGCGGTCAAGATCAGCGACCACCATGTGCGCAGCCCGATGCTGAATGTCTCTCGGGCGTGCCAAACGTGCCATCACTATTCCGAGGACGAGATCAAGTCGCGGGTCGAGACGATCCAGGACCGCACGATCAAGCTGATGGGGCGCGCCGAAGAGGCGGTGGTCGCTCTCATCAATGCACTGCAGGCGGCCAAGGCGACCGGCGCGAGCGACGAGACGCTGAAGAAAGCACGCGAGCTGCAACGGCAATCGCAGTGGCGGCTGGACTTCATCGCGGCGGAGAACTCTATGGGCTTCCACGCGCCGCAGGAATCGGCCCGCATCCTGGGCGAGGCGATCGACATGGCGCGGCAGGGCGAGCTCGAGGCCCTGAAGATTGCGGGTCTGAACGCGACCGCCAAGGCCCCGGACAAGCCGGCCGAGAAGCCCGCGGACAAGCCTGCGACCCCACCAGAGGCCCCACCACAGGCCAAGTGAACCAATCGAGCGAACGAGCGTCTATCCAACCATGGGACTCTTGAACAAACTCTTTGGCGGCGGAACGGGAAAGCCATCTCGATCCGCCGTTTTTCCGTCGGCGGAGTTCGGATCGGCGCGAGCGGCGATCGCGGCGATGATCGCGCGGCAGCGTGAGCATTGGCCGGGCGGCTGGGTGAGCGTGTCGCTCGGCGATCACGCGGGCGACGACGACGGGCCGGCGATGATCCAGATCGCGGGGGGCGACGGGGATCCCGACACGATCAACCTGTGCCTGCGTCGGGCGCCCGAGGGCGTCGCCAAGGCGCTGGGGCTGGTCGAGAAGCAGCCGGGGCTGTACGTGGTGCCCAGCTCGAATCACGAGCAGATGGCGAGCCTGGCCGAGGCGCTCTTGGCGGAATTGTTTCAGATCGGGGAGATCAAGAGCCTGGCGATCGAGATCGATGCGGGGTAGGAGAGCGCGGGAATCGTCTGCGACGGAGTCCGTCGGCGCGAGGCCGCAACCCGAACCTTTCTCGAAGGCTCTTCGGGTCCGGCGTCCAAAGGCGAGGACATCTCGGCTGGCCGCTACGCGTTCAGAGTGTTCAGGCAGGTCTGGACGACGTCGGCGAGCGGGACGACCTGGCCCTTGCTGGCGTCCTTGCGCGCCTTGAACTCCACGCCGCCCTGTTCGAGCGCCTTGTCGCCGATCGTGACTCGGATCGGGATACCGACGAGGTCGGCGTCCTTGAACTTGGGGCCGGGGCGTTCGTCGCGGTCGTCGGTGAGCACATCAACGCCGTGCCCGACGAGCTCGCAGGCGATCTTGCCCGCGGCCTCGCGCTGGCGGGGGTCGTCGGGCTTCATGAGCGTGATGAGGACGTGGTAGGGCGCGATGGCGGCGGGCCAGATGATGCCGTTCTCGTCGTGGCTCATCTCGACGCAGGCGGCCATGGTTCGGCTGACGCCGATGCCATAGCAGCCCATGATGACCGATCGCTTCTGCTGGGTTTCGTCGAGGACGGCGAGGCCCATGGCGTCGGAGTACTTGGTGCCGAGCTTGAAGATGTGGCCCACTTCGATGCCGCGTGCGGTGACGAGCTTGGCGCCCGCGGCACGCGGCGAGGGGTCGCCCTCCATCGCGTTGCGCACGTCGCCAACTTTCACGCGTGCGGGATCGTCGAGAATCGCGCCGACCTCGCGGCGCCAGTTGAAGTGCTTGACGTGATGGTCGGGCTTGTCCGAGCCGCTGGCCCAGAAGCCACCCATGCTCGCGTCGGAGTCGATGAGGAGGAGGGTGCCGGGCACGGCATTGACGGTGCGCGGCGAGACATAGCCGATGGCAAAGCCGGCGGCGCGGGCGGCCTTGTCGTCCGCGAGCGCGACGTTGTAGCCGGAGATCGCCTTCACCTTGCCCTCGTTGACGTCGTGGTCGCCTCGGACCACGGCGATGATCCATCCTGGCGCATTGTCGAGCCTCGCCTCGTACTCAGGCTGATTGATCACGTCATTCGGGTTGTTTCGGTCAGCATAGAAAATGTCCTGCTTCACTCCAGAAAGCCCGATCACTTTGAACACGATCGTCTTGAGCATGCGATCGGGCTTGACCTTCATGAACTTGCCGACCTCGTCGATGCCGGGGAGGTTGGGCGTGTGGACCTCGGTCAGCTCGCCGGTGGGCGGCTCGGCGAAGCTGCCGCGCGGGCGCTCGCCGATCTCGCACTTTTCGACGTTGGCGGCGTAGCCGGAGACGGGGCACTTGAGGATCGTGTCCTCGCCGCTGGCGCAGTTGATCATGAACTCGTGGGAGGCCGAACCGCCGATGGGCCCGGATTCGGCCTCGACGGCGGTGTAATCCAGGCCGCAGCGCGAGAAGATGTTGCTGTAGGCGCGGTACATGGCGTCGTAGGCCTCGTTCAAGCCGCCGGGACCTTCGAGCTTGGTGTGGAAGGTGTACGCGTCCTTCATGATGAACTCGCGACAGCGGAGCAGCCCGGCACGGGGGCGGGCCTCGTCGCGGAACTTAGTCTGGATCTGGTAGAGCGAGAGCGGGAGCTGCTTGTACGAGTTGACCGAGCCCTTCACCATCTCGGTGATGGTCTCTTCGTGGGTGGGCCCGAGCGCGGCGGTGTTGCCCTTGCGGTCCGTGACCTTGAAGAGCAGGTCGCCGTAGGCCTCGTGACGCTTGGTCTCTTGGTAGAACTCCATCGGGACGATGACGGGCATGAAGAGCTCGACCGAGCCGGCGTTGTTCATCTCGTCGCGGACGATGTTGGAGACCTTGGTGAGGACGCGCCACGCGAGCGGCAGGTAGTCGTACACGCCGGCGGCGACCTTGCGGATGAAGCCCGCACGCGAGAGAAGGACGTGCGACGGAGTTTCGGCGTCGGCGGGTGCTTCGCGCGTGGTCGGGATCAGCGTTCGTGACCAGAGATGCGAGTCTCCGGTTCGCGTGTTCGAGATCGCCCGCTTCGTGGATGTTTGGCCTGCGTTCATGGGACCGAACGGTAGGCCGCCGGATTTCCGCAAAGGAACCGGGTGAATCGGCGAGCGAATACGCCGGTACGATGACGGCCCGCGCCGGGGTGGCGCGGCGTTAAAGGAGTCGAAAGATGACTGATCGTCCACGTTCCACGCTGTTGCTGCGCGCGCTTGTCGGCGCGGCGGTGTTGGGCCTGCCGGGCGTTGCGCTCGCGGGCGAGTTGTCGACCTTCGCCCTCAAGAGCGGCGAGCGCGTTCATGGTCGGGTGGTCGACATGGATTCGGAGGGGATGACGGTGATGAGCCCGCTCCTGGGCGCCGTGCGCGTCGCGCGGGCCGATCTGGCGGAGATGCCCGGACAGCCCGCAGCCGAGCCCGCGGCGGCGCCGAGCGTCCCCGCCGATCCAGCGAGCTTCTGGAAGGGATGGAAGTGGAACGCGGAGTTCGGCCTGAACGGGTCCGACGGCAACAGCGAGACGCTCAACTTCCGCGCCGGGCTCAACGGCAAGCGCGAATCGTCGAAGTATGACACCGCCGTCGGCTTCACCTATGGATATGGCTCGGAGGACGGCAACAAGTCCAAGGACCGCTTCGAGGCCGACATCCGCAACGACTGGAAGTTGAACGCGCCGTGGCGCGTGTTCGCCCAGGTCAAGGCGGAATACGACTACTTCCAGAACTGGGACTGGCGCTGGTCGGCGTACGGCGGTGTGGGATACGAGTTCATCAAGAACGACAAGACTCTGCTCCTGGGACGAATCGGCGCCGGCGCCAGCCAGGAGATCGGCGGGAGCGAGAACAAGATCGTGCCCGAAGGCCTGCTCGGGCTGGACTACACCCACAAGCTCAACGAGCGGAACGACATCTTCGCGAACATCGACCTCTACCCGGCTCTGGATGACTTCGGGCCCTATCGCTTCCTGGCCAAGGCGGGATGGCAGATCTTGGTCGATGAAAAGAGCAATATGAGCCTAAAGCTCGGCGTGGAAGATCGTTACGACAGCACGCCGGAAGGTCAGAAGCGGAATGATGTTGACTATTTCGTCATGCTGGTATTCTCTTTCTAGCTCACCGGGGTTTTCCCGGATGCCGTTCTGGCGTCCTTCCCCAGATTCACTCGAGCCCAAGGAGTCAATGCATGGGACTGATCAAGGAATTCCGTGACTTTGCCATGAAAGGCAACGTCGTCGACATGGCGGTCGGTGTGATCATCGGCGGGGCGTTTGGCAAGATCGTGTCCACGCTGGTCGACAAGGTGATGATGCCGCCGATCGGCTACCTGACGGGCGGCGTCGACTTCAAGGACAAGACGTTCAAGCTGCTGGAGAAGGGCACGGCGGGAGCGGTCAACGACGTCGTGATCGGCTACGGCGAGTTCATCAACACCATCATCCAGTTCATCATTGTCGCCTTCTGCCTTTTCATGGTCATCAAGGCCATGAACACCGCCAAGACCCGGTTCGAGAAGCAGAAGGAAGCGGCCCCCCCGCCGCCCCCGCCCGCCCCGGCGCCTTCGGAGCTCTACCTCAAGGAAATCCGCGACCTGCTCGCGAAGCGTTGAGCATCGGAAGCACGGCGGATTTCGTGGCAACATGAAGCCCCGCGAGAGCGGGGCTTTTTCGTGCGCCTTGCTTTTCGTGCGCCCTACTTGGTCTTCAGAAAGTACGCGACGAAGAAGTGCTCGTCGGCCTGGGTTTTCATGGGCACCCACGACGTGCTGGTCTCGCTAAAGTCAACGTGACGCCGACGGCGGCGGGCATCGCTCCCCCACCACGCTTCCGACCCCGAGGAGTAGGTCGTCACGGGCTCCTGGACGATCTTCTCGGTCTTCCCGAGGTATGAGCGCGAGTAGACGACGAGGTTCGCGCCCTTCTGTCGGGCGAGCGCGGCGAGCTGGCCGTCTTCGGGCTCGACGGTGTCCGTGGTCTTGAAGGCCGAGCGCCCGATGATGTCGACGCCGCCGGCATCACGCGTCACCTGCAGCGCGTCAAGCAGCGTCGACTGACGCTCGGCACGCAGATTGGCCGGCCATTCCTCGGGCGGCGCATCCGACTTGGCGGCCTCGGCATCCAGGTCTCTGAGCACGGGCTCGAGCCGATCCCACGAGACGGCGCGAATTTTCACGTTGGTTGTGGGCGAGAGCGGCTCGGTAGAGAGCGAGGTGTAGGTTGCCTGCCAGGGTGAGGTTGTGCAGCCGGAGAGCAACGACGAGGCGACGATCGACCCGAGCAGGAGGGAGCCAAGCGCGATTGCACGCCCGGGGGAACGAATTGGGTTTGCCATGCTCAATTCAAAGCGGGAAGGAGGCCGGGGTCCACTTGCGATCGGAACGGGAGCTTTCGACGACGCGCTCGATGAAGTGCACGCCGCGGGCGCCATCAAAGACATCCGGGTAGTCATAGCCGCCATGCAGCCCGATCCCGCCGACGTCGGCCTTGCCGAGAGGCCGGGCTTCGATCGCGTCGTAGGCGTTTCGGTAGACATTAGCGAAGGCTTCGAAAAAGGCTTCGGGATGCCCGGGGGGCAGGCGTGTGGCACGTTTGGCGGCGTCGCACAGGTATCCGTTGCCGCGACGGAAGAACTGCTCCGGGCCGCCGTCGGGTCGGTGCATGAGGACGTTGGGGTCTTCCTGGTGCCACTCGAGTGTGCCCTTGGTGCCAAAGACGCGGATGCGCAGGTCGTTTTCGTGGCCGACCTCGATCTGCGAAGCGATGAGCACGCCGCGGGCTTCGATGCCGTTGCGGGCCTTGAAACGCAGGAGCACGTTGGCGTCGTCGTCGAGTCGTCGGCCGGGAACAAACGTGGTGAGATCGGCGCAGATGGACTCGAGCGATAGCCCGGTGATGTACGACACGAGCTGTTCGGCGTGGCTTCCGATGTCGCCGATCGCGCCGCCCAGGCCGGAGCGGGCCGGATCGGTGCGCCAGTCGGCCTGCTTTTGTCCGCTCTTCTCCAGCGCGGAAGCGAGCCAGCCCTGGTTGTACTCGACGATCACCTTACGCACGTCTCCGATCGCGCCGGAGGAAACCATCTCGCGGGCGTGCTTCACCATTGGATAACCCGAGTAGTTGTACGTGACCGCGAAGACCACGCCGGTCTTCTTCACGATCTGGACCAGCTCGCGTGCCTGCTCGGAGGTGTGTACGAGCGGCTTGTCGCAGATCACGTTGATCCCCGCGGACGCGAACGCCTTCGCCACGGGGTAATGGGCATGGTTGGGCGTGACGATGCAGACGAAGTCGATGCGTTCATCCTCGCCCAGGAGCAGTTCGCCCTCGAGCATGTCCTCCCATCGCTCGTAGTTCCGGCGATCGTCGAGGCCGAGGTCGCGCCCCGAGGCCTTGGACTTTTCCGGCGTGGAGGACAGGGCGCCCGCGACCAATCGGGCGCGGTGGTCCATGCAGGCAGCGGTGCGATGCACCGCGCCGATGAACGCGTCCCGACCGCCGCCCACCATGCCCATGCGAAGAACCTTGTTCACGACCAATCTCCAGCAGACCTCAAACTTTACCTTCATTCGGCGCGGCGCCGATGCGCCGAGCGAAGCGACCCCAAGGCTTACCGGCACCCTTCCGCGCGAGCCGCTACTTCTTGGCCTTCTCTTCCTTGTCGAACGCGGCGTCGAAGGCGACGCCGGAGGGCGTGAAATCCACGCCGCGAACATACTCGCAGCTTTCCTTCGCGCCGTGCTCGCGGTCCATCCCCGCGTCCTCCCATTCAACGCTGAGCGGGCCCTGATAGTTCGCGCGATTGAGGGCGCGGATGATGGCGTCGAAATCGACGTGCCCGCGGCCGACGGAACGGAAATCCCAGCCGCGCCGATGATCACCGAACGCCAGGTGCGAACCGAGGATGCTCGCCGTGCCGTTCATGTTGGTCGCGACGTCCTTCATGTGGACGTGCCAGATGCGATCCTTGAAGGTGTCGATGAAGATCGCGGGGTCGACACCCTGCCACAGGAGGTGGCTCGGATCAAAGTTGAAGCCGAACGCGGGATGCCCGTTGACGGCGTCGATCGCCCGCTGCGCGGTGTAAATGTCATACGCGATCTCGCCCGGGTGGACCTCCAGGCCAAACTTCACGCCAACGGCCGCGAACTCGTCGAGGATGGGCGTCCAGCGCTTGCCGAAGTCCTTGAAGCCATCGTCGATCTCCTTGGACGAGGTGGGCGGGAAGAAATAGAGCTTGTGCCACACGCTGCTGCCCGTAAAGCCGTTGACGACCTTCACGCCGAACTTGGCCTCGGCCTTCGCAGTCGTGATCATCTCGGCGGCGGCCCGCTTGCGCACGCCTTCCTTGTTGCCGTCGGCCCAGACTCGCTCGGGGAGGATGGACTTGTGGCGTGCGTCGATGGGGTCGCAGACGGCCTGTCCCACGAGGTGGCTGGAGATCGCGTAGCACTGCAGGCCGTGGGCTTGCAGGATTTCCCAACGGCTCTGGCAGTGGCGTTTGTCGCGCATCGCCTTGACCGGGTCGAAGTGATCGCCCCAGCAGGCGAGCTCAAGCCCGTCATAGCCGAACGACTTGGCCTTCTCGGCCATGACTTCGAGGGGAAGGTCGGCCCACTGGCCCGTGAACAACGTGACGGCTCTTGGCATTGGGTTGGCTCCTTGCTCGGGACACCGACAGTCTAGTGCCGCGCACGCTTCCCCGCCCGCGATACAGTGGGTGCATGATCCCGCACACCACGCCGGGCGTGTGGCCCGCCGACATCCCCGCGGCACGCTTCGCCTCGCTCGTCCAGCGCGAACGCCCCGAGGGCTGCCGCGTCGGGTTGCTGGGCATTCCGCAGGATATTGGCGTGCGATTGAACAATGGTCGTCCCGGCGCCGCGGAAGGCCCGCGTGAATTCCGGCGGGCGCTGGCACGCCTTGGGGTGGCCCGCCCGGACGGGCACGATTGGCCGCGCGTCTTTGACGCGGGCGATGTCGTTCCGGCGACGTTTGACGGGCCGGCGTCCCTCGACAATACCGACGCCATCGCGGCCTTGCACGAGACGCACCGACGCATCAGCGAGGCCTCGCTCGCCATCGCCGACGCGGGCTTGCTCCCTTTCGCGGTGGGCGGCGGGCACGATTGCACGTTTGCCTTTGTGCAGGGAGTGCAACGGCAGATCCGTTCACCGATGGCGGGGCTGTACTTTGATCCGCACCTCGACGTGCGTGAGACGCCCGGGAGCGGCATGGGATTCCGACGCTTGATTGAAGTCGGTGCCGTCGATTCGCTCTCGATCGTGGGATTCGACGCAATCGTGAACTCGCGCGAGCACGTCTCGTGGTTCCGCGAGCAGGGCGGGCAGATGCTCGATCCCGCAGGGCCGCTGCAGTTGCCCCAGGGAAGGCCGCTGTTCGTGAGCGTGGATATGGACTCTATCGACGCGTCGAGCGCCCCGGGCGTGAGCGCGATGAACCCGTGCGGGCTGTCCCCCTCGCAACTGGTCCCGTGGGTCGAGGCCGCGGCGGCGCATCCGCGGCTGGCGTGCTTCGACATCATGGAACTGAGCCCTCCTCACGATCCCGACGGGCGCACGGCTCGCCTTGCGGCATATCTGTTCCTGACATTCCTGCGGGCCTTGCCGCCCGCGTGAGCATTGCGTTCCATGCTGACCCTGATCCACAACGCGCGTGTGCTGACCCTGGCGGGCGATCGGCCCCGGCGGGGCGCGTCCATGCGCGATCTCGGGGTGATCGACCGCGCGGACGTGCTCATCGTGGACGACAGGATTTCGCTGGTCGCGCCGAGTAATCCGGGCATTCAGTTCGTACGTCCGCCGGACGTGTCCATCGACGCCAAAGGCCGCGTGCTCATGCCGGCGCTCGTCGATTGCCACACCCACGCGTGCTGGGCGGGCTCGCGGATTGACGAGTGGGAGCGGAAGCTCGCGGGCGCGACGTATCTTGAGATCCTGCAGGCCGGCGGTGGGATCATGTCAACCGTGCGTGCAACGCGGGCGGCGACGGAACACGAGCTGGTGTCATCGCTCTCGGCACGCCTTGCCCGGATGCTCGCGTTCGGCACGGCCACGGTCGAGGTGAAATCGGGGTACGGCCTGTCGACGGAGCACGAGTTGAAGATGCTCCGCGCCATCAGGCGCGCGGCGGACACCCTTCCGGGAACCGTCGTCCCCACCGCGCTCATCGCCCACGCGATCGACCACGACCAGCCGGGGTTCGTCGATACCACGATCCATGACACGCTCGACGCGGTTCACGCCGAGTTTCCGGGCATCGCGCTCGACGCGTACTGCGAAAACGGCGCGTGGAGCCTGGCGGACTGCGCGCGCCTATTTGATCGCGCCCGATCGCTCGGGCATCCGATCCGTGTCCACACGAACCAATTCAACAGCCTGGGCATGGTCGAGCACGCGGCCGCGATCGGTGCCACCAGTTGCGACCATCTCGAAGCCATGACCGACGCCGAGATCCGTGCGATCGGCGCGTCGCCCTCGATCGGCGTCGTTCTCCCCGCGGCGTGCCTGCACCTAGGCTCGCCCTTCGCGAGCGCCCGGCGGATGATCGACGCCGGGGCCGCGCTCGCGCTGGCGACCAACTGCAACCCCGGGTCGGCGCCGACGGAGTCCATGCCACTGGCGATGGGGATGGGTGTGCGCGGCTGCGGCATGACACCAGCAGAGGCAATCGTCGCGGCGACCCTCAACGCGGCGTGCGTGCTGGGCCTCGGCGATCGGGGACAGGTCGCACCCGGGCAGCGGGCGGACCTTGTGCTCCTGGCGGACCGCGACGAGCGGGCGATCGTGTACGAACTCGGCGGTTCTCCGATCTCGCACGTTTTCGTGGGCGGGAAGCTCGTGCGCCCGCTGACGTGAGGCGGGCGAGCACCTACGATGACGGACCAATGGCCGCACCTTCACTTCATGTCCCCAAGATTTCCGCCATCGAGGCCGAGGGAGCTCTCGCCGCGGCCCGAAAGGTGGTCGAGACGCACCACAAGCTGGCGGCGTGGCTGCACCCGGGCGTGACGCTGGCGCAGATCGACCAGCACGTCGCCAAGGTTCTCGACGACCTGCGCTGCGCGTCATGCTTCCTTCACTACAAGGGCGCGAAGCGCGTGCCCTTCCCGTCCTACGCCTGCCTGTCGCTCAACGAGTGCGTCGTCCACGGGACGGCCGGGTACTACCCGCACCCCGTGAAGGACGGCGATGTCCTGAAGATCGACATCGGCGTGCGCTATCGCGGCTGGATCGGCGACGCGGCCTGGACCTATGTCTTCGGGCAGCCTTCGCCGCTCGTGAAAAAGCTCACGGACTGCGGCAAAGAGTCGCTGTCCAAGGGCCTGCAGGAACTTCGCCCTGGCAACACGTTTCTTGCGTGGGCGAAGGCCGTGCAAGACATCGTGGAGACGAAATACGGTTTCCACCTGGTGCGCGGCCTGGGCGGGCATGGCTACGGACGCGAGTTGCACGATCGTCCCTTTGTTTCCAATGTCGTCCCGACCTATCCGGGCGAATGGCCCGAGGCCTTTGAGCCCTGCCGACCCGGCACTCTGGTGGCGGTTGAGCCCATGATCGCGGTGGGCACCGGCCAGACGCTGGAGCGACCGAAGGAATGGCCGGTCTATTCCAAGGACGGCTCGCTCACGGTCCACTACGAGCACGACGTCTATATCACCGAGAACGGCCCGAGAGTCCTGACCGAAGGGCTGGAGCAGGTCCGAGACGTGATCGTCTGACTTGGCCGGCATGGCCAGCGTGCAGGCCGCAACCCGCCGGGTCCGGCAATTCCGATTACGGTTGGCCCGGCGTTCCATTGGACTCTTCAGGAATGTTGGGCAATACTCAAGCCCGTGAACCGCGTTGAGCAGATTTTCACGACGCTCAGGCAGGAGCGGAAACGGGCCCTGATGCCGTTTATCTGCGGCGGGCACCCGCGCCCGGGTGCCACCGCTCAGGTTCTGCCCGCGCTGCAGGCTGCCGGGGCCAGCATCGTCGAAATCGGGATTCCGTTCTCGGACCCGATCGCCGACGGGCCTGTCATCGCCGCGGCCATGCACGTCGCCCTGCAGCGCGGCTCGACTCCCCAGTCGGTCTTCGACGAAGTTCGCTCGGTGCGCGATCAACTCTCGATCGGACTGATCGCCATGGTGAGCGTGTCGATCGTGCATCGCATGGGCGGGCCGACGGAGTTTGTGGCCAAGGCCGCCGACGCGGGGTTTGACGGATTCATTTTCCCCGATGCGCCACTCGAAGAGTCGAGCGTACTGCTGGCGACCTGTCGCGATCGCGGGGTTTCGGCGAGCCTTTTGATCTCGCCGTCGACGCCTTTCGCGCGGGCCAAGGAGATCGTGGCGGCCTCGACGGGATTCGTGTATCTCTTGGCGCGGGCCGGGATTACGGGCGAGCGCGCGGAAGCTCCGGAGATTGCGGGGCGCGTCACCAAGCTTCGAGAGGTGACCGAGCTGCCGATCGCGGTCGGCTTTGGCATCTCGAGCGCGGCTCATGTGCAGTCGGTGACGGATTCCGCCGACGCGGCGATCGTGGGGAGCGCGCTGGTCCGCCGCATGAGCGAGGCGGACGCGCAGGGACGCGATCCGGTCGCGGAGGCATCGAGCTTCGTTGGCGAATTGTGCCAGGGTCTGCAACAGCGACAATCATCGGCCGGTCAGCCCGCCGCGTCGGGTGCGTCGTCACCCTGACCCGAGCGATCGCTGTATGGCGACCGGCCTTTTCGGCAATCCCGCCCTGTGTGTTGGGCAATCCGTGAACACTGTTCCGAGCGGCACGATCTGCTTCGTGCCGCGAGCAATCGCTGATTTTTCCCGCGTGCCGAGGATCGGCGTGCGAATCATCCAGACGGAGTCTGATCCATGAGCATTTCGAGTTCTTCCGACACCCGAGCCCGAACCATGAACCCCACCACTCTTTCGTACATCCCCAGCGAGGAACTCTTCGCCGAGGACGTCTTCACCGATCGCGTGATGCGCCAGCGCCTGCCCAAGGACGTGTTCAAGGCGTTGCAGCGGACCCTGACCAAGGGCGAGCGGCTGAACCCGCAGCTGGCGGACGTCGTGGCCGCCGCCATGAAGGATTGGGCGATCGAGCGCGGCGCGACGCACTACACCCACTGGTTCCAGCCGCTAACGGGCCAGACCGCTGAAAAGCACGACGCCTTCATCACGCCCGACGGGCACGGCGGGGCGCTCACGGAGTTCACCGGCTCGGCGCTCGTTCAGGGCGAGCCCGACGCGTCGAGCTTCCCCTCGGGCGGCATCCGCGCCACGTTTGAGGCCCGCGGCTACACCGCGTGGGACTGCACCAGCCCCGTCTTCCTTTCGCGGAACGCGGGCTCGGTGACGCTGTGCATCCCCACGGCCTTTGTTTCGTGGACGGGAGAGGCGCTCGACCACAAGACGCCCTTGTTGCGCTCCATGGACGCGGTCTCGGAGCAGGCCGTCCGCCTGCTCAAGATTTTCAGCGCCGACCAGGGCGTGAGCCGGGTGATGGCGACGTGCGGGTGCGAGCAGGAGTATTTCCTGGTCGACCGCGATTACTTCTACGATCGCCCGGACATGATCGCGTGCGAGCGGACGCTCTTCGGCGCCCGCCCGCCCAAGCACCAGCAGCTCGAGGACCACTACTTCGGGAGCATCCCGACGCGGGTCATGGCGTTCATGGCGGAGGTCGAGCGCGATCTCTATCGCCTGGGCGTTCCGGTCAAGACGCGTCACAACGAGGTCGCGCCGTGCCAGTTCGAGCTGGCCCCGACCTTTGAGACCGCCAACGTCGCGTCGGACCACCAGATGCTGGTGATGGAGACCATGCGCCGCGTGGCGCCGCGCCACAACTTCGCCTGCCTGCTGCACGAGAAGCCCTTCGCGGGGATCAACGGCTCGGGCAAGCACGTCAATTGGTCGATCGCGACCGACACGGGCATCAATCTGCTCGATCCTCGCGACGATACTCACTCCAACATGATCTTCTTGTGCACGCTGGCGGCGGTCATCCGCGCGGTGGACCTGCACGCCGACCTGCTCCGCGCCAGCGTCGCCCACGCCTCGAACGACCACCGCCTGGGCGCGAACGAAGCCCCGCCGGCAATCATGTCGATCTTCCTGGGCGACATGCTGACCGACATCGTGAACCAGCTCGAGTCGGGCGGGGCCAAGCGCACCATGAAGGGCACGAGCCTTGAGCTGGGCACCACGACGCTCCCCCAGATCCCCCGCCACACGGGCGACCGCAACCGCACCAGCCCGTTCGCGTTCACGGGGAACAAGTTCGAGTTCCGGGCCGTGGGCTCCAGCCAGGCCGTCGCGTGGCCGACGACCGTGCTCAACACCATCGTCGCCGACAGCCTGTCGTTCCTGTGCGACCAGCTCGAGAAGGCGATCGGCAAGAACACCGGCGACGAAGCAAAGGTTCAGGGCGCGGTGCGAGGCGTGCTGCAGAAGATCATCAAGCAGCACAAACGCGTGATCTTCAACGGCGACGGTTACGACAAATCCTGGCATGACGAGGCCAAGAAGCGCGGTCTGCCCAACCACCGCGAGTCAGTCGCGGCGTTGTCGACCCTGAGCGACAAGAAGAACGCCGATCTGTTCTCCGCGTTCAAGGTGCTGAGCAAGGTCGAGCTGGAGAGCCGCGAGCATGTCTTCCTCGAAAAGTACTGCAAGCAGGTTCTGATCGAGGGGGAGACCGCGATGCTGATGGCACGAACGCTGATCCTCCCGGCCGCCATCCGCTTCCAGACCGAGCAGGCGGAGAACATCTCCGTGACCGAGGCGGCGGACGTCGACACGTCCAAGTCGCGTGAGGCGCTGGAGAGCTTTTCGGCGCTGGTCGATTCCCTTCGTGACGCGGTGGACGCGCTGGAGAAGGCGGTGGACCACCACGACGCGGGTGTCCACAAGCACGCCGCGCATGTGCGCGACAAGGTGCGCGGCGCGATGAGCGACCTGCGCGAGGTGGTCGACCAGTTGGAGGAGCGCATCCCGGCCGATCTGTGGCCCATGCCGACGTACCGCGAGATGCTGACGATCAAGTGAGCATCGCGGATCTCCCGCGGCACTCGGCACCCCGTTCACCCACGCCCCGCGCCTTCGCGGGGCGATTTGGCGCGCACATTCGAACGCGATTCCTCGCTCCCGAGACGACGCCTGTATCGACGCACGCAATGGCCGGGTGGCTTCATGTGCGACGCGGAGGCACGCGAAGCCGCCACGGAGTCGTACGGCATGGTGGAGCCCCATGCCCGTGCGCGGTCGTCGATCCGGCCTTGGTCGCACTCGCGGATGGTGGGTCTGGCCCTGGAGCCGGACAAAGACTCCGAGGTTTCCCTACGGCCGGCCGCGCACGAGCCGCCGAGCAATGATACGGATTCTGGATAGAAACCGCGCGTGGTTTGGGGTACCCCCGCGCTCCGCGTGTGTGTTTTTCAAGCCACACGGGCGCATGTTCCAACGAGAACCCGCATCAGCAGTGTGCGAAGTGGACACCCCCCGCTGCGGGGTGTAGGACTTGCCGGAGTGCCTCGACGGGGAGCCGATCTTCGGCCGAGGCAACGCGCCGGGACATTGGGCCGCGTCAACGCCTGAGAGCTTGATCTTGGCGCGAAGATTGACGCGAAGGGCGCCCAAAGAAGCGGCGTGAACTTGAAACTCAGGGCTTGAGACTTTCGCCGATGATCGCTCCCGCGGCTTGATCGGTCGCGCGGGCGGCGTCGAGGCCCGCGTTGCACGCCACGAGCACCGCGAAGTCCTTCTTTGGCGCGATCCACACGACGCAATACCACATCGTGTTCGAGCCCGAGTGCGTGAGCACGCGTCCATCGGCCCACGGGCGTGCCGCGACTCCCCAACCCATCGCGTAGCCCGAGGTGTCTGTGTTCTTCACGCTTTCGCCCTCGCCGTCGATCGCCTGGTGAAGTTTGGCCATCGACGCCTTGCTCACCATCGCGAAGGCGGAGTCGCCCGCGGGCTTGTCGTCGAGGAGCGCGTGGTCGCCCCGAGCGTGCAGCGCGATGAATCGCGCCCAGTCGGGCAGGCTCATGTGAACCGTGCCTGCCGGCCCGATCGCGGGAGGATTGTCCGCGGCGACGCCCGGCGGAACCGGCTTGTAATTCGGCGCGGTGCCGCGATGCCCGCGAGGCTGATCGATCACTTCGCCGCCTCCCGGAGCGCCGAACCCCGCGCTGGTGATCCCCAGCGCCGCGAACAACTCGTCGTTCATCAAGTCTTCCCACGCTTTGCCGGTCACCTTTTCGGCCATGGCTCCGGCGACCGCGAAGTTCTGATTCGAGTAGACGAACTTGGTTCCCGGCTCGTACTCGGGCGCGATGGAGCACATGCCGTCGAGAAGCTGCAGACGCTGCTCGGTCGGGGTGCCGAGGCGGAGAAAGAGCTTCGACCAGAGCGCGTCGGGTGCTTCGCGCGGCAAGCCACCACGGTTGGTGAGGAGTCGATCGAGGCGGACGGCGCGATACTTCTCGTGAATGCCTGGGCGACCCGCGAAGACCTCGCCCAACGTCATATCCCATCGCATCAGTCCACGATCCACGAGGCGGGCGATCATGGTCGCCGTCATGGCCTTGGTGCATGAGCCGAGGTGGAACTTGTCGTTGATCGTGGCTTCGTCCGGGGCGTTGACGGCGCGAACGCCAACGCAGCCTTGGGCGATGATCTGGCCGTCCTTGAGCGCGACCGCGGCGAGCGAGGGGACAGAGGCCTTGTCACGGATGGGCGCGAGCAGGTCGTGGAGGTCTTTCGGTGCGGGCTGGTCTTGCTTCGCTGTTGGTTGGGGCGTGACCTGCGTCGGTTGGGCCGCGGCCCGAAAGCTCGCGGCACCAAGCAAAACGCCAATCGCGACGAGCACGCTGCGAAAGCGATTACTGAATGCGAGACTATCGATCGGAGGAATCAACGCGGTTCCTTTCGGCGACTCTCTCAATGGCCCGTGCGGCCGAACGAGATCGGGCTATTCGAGCTTCACGCCCCCCACCAACTCCGAGATGCTCGCCGCACCCTGAGCCCAAGCCCATTTTTCAAGGCCGGCGACCACCTTGAGCGGCGAGCGTGGATCAACGAAGAGCGATGTGCCCATCTCGACGGCGGATGCGCCGGCCAGCATGAACTCCGCGGCATCCTCCCACGAGAGCACGCCGCCGATGCCGACGATGGGCGTGGAAGTGTCCTTGGCGATCGCGCGATAGCAGTCATACACGAGCTTGACAGCGATGGGATGAACCGCGGGCCCGGACAGGCCGCCGGTGATGTTGGCGAGGCGCGGGCGGCGCGAGTGGACATCGATGGCCATGGCGGGCATGGTGTTGGCGAGGCAGATGGCGTCCGCGCCGGGGCGGGAGTTCGGCCCGGCGGGCTGGGCACCGGCCTCGATGGCGGCTCGCGCGACATCTTTGATCGGGAGCGGGCCGTTGGCGATGGGGCTGAGCTTCACGAAGAGCCTCGCGCGGCAGAGCACGGGACGCAGTGCGCGGACGAGCTCTGAAAGAGAGCGAGGGTCGGCGCCGAACTCGGTCCCGCCGTGAACATTCGGGCACGAGACGTTGATCTCCACGGCCTGGATCGCATCGCAATCGTCCATCGCGGCGGCGACGGCGACGTAATCATCGATGGAGAAGCCCGCGATCGACCCGATCACGGTCGTCGGCACGCTCGCGACACGGGGCGCAATGTCGCGGGAGAATGCCTCGACGCCGACATTCGCCAGGCCGATCGCGTTCATCATACCGGAGCGGGTTTCGATGATGCGCCAGGTGGCGTTGCCGTCGCGAGGGAGACGGGTGATCGACTTGGTGACGACGGCGCCGACGCGGGCGAGGTCGACCGCATCGTTCATCTCATCAAGATAGCCGCAGGTTCCGGCCGCGAGAATGACGGGATTGCGGAGCGCGACGCCCGCGAGGTTGACGCCCAGGATGTCGCCGGGTCGATTCACGGAGGACAGGGTAGCGAAACACCGACGCGATCGCGCGGCGGAGGATCGGAGCGACCCTGATCGAAAAGCCGACAAGGGAAGGCGTTTGCCCGCGACGCGTGGGCGGGTTCCTATCATCGGGCATGGACATCGCGCAGCGCATCGCACAGTTTGAGAACATGGTTCAGGCCGACCCCGAGAACGACATGGCCCATTTTTCGCTCGGGCGCGTGTACGCCGAGGCGGGGCGGGCGCGGGAAGCGGCGGAGTCGTTCCTCCGCTGCTGCCAGATCAACCCCGCGATGTCCAAGGCGTATCAGCTCGCGGGCGAGCAGCTTGTCGCGGCGGGCGACCACGCGATCGCGGGCGAGGTGCTCACCAAGGGCTTCACGACGGCGGCGTCACGCGGCGATCGCCTGCCCCAGAAAGCGATGGGCGAATTGCTCACCAAACTCGGCCTGCCCGTGCCGCAGGTCGGCGGGACGGCGAGCGCGGCGAGCGAGATCACGGGCGCGTTTGTGTGCAAGCGGACCGGGCGCCCGGGGAGCAAGCTGACGCGACAGCCTTTCCGCGGGCCGGTCGGCTCGTGGATCTTCGAGAACATCTCGGCGCAGACGTGGGACGAGTGGATTCGCCAGGGCACAAAGGTGATCAACGAGCTTCGCCTTGATCTCTCTCGCGATCAGGACGCCGCGACGTATGACCAGCACATGCGCGAGTACCTGGGGATTGACGAGGCGCTGCTCGCGGAGCTTGAGAAGGGCAAGGCGTGAACTACTACGAGATCTGGTGCGATCTGCGCGAATCGCGGCGTGATCTTGAGTTCGTCAAGGCCGTGCAGCACTATCTCGACCACCTGAAATCGCAGGGGAAGCTCGATCACTGGCGATTGACGCGGCGGAAGTTCGGATTCGGTCCCGAGGGGCTTGGCGAGTTTCACATCACGCTGGCGTTCAAGGACCTGGCGCAGCTGGATCACGCGTTCGACCTCGTCGCGACGCGCACGGGCGAGGTGGAGCGTCTGCACCACCCGGTGTATTCGATGGTGACGAATTTCAGGTCGGCGCTGTACCGGGATTTCCCGGACCCGGTGCGGGCGGCGGGCGGCTGACGCGGCGTGCGGATGGAGGTTGCGAACCGCGATGATCCTGAAGCGACTTTCACCGCGGCGAACGCGGAGAAGGCGGAGACGTTTCGGGGCTGGAAGCCCTTCATGCCGCGGCGGGAGTGGAATGAAGGACTTGGGCGATCGTGCATCGTGCTGAATGAAGACGCCAATTACTCCAACTGATTGCTTCATCGCGCTGGGGTCGAATCTCGGCGACCGCCACGCGCACATCCGTGCGGCGGTTGAATCGCTCACGCAACTCCCGGGCACGGAGTTGATCCGGGTTTCGACGATCATCGAGACCGAGCCCGTCGGGCCGGGGGAGCAGGATCGCTATCTCAACGGCGTGGCGCGCATGCGCACGACGCTCTCGCCGCAAGAGTTGCTGCGGCATCTGCTCCGCATCGAGCTCGAACGCGGGCGCGATCGGGCCAACTCGCCACGATGGGGAAGCCGGACGCTCGATCTCGATCTTCTTCTGTTGGACGATCGGGTCATCGATGAGCACGGCCTGACAGTCCCCCACCCCCGGCTGCGGGAGCGGCTGTTCGTGCTCGAGCCGCTCGCTGAGATTGCGCCGGATTGGCGGCTGCCACCGGATGGTCGAACGCCGAGGGATCTGCTCGATTTGCTCCGGCGTGGAACCACTGGTGCATCCGTGCGTCCCACGAACGGGTAGAGCTCTGCCGCGGCACGCCATGAGACCAACCCTCGTCACATTCCGAGCCCTCTTCGATGCTGGCGCGGTCCTTCGCGCCACGGTCATGGTGCTTGGCGCGCTTGCGCTGGCCTTCGTGATGTTCGCCAAGGCGCCAACAGCATTGGCCGTACCACAGAACGGCGGCAACCACTCCAAGCCGCTTGACGCTACCGAGGTGCTGGCGCGTATTTCGGGGGCGTACCGAGACGGCGCGGTCGCGGACCGAGTTTCGCTGGTCGCCACGCCGTATCCCGTGATCGAAGGGCCGCTTCCGGCGCGAGCAATCCGCCGCGCGGTGGCGATCGTGCGAACCGCGCGATCCACAACGCAGTTCCCGATGGCCAAGCTTGAGCTCGGCGAGCTTCGCATCTGCGCTCAGCCCGGCTCCACCACGGCGATTCGCCAGGGCGATCGCGAACACGCCGCGAGGTTTGCGATCGATGGCGATCCGACACCATCCAAACTTGCCCAGCATCTTCCGATGCTGGCATTCCCGCAGCTGTGGCTGGCGCTGGGGCACGAAACCAGCGAGCCATTGACATCGCTGACGGGTGTGGTCACCTGGGAGAGCGCCGAATCGGTCGCGGCGGGCTCGCGGCGATTGCTGGTGGTGCGGGGGAAGAGCGCGACGCACGACGTGGTGCTGTCCGCGCTGGCGGGCACGGGGCGGCTCGATTCGTTCGAGATCACGCCGTTCGGCGTGGCCGGCGCGAAGATCGTCGGGCGCTGCGCCGCGATCGCGCCGGGCGACCCCGCGTCATGGGGGATCGAGGTCGGCTCGCGCGCGATCGTGAAGACACTAGGCGAGCTGCGCGCGACGCCGGGCGTGATCGAGCCCGGCGCGACGATCCTCGACCCACCCCTGCAGACGATGGACCTTCGCGCGTGGTCGCTTCTTGGAGAACTGAAATCGCGTTCAGGTCAGCGGCCCGCGGCGGCGGCGATGATTCTTTTCACGAGGGACGCTTCTGCGCCCATGATCGACGCCGCGCTGGCGGGCGTGCTGCGGGCGGAGGTCGCCCTCGACCTTGAGTCGGCCGCCCCCACGCCGCTCGAAGCGGGCGCGGGGCTGACCACACCGCCTTCGCTGCTTTCGCTGGGCGTTGCTTGCCTGGCGCGAGACGGGTTTGACGCGGCGGCGCTCACGAAGATTGGCGAGGCGTGGCGCGAGGGAACGCGGAGTGTGCTGGCGCGTGTGCTGCCGCAGGCGACGCCGGAGCCGGTGCTGCTCACATGGACGGGGGCGAGCGACGAGCTGCTGGGGCGTCTTGCGCCCGGAGCGGCGTGCGCCGTCGTCCTCGTCGGCGAGGATCTGCGGCTGCTCGGCGTCATCGAGCTTTACGGCAAGCCCGGTGAAGAGGCGATGATCGCGGACCAGATCAGCGCGATCGCGGGCGAACTTCGCTGGCCGAACTCAGCGGAGTGACGACGAGGCGAGGTGGTTGAGCGCGACGCGGAGCGGCGGGCAGGGCATCAACGAGGCGTTCGATCGCGGATCGCGGCGTTCGCACTTCCAAAGAAAAAAGCGATGACCGGAGCCATCGCCTTTCAGGTCAAGTTTCAGAGTTCAGACTGCTGATCTCGAATCTCAGATCCCGAGTCTCAGGTCGGAGTTCGCGACCACAATCGCGCACCCGGAGTCTCAGCTCGCCTGCGCCCTGGGGTGGGCCTTGTTGTACGCGTCCTGCATGCGCTGCGTCGTAAGGTGTGTGTAGACCTGGGTGGTCGAGAGCGACTGGTGCCCCAGCAATTCCTGCACGCTCCGCAGGTCCGCGCCGTTGTCGAGCAGGTGGGTCGCGAAGCTGTGGCGCAGCGTGTGGGGCGAGATGGTCGGATCAAGGCCGACCTGCTGCAGGTACTTGTCGAGCTTGCGGCGGACCGAGCGCGAACTGAGGCGCCCGCCGTGCTTGTTGAGGAAGAGCGGGCGGGCCTTGCCGTTGTCGGCCCAGAGGGGCGCGAAGCGAGGATCGGCGCGGAGCATGTCGGCGTAGCTGCGGATCGCGGCCAGCGCGTGCGCGCCGAGCGGGACGATGCGTTCCTTCTTGCCCTTGCCACGGACGCGGAGGGCCTCGCCGGCGTCGTCGAGGTCCTCGAGGTTGAGGCCGATCAGCTCGCTCACGCGGATGCCCGTGGAATAGAGCGTTTCGAGCATGGCGCGGTCGCGCCGGCCCAGCACGTCGGCGTCGCCGGGTGCGGCGAGCAGCTTCTCGATCTGCTCAATCGTGATGGCCTTCGGCAGTCGCTTGCCCTGGCGCGGCGTGCGGATCATGGTCATCGGATTGCTGTCCGAGAGTCCGCGACGATCCGCCCACTTGTAGAAGCTGCGGAGGGTCGCGATCTTGCGCGCCATGGTGGCGGCGGAGTACTGCTGCTCGCCAAGGAAGGCGAGGAACGCGCGGATGGAATCCGCGGAGGCGTGAGAGATCGCCTGGGTCACGGTGGCGTAGGGGAGCGACGCGACCACGGCGGGCCGACCCTGCGAGGCGCGCTCCTGACGCTCGTTGAACGCCGAACGCTCCTTGGGCTCCACGAGTTCGAGATTGTGCTCCTGGGCGAGGAACTCGATGTACTGACGCAGGTCGGCGCCGTAGCAGCGCGCGGTGTACGGGCTGAAATGGCGCTCGTCGGAGAGGAAGCTCGCGAAGGCGTCGGTGATCGGAAGCGTCGACATGGGCGTATCTCCCGGCATGATGATCGGTCCTGTGCAATCCGTTGCTCGGGCTCCGCCCACCTGACTCCAAACCTCGCGGCGTCCCTGCCGCCCTAATCCTGGGCCTCTCCACTCCGCGCCCCGTGCCCCGCCAGGCGGATCCACTCGCTCTGGATCATGCGCCCGACGACGTACGACGCCGCGAACTCGCTGAACAGGTCCATGCTCGCCAGGTAGCGGCGCCAACCCAAGGCCGAGAGGGCTTCGGTGCGCCCCTCGGCGTAGTTCTTCACGTCCATCTGAACCTGGTGGTTCTTGCCGTCGAGGTTCTCGGAGACAAGGGCCAGCGGGCGGTCGCCGTTCTCCGACGGCACCGCGTGGTCGACGGGGCTGGAAGAGAGCGTGCGGGCGTCGAGGGCCTTGGTCCCGGCCTGCCCGAGCGTGCCGGGCTTGGCATGGAGCGCCAGGTTCAATCCCAGCGTCGGCGTGTACGGGTCGTAGGCGGTGATCGCGCCGATGAGGAGCGCGTCCACACCGAGTTCGGCGCGGAGTGCCTGTAGGTCCTGCGGCGTGCGGACCTCGTTCATCTTGAGGGCGCGCATCGCGTCGATCGTGCGATTGAGGGGCATGCAGCGGACGCCGCGGATTTCCTCCGCCGCGGCCACGACCTTGTCGCTGATCGCGTAGCGATCGATCACGGTGGCGCCGGACTCGTTGCGGAGGGGCACGACACCCCAGAGCACTTCGCCGCGCGTGGCGTCGTAGGGAGCGATCGTGACCTCCGGCGGACGGAGTTCCGGCCCGTTCGAGCATCCGGGCAGAAGGAGCAGCGCTCCAAGCACCGTCGCCCAGACGACCAGCGCCGTCGCCAGCGCCCATCGTTCCCCACGCTTGGTGAGCATGGTCTGTCCACTTGTCATGGCGTCCTGCCCTTCTGAGCGCGCACTCCATCGCGCCGATGTGCCGTCCTTGGCCTGTCGCCGGGCAGTCCGCCTTCCTTGACGGTGATGCCCGGCCGCTGCTTCTGCCCTTGCGGGCAATCGGTCGGGGCGAGCTTTCGCCCGACCCGCCGCTGTTCCATTCACCGGCGTCAGTTGCCGGACTCTTCCTCTCCCGTGGACTCTTCAGACGGGGCCGAGGTGACGGTCGTTTCCATATCCGAGGCCTGCCCGCCCTGAGCGAGCACCGCGGGCTTCATGTCGATCGACCAGATGTTCTCCGTGCCGTCGAAGTTCGCGACAAAGACAACACGCCCGCTCCGCCCCCAGAAGGGGAGGATCGAGGAGCCGCCCGAGCCGGTCAGATCGACCTCGCCCGTGCCGTCCACGTTGACCAGCTTGAGGGTCGCGACGTTGGGGCGAGAGAGGTTGAGGGCGGACTTGACGTCATGGTCGCCCAAGCTGGCGTCGAGAGGAATCTGGGAGTAGACGACCTTTTGAGCGTCGGGGCTCCAAGTCGGGTTGATGCAGGCGGTGGTCGGGCTGGCGGCGATCTCGGTCAGGTTGGAGGTCTGTCCGTCCTTGTAGTCGAGCGTCCAGACGCCGAAGGAGCGCTGGCCGCGCTGGCGTGCGAGCTGGAAGAGGATTTTGTCCGTTCCGCCGGCGCCGGTGGCGGCGACGGGGCTCCACGAGGGAAACAGGCCGTAGCCGATGAAGTGAGACACGGCGTTGTTGCCGGGCTCGGTGACCCACATTTCCCAGCGGCCGCTGGCGGCGCCGAGTCGAGAGAACACAAGCTTGGCACCGTCGGGCGACCACGATGGATGGAGTTCGTCGCCGGAATCGGTCGTGACCTGCACGGCCGGCCCGCCCGAGACGGGCATGACAAAGATGTCCCAATTGCCGGAGCGGTTGCTGGCAAAGGCCAGGCGCGTGCCGTCGGGGCTGACCGAGGGCATGGCGTCGTCGCCCGAAGCGCTTGTGAGCTGCGTGACAACGCGGCCATCGACGGGCTTGGAGTAGAGGTCAGAGGTCGGGCGATGCTGCGTGCCCGCGAAGACCAGCGTCTTGCCGTCGGGCGTGAGCGTCGGATCGAACGCGGAACCTTCGCCAACGAAGGTGACCTGCGCGACGTTAAAGGGCGAAACGCGGGTGGAGTCCTGATCGCCGCCGGTGACGGGGATCACACCAAGACCCACGGCCCGGGCGTCGATCACCGCGGGGCTGGGGATCGAGTTCATCGGATTGAGCACCGCCAGCGGTCCAGGTGCAGGAGGCTGGTTCGGATTCGAAGATGCGGTGGCGTCCGATGAGGTCGGCTCGGGCGCCGGATCACGACTGGCCTGCGATGACATCGAGCACGACGCCAGGAGCAGCGCGGCGCCACTCAGGCCGGTCATCCCGATTCGATTCACAAGGGTTCGGCGAGCATCCATCGGGCGGGTCTCCGAGCTGATCCCCCTGGGGACCAGACGCGCGGCCGGGGTCGCCGGTAGCGTCTTATCGGACCGCCCGAGGCGTCGGCTTGAACCGGCCCGCGGCCCGACTTGTCCTCCATCGGAGGTTTCCGGGCCTGGGTTGAGTCCGCATAAGAAATCGCTCGATAATCCCCGCGCGCGCCACCGGGCCGGGGACCCCACCACTTCCCCCGGACCCGGCCGCCCGATCTCAGCATTTCTCTCAATCGATCGATTCGCGCGCCATGATCGCGGGCGTTTCGCCCGTACGCACCCAGCGCGAGTCTCGCCCGCGCGGCTGGGTCGCCATCGCCAGCCGGTCGAGGTAATGACGCAGCGACTCCTCCGCGAATCGAGCAAGGAACCCGGCCGTCGCGGTCGGGTTGAGCTCGATGATCTGCTGCATCAGACTGACCTGCGGCACGCGCCCCTCCTGGGCCTCGCTCGAACCCGAAGCTCCGTCGGGCCACAATGCGAGTTCAACCACCATGCACGACTCCGTTCGTTTGAGCCCGTTCACTTCGGTTCGTCGGGTCGTTGAACTGGATCGTGTAACCAACCACGGACGTACCGGCGGTTTCGATAGAGTGGCTGAACTACCCTCCGCCCGCATGGGCACTCTTGACATACAGCCGACTTTCGAACTCGAGGCCGCACCGACCATGCGTTCGTTCGCGATCACCCACGACGGCGGCGAGTGGGGAGCGATCGTGGATTCGGACATCGCAACGGACCCGAGCTCACCCGCGTTGCGCGGTGAACTGGCGAAACTCGGCGCGACGCGGGTCGTCGTCGCTCATGCTCGGCCGGCCCAGGAGGGCGATCGACCGGCGCTGGCATGGACCCGCGCGTCGGTTGACGCGTTCCACGGCGCGTGCCGGCGATGGCTGGGCGCGCTCGCGACGGGTGCGACGCTCCTGCTCTGGCCCCGCGCGGATCAGGTCGTGTCTGACATCCCGTCGGCGTGGTCGCTGCTCCGCACGCTTGAGACCGAACGGCTCGGGCTGGTGCTCGATCCCGATGCGATGATCACAGAATCCATGCGCGAGCATCGCGCGGACCATCTCCAGCGATTCGCGGATGCTCTCGCCTCGGAACCTCGCACAGCCATGCTGATAGACCGCGGCGGGCTGCCCGAGGATTACGCGCTCCACCTGCCCAGGCTCCGCCAGCCCGAGATTCCTCACGCTGCGCACGGAACCTGACTGGCCCCGACCGAGGGCCGATTCTCCGCCCTACACTGGCGTCACACGTCTCGACGGAGTTCAGGATGACGACCCCAACGCTCGATCACCCGACGTTCAAGCTGGTCAAGGGAGCCTTCCCGGGCAAGAAATTCCGCGCGACCGAGTTCCGCGGACAATCGACGCTCATCGTCGAGCCCGCCGACCTCCACGAGGTCATGGCGTTCCTGAAGAGCGACCCGCGCGCGGACTACTGTTTCCTCTCCGATGTCTCGGGCGTGGACTATTTGAATTACCCGGCCGAGATGCCGGGGCGTTTCGCGGTCCACTACAACCTGATCTGCTTCAACCGCGACGATCGCTTCTTCGTCAAGACCTTTGTGAGTCCATCGCTGCCCACCGACGGCATCGTGCCCGACCCGGCGCTGGTCGTCGATTCGGTGTGCGACCTCTGGGCGGGCGCCGAGTGGATGGAGCGCGAGGTCTTCGACATGTTCGGCGTGCGCTTCCGCAATCACCCGGACCTCCGGCGCATCCTCATGTGGGAAGAGTTCCCGGCCCACCCGCTGCGCAAGGACTATCCGCTCCGCGGACGCGGCGAACGCGACCAGTACAGGGTCGTCGATCGCACGTCGGGCTGAGGCAGCAGGGGCAATGTTCTTCGTACTATTTGCTCGCGAGCTTGGCGAGTTCCGCGCCTCGAGCGGCCCCCGCGACGATCGCATCGGCGATGGCGCGGAGAGTCTCGCGCTGGTCCAACACCCCCACCGCGGCGGCGGTGGTCCCGCCCTTGCTCGTCACCGCGTCGCGCAGTGATTCGGCGGCCTGATCCGAACGCGACAGGAGCATGGCGGCGCCCAGGAGGGTCTGGCGTGCCGTGTGGCTCGCTTGTTCATACGAAAGCCCGGCGCGCACACCCCCTTCGATCATGCCCTGCGCGAGGTAGAAGAGGTACGCCGGCCCCGAGCCCGCCATCGCTGTGAAGGCGTCGAACTTCGATTCTTCAAGGCGCATCACCATCGGCCCGACGGCGTGGAAGATCGCGCGGGCCACGGCGTCGTCCGCTCCGCTCGCGCCTTCGCCAGTGCAGATGGCCGTCACGCCCTGCGAGATCGACACGGCGAGATTCGGCATCGCGCGAACAACCCGCGCGTGCTCGCCAAGCGATCGCCGAACGATCGAACTGGGTGTGCCCGCGAGAATCGAGATAACGATGCGCGGCGAAGCGAACGCGGCACGGATGTCCGCCGCGGCTTGCGGGAGCATTTGTGGCTTCACGCACAGGACAACCTGAGCGCGGATTGCGGCGTTGACTTGCCGTGGGTTTCCGGTGCTTTCATCCACCGAGTTGATCCAGGCCACGCCGTCGCCTGAGTTGGCTGAGACCCGAACGCGCAAGTCGTTCAAGGCCGCGTGCTTGGCTGCGTCGGGCTCGATGACGAAGACCCGCGATGCGTTGATGGCGCCGGCCGCGAGCCCGCCGCGAAGGATGGCGCCGGCCATGTTTCCGCCGCCCATGAAGAGGAGCGCCTGCTGGATCGGCGCCGCCCGCGCATGATCGCGATGCCGATCCTGAAGTTGATCCTCGGGTCCGGTTGCGTGGGCGTGCGTTCGGTCGGGTGGTTCGGCGTGAGGTCGGGTCGTCATGGCTCTCTCCGGGCGTGTCGACGCCGGAAGCCTACCCTTTCTGCACGATGTCCAGCTTTTATCGACTCGAGTTTGAGAAGCCGGTCCTGGAGCTTGAGAAGCGGATCGAGGCAAGCGAAGCGCGGCTGAACGAGGCCGCCGCCACGAATCCGCCCGGCGAGGGCACGGGCTCGCCGGAGGTCGAATCGCTCCGCGCGGAGGTCGATCGGCTCCGCCAGGATCGCCACAAGCTCCTGAGTGATCTGTACAGCGACCTTTCGCCCTGGAACACGGTTCGCGTGGCGCGTCATCCGCTGCGTCCGCAGACGCGCGACTACATCGACATGATCTGCCGCGACTTTGCCGAGCTGCACGGCGATCGCCGCTTCGGCGATGATCCGGCGCTGGTGACGGGCTTTGCGCGCATCGGCCCGATCAAGTGCATGGTGATCGGGCACCAGAAGGGGCGCGACACGCAGGAGAAGCTCGCGTGCCATTTCGGCTGTGCCCACCCCGAGGGGTATCGCAAGGCGCTTCTGAAGATGGAGCTGGCCGAGAAGTTCAACGTGCCGATCGTGACGCTCGTCGACACGCCGGGCGCCTATCCGGGGCTTGGTGCCGAACAACGCGGGCAGGCGGAAGCGATCGCGGTGAACATGCGCGAGATGAGCCGCTTGCGCGTGCCGATCGTGAGCGTCGTCATCGGCGAAGGCGGCTCGGGCGGCGCGCTGGGAATCGCGGTCGCCGATCGGGTCGCCATGCTCCAATGCTCGTGGTACTCGGTCATCAGCCCCGAAGGCTGTGCCGCCATCCTGTGGAAGGAAGCCAACGAACAGACCAATTCCGCGGCGGCCAAGGCGCTCAAACTGACCGCCCGCGACAACCTCGAGCTTGGCATCGTCGACGATGTCATCCCAGAGCCCGTCGGCGGCGCGCACCGTGACCCCAAGATCACGGCGGAGAACCTGCGCCAGTGGATCGTCTCTCGCGTGCAACAACTCAAACAGATCGATCCGGACGTGCTGGTTCAGAATCGCTATGAGCGATTCCGCAAACTTGGCCAGTACACCGAGCAGGCCGAAGCGGCGGGCAATCCGGGGTAACGAACCGAACGGCGCCTCAAGAGCGGAGCTTGTTGCCTCGCGTGTGGGTTCCCACGCCGAACGAGCCGCGCTTTGACATTTTGGGAGCGATCCCTTATCGTTCGCACCCTTTCCGGGTTCGGGAGGGGATTGGCCCTCTTTGGGCCCAAGGCCTCCATCGGTCCCGGGGGAGTTGCAGTTGCCCAAGAGCAAGCCCCAAACCAAGAAGCCCGCGAAGGCCGCACCGAAGCCCGCCAAGCCGGCTCCAAAGGCGGTCAAGCCGTTGCCGAAGGCCGTGAGCAAGCCCGCCAAGTCCAAGCCGGCGGCAAAACCTATCGCCAAGCCGACCACAAAATCACCGGCGAAACCCGCGACCCCGGCCAAGCCCAAGCTCGCGTCGCCAGCCAAATCGCCCGCGAAGTCTGAGGTCAAGGGCAAGGCCGCGCCCGCGAAGGGCGCCGCCCCGACCAAGGGCGCCGCTCCGACGAAGGCAGCCGCCCATGCCAAGGCACCGGCCAAGCCGGTGACACCCGCGACCACGCCGGACGGCAAGCCGCCGCGCAAGGGCATCACCATCGTGGCGCCCCGCCCGATGAAGAAGCCCAAGCCCAAGATCATTTCCTCGGTCCCCGCGTCGGTCGGACAACTGGCGGGAACTCTCCGCAAACCCCTCATCCCGAGTGGCCCGCACGCTTCGCCCTCGCGCCCGCTGGGCGCCCAAGGCGACGCGCCCGAGGCTCCGATCGAGGCCGGCAAGAGCCCCTTCAACAAGAAGGAGCTCGATCAGTTCCGCGCGATCCTGCTGCGGAAGCGGGCCGAGGTCGCGGGCGACATCCACACGATGGAGTCCGAGGCGCTCAAGGGTGAGAGCGGCTCGCTCTCGAACCTCCCGCAGCACATGGCCGAGCAGGGTTCGGAGACCTATGAGCAGACGCTCGCACTCGACCTGGTCGCCGCCGACCGTCGCCTCGTGAAAGAGATTGACGACGCGCTCAAGCGTATCAACGACGGCACGTACGGCCTGTGCGAACTGACCGGCAAGCCCATCAAGGCCGAGCGCCTGCAGGAACTGCCCTGGGCTCGTTATTCGATCGAGGCGGCCCGTGAGCTCGAGCGTCGCTCGATCCGCCAGTGAATCCCGGCAGAAGCCAAGGCGTGAGCGGGGAACACAACCCCAACCAGCAGGGCCGAGCGAAGCGATCGGAGGAACCGGGTCGCGCCGGGCTCCCCTTGCCCGCGTCGAAGTCTCGCGCGGCGTGGATCGTGCTCGTCGTCACCACGCTCCTTGGACTCGTCGCCGACCTAGCGACCAAGGAGACCGCGTTCCGCACCATTGCGGGGACGCCGGTTTCGATCGATCGCGAGGCGGTGATCGCCACCCGAAACCTCGGGAACCTCATCCCGTTTCACAAGCCGGTCGTGGTCATGCCGAACGTGCTCGACTTCACGCTGGTGCTCAACCCCGGCGCGGTGTTTGGCATCGGCGCGGGCAAGCGCTGGTTCTTTGTGCTCTTCACGGCGATCGCGGTCGTGTTCGCGACCGGGCTCTTTGCGCGATGGACGCGCGCCGGCGATCGCTGGGCCCACATCGCGATCGGGCTGGTCATCTCGGGCGGGCTGGGCAACCTTTACGACCGCCTGCTGTACGCGTGCGTGCGCGATTTCATTCACCCGCTCCCGGGCGTGAAGCTGCCGTTCGGATGGTCGTATCCCTGGGCGACCGGCCCAGCGGCCCGCGAAGTCTGGCCCTATGTCTCCAACCTCGCGGACCTGTGGCTCATCATCGGGATCGTGATCCTGGTGATTCACACCTGGAAATCTGGCGCACGGGCCGATGCGGAAAGAGCCGCGGCGAGTTAGCTCACCGCTGCCAGGCCGCGGCCTTGGTGCGGATGCCGTCGATCAGCGATCGCACTTCCGCCGCCATCCGGCTGTTGGGAAACTGGCTGATGATCTTGTCGCCCAAGTCGGCGGCCTCGACCCATCGCTTGTTGTACACCGCGAGCTTGAACGCGGCGCCGAGGTTGTCGCGCGCCTTGCCGATCACGCCGCGCGCCACTTCCTTGTACGGGGCGGCCTCGCTCTCGGTCAGATAGGCGTCAAGCTCGGCCAGGAGCTTCATCGCGGTGTCGACGTCGCCGTCACGTGTCGCCTCCAGGAAGCGGCGCTCCACGTCGGCCTTGTAGTGATGGCGGGCATCCTCCACGCGCGGACGTAAAGCCGCGACGCGGGAGACCTCGGGAAAGAGCCGCGCGATCTTGTCGGCCTCGGCGATGGCGGCGTCCCAGCGCCGCTGCATGATCAGGCCGTCAAGCGCCGAGACCGCATCGCGATAGCGTCGATCGAGCGTTTCGGCACGGGCGGCCGTGATGCGCTGGCGGAACTCCTCGGCGTCGGCCCGGTACCCAAAGCGATCGGCGAGTTCCTTCACGAGCACCATCGCCGCGTCCCAATCCTCGCGCCCCATGTCCTCCTCGATGGCGCGGCGGAGCAGCTCTCGCTCGCGGGCGCGGTTGATCACGCGCCGGGCATCATCCGAAAGCGAGTTCTGCTGCGCCAAGTGCTCGACCATCGAGGTGAGCTTTTCAATGCGCTCCTCGACGGCCGCGACGCCCGTCCGACGGAGCAGCAAGGACAAGAGGAAAAGGATCCATACGATGACGAGGCCCAGGATGCCCAGCCCGGTAATCACGCTAAACGGCTTGCCCGACGTTCCGTTGATGACCAGAAGCACGCTGAGCGCCGCTGGAACGCACACACCCAGCCACCAGACCAACGTCTTGCTGGGATCGGCGGCCATTGCGGGCTGTCCGAAATCACCGCGGTTGTTGGAGTTAGGCATGAAGGTCCCTCTCGATTGGCACGGCCGCGTCCGGGCGGCCCAGAAAACAGTGTACCTACCATCGGCCGATGGTCGAGCCAAACTCGAACGGAGTCCAAATCGCGATCAAGCCCTTTGTGCTTGGGCCGTATGAGACTAACTGCTACGTCGTAACGCCCGAGGGCGGCCGCGATTGCTGGATCGTTGACGCCAGTTTTGACCCGGAGGAGATGATTTCGCATATCCAGCGATTGGGCCTGTCCCCCCGAGCGATCCTGCTCACCCACGCCCACCTCGACCACATCGCCGGCCTGGGCCGGGTGCGCGGGGCCTTCCCCGGGGTTCCGGTGCTCCTGCACCGAGCGGAGCACGAATGGCCCGCAAACCCGGTGCTGAATCTCTCCGCCATGACCGGGGGGCCGATCCGCGAGGGAAGCCCCGACGGCGAATTGGCCGACGGCCAGGAACTGACACTCGGCCCCTCACACTGGATCGTTCGCCACACGCCGGGGCACTCGCCGGGCGGCGTGACCTTCTATTGCGCGGAAGCGGGCGTCGCGCTTGTGGGCGATTCGCTGTTCAACGGCTCCATAGGGCGAACGGACTTTCCGGGGAGCAGCCCGCAAACGCTGGCCGACTCGATCCGGCGCGTGCTGTATCAACTCCCGGCGACGACGCGCGTGTTCCCCGGGCACGGGCCGCCGACCACGATCGAACGCGAGATGAAGAGCAATCCGTTCGTCCGGGCGTAAGTCGCCGATCCTCACGCGTTGCCCAGCCCCATGCACCGACGCCACGCGCTCACTTGGCCCATGTGGACCGCGATGTGGTTGTTCATCATGAACATCGCCATGCCGCCCACGAGCGGGAGGAACTCGCGATACCGCTCGACCGGGGTGGGCTTGGAGAAGTCGGCGTCGGAGATCGTGAGCACAACGGACGCGATCGCCTCGTAGCCCTTGATGTACGCGTCGACGACCGCGCTCATCGCGGGATAGATCTGGGCGTCCGCGTCATCGAGGCAAGGCGTGCCGTCCTTGAACAAAGCTTCCCAACTCGCGGGCAGCTCGGGCACATCGGATGCACGGCCCAGCGCGATGGCAATTCGCTGCGGATAGAGGCACAGGTGCCCATACACCCACGCGGCGTGATTGGTCTCGATCGATTTCCCGTTCACGACGGCCTTGCGCGCGAACATCGCGGGCGAAACGTCTTTCAACAGACGCTGAGCGTAGCTCTGCGTGCGGCGGTGCCCGGCGACGATCATCTCGGCGAACGCTCCCATCGTGTGTCTCCTTCTGATTCGCGGCGGCGCGCGCCGAGTGGTGCTCGACGAATGTGTGGGCGCGCGCCGAGTGGTGCTCGACGAATGTGTGGACCTCTTTTACTCAAGGCGGTCGGATTCCAACGCGGGGTGATCCTGGTCATGGCGGCCCATTCGCCAATCCACTCCAAAGATCATAGACGACTATCGATATGTCGTGCCGATCCACGCACGGATGACCCGCGCATGGCCGTCCGACTGATTGCGTGCCGATCATGCACCCACGTACTTCGCGTACACACCTCGGGCACGAGCGGGGTCGGCGGTGCCGGCGACGATCGCCCGGCCGTCGGAAAACAGCGAGAGTTCCAGCGAGCCGTCGCTTTCCGCACGTTCGCCCGTGAGACACACGCGAAGAAGCGAGGGCGATACTCGCTTCGGGGCAAACTCACGAAGGCGCTCCGCCGCTATGTCCAGGTCGCATTCGAGGCCCGTCGAACCGATCTGCACCGCGAGCTGACCGCAGAGCTTGATCGCGTCGTCGTCGTGCTTTCCATCCAGGAACTCGAACGATCGCTTGCCGCAGCAGGGGCAGCTTCGGCGCGCGGCGGCGGCACACATCGCGGTGAGATCGAGGCGGCGACGCTCGCTGGACCAGAGGTCGAACTCCAGCAACGTGGGCTTGATGAGATCGCGTCGGCCGATCAGCAACTTAATCGCGTCCGCGGCCTGACAACCCGCGACGATCGAGACCGCGGCGCCGAGAACACCCGCGGTGTCGCAGGTCGGCATCGTGCCCGGCGCGGGCGGCTCTTCGAAAACGCAGCGGAGGCACGGCGAGGCATCGGGAAGGATCGTCATCTGCATGCCGCGAGTGCCGATCACGCCGCCGTAGACGAAGGGGATGGAGTCACGCACACCGGCGTCGTTGAGCAGGTATCGCGTGCCGGCGTTGTCCGTGCCGTCGATGATCACGTCGGGCCTTGCTTCGCGAAGCAGGCGCAGGAGCGTGCGTGAGGTGACATCGACCACGCGAGGCTCGACGCGGATGCTCGAGTTCACGCGAGAAAGGCGCGCGGCCGCGGCCTCGGCCTTGGGTCGGCGCTCGTTCGCATCGCTCTCGTCGAAGAGGCACTGACGCTGCAGGTTCGAAAGTTCGACCACGTCACGATCCACGAGCGTAAGGGCGCCGACGCCGGCCCGCGCAAGGAGATCGGCGGATGCGCAGCCAAGCGCGCCGACGCCGATAATCACGGCACGGGACGCCGCGAGCTTCTGTTGTGATTCCACGCCGAACTCGTGCAGGATCGTCTGCCGGCGGTAGCGATCAAACTGGGCTTGGCCTTGGTTCACGCGGGATTGTTGGGCGCGGATGGGGCCCGCGTGAGGGTGATCTCGACGATCTCCGGCGGCACGCCGAACCGCAGCGGAAGGATCGACATGCCCACGCCGCGCGAGACGAGCACGCGGCAGGCGGGGCCCTGGACGAGCCCGGCGGCGTATTTGCTCCCGTAGCGGCTGGGCACCATCGGCGTGCCGAGGATGGGCAGGCGCACCTGCCCGCCGTGCGTGTGCCCGCAGAGCATGAGGTCGATGCGCGGCGGGCGCGGCGAATGCATCTCGGGCAACTCCGCGGTATCGGGGCGGTGCGCGAGCATGAGTCGCGGCATGAAGTCGGGCACGTCCGCGAGGGCCGCGTTGAAGTCGACACGGTCTTCCTTCAGATCACCCACGCCGCACAGGCAGAGTTGATCCCGGCGCGAGGGGTCGGGATCGGCGTTGAGCGTGCGCGACGCGCGATCGAAGAAGCAGCGCGAGTTGTCGATCATGCGGACGCCGATGTGTGTGAGAGCCTCGCTCATGCGCTCGCCGCCGGCCCACCAATCATGGTTGCCGAGCACCCCCACCACGACGCGCCCGGGCGCCACGAGCGGCTCGAACACCTTGGCTGCCGGCGCGATCCACGCCGAACCGTTGTGTACATAGTCGCCCGTCAGGAGCACGATGTCGGGCGAAAGTGCGAGCGTCTGGGCGACCGCCTCGCGAATGAATGAGGCGGGGATGCGCGGGCCCAGGTGCGTGTCACTGAGTTGCACGAGTTTCAGGCCGACCAGCGAATCGGGCAGACCCGCGATCGGTATGTCGTAGCTCGTGACGCGCAGGTCCCACGGCTCGACGAGCGTGGCGTCGGCGCCGACGCCAAGGGTTGAGACGCAGCCCAGTCCCAGCGTGCCGTCGAAGAGAAAGCGGCGACGGGAGGGTGAGATGGGCGCGGCATCCCGCGCGGACCGGGCGATCGCGGAGTCGTTTGACGATCCGGTCGCAGACCCACTCGCGCGAGTCGTTTCAAGATTCCGAAATGCTCGAGTGGCCCCTGCCTTGTACGCGCCGCGACGAATCGCGGCGAGCACGCCGAAGCCAGCAAACCAGCCTGTCCACGAGACGCTCGCGGCCAGCGTCGCGACCTTGACCGAATCCATATGCCAGTTGCCGGTCAGCTTGTTGATAATCGCCCACCCGGGCGCGCAGAGCATGTTGAAGACATTGGCGATGCACTTGGTCACAAACCCAGGCCCGGCCCCATCCCCGTTCAGCGTGCATGACGGCGAGATCCACACGGTCCAGTGGCTGGTGACCGAGATCGCGACAAGGCCAAGCCAAGCGCTTGCAAGGACTGTCCAGCGACGGGGATGGCTTCTCGGACTCTGGGGAAGACTCGTTGTCGGGATCGACGGAGCGTCTTCATCTTGCGAGGTTCTGGCCTCGAAATCGCTGGTCTGTTCGGTGGCTGGCTCGCTCATCGCTCGCTCGTGAACCTATTTCATCGGCTCGAATCACCCGCGGCTGGCGGGCATACGTCGCCCGCCGCGAGCTGGTTCACGGCGAAGATGGAAGCGGGAGCAGATCGGCCTGCGTCAGCTTGTCGGGGAGCTGA
Source organism: Phycisphaerales bacterium (assembly GCA_020853815.1). Taxonomy (GTDB): domain Bacteria; phylum Planctomycetota; class Phycisphaerae; order Phycisphaerales; family UBA1924; genus JABWBC01. The sequence continues at coordinate 39,393 of JADYYE010000160.1, forward strand.
TCGAGGCGGGCGGCCTGTTCGATCGAGAACTGGCCGCTCTCGGTGCGACGCAGCGAGGAGAGCATCCCGCCCACGCCGAGCGCGGCTCCGACATCCCGCGCGAGACTGCGGATGTACACGCCCTTGCCGCACTCAACGACAATGGAGAGCTTCGGCCAGTCGAACGCCTCGACTCGGATGCCGTGGATATCGACCTTTCGCGACGCGAGTTTGATCGGGGTGCCCTCTCGTGCCAATTCGTAGGATCGCCGGCCGCCGACGTTGATCGCTGAATACGCGGGAGGACGCTGGTCGATCGTGCCGATGAACCTCGGCAGGATTCGTTCGATGTCCTCGCGCGTCGCGCGAAGCGCCGGGTCGATCGGCGTGCATTCGCCGGCCTCGTCGTCGGTCGTCGAGAGGCGGGAGAGATCGATCGTTGTGACGTAGGTTTTTCGCGTCGCCATGACCTGATCGCACAGGCGCGTTGCCTTGCCGATGAGCACGACCAGCACCCCCGTCGCGAGCGGATCGAGCGTCCCGCCGTGCCCGACCTTCACGCCCTTTGGCGCACCGGCGCGGCGGAGGCGGGCGCGGATGATCGCGCACACGTCCATCGACGTGAAGCCCGGCTGCTTGTCGATGATGAGCAGACCCGTGGGAGAAACGGGTGCGACGGGCGGCGCGGGCGAAGTCGATTCGAGATGCGCCGAAGGAACTGCCTGGGCGGGCTGGCCCGGCGGTATCGGCGGCGGACTCGGCGTGTTGCTCGCGCGGTGAGAGCCATCTCGTGTTTCGTTCACTTCGCACCTCGCGTCCACACACCGACGTCGACCAGCTTTCCGCGGCCAAGGTTGACTCCGCGCGTGCGAAAGTCGTCGTGCCAACCTGCTATACGAAGCAATTCGGCGGCCCGCGATGATTCGATCGGCGCGACAATAATTCCCTCAGGCTGCGTCGCGGCCCATTCAGCGATGGACTCTTCCGGCACCCGTTCGATCCGTCCGCGCGTGGCGAAGACGAGGCTGTCTTCCTGATAGCCGCTGCACGCAAGGGGACGCGATCGACCCGGATCGAGCAATTGAACGTGCTCGATCAATCGCGGGCTCAGCGCCGTCACGCGCGGCATGAGCGAGAGGAAGAATGGCAGGAGAGCCATCACGGCGGCGATGACGCCCAAGCCCTGCGCGCGCAGCGCGAGAGATCGCGCGGCGGCGCGGCACGCCATGATGATCAAGACAACAGCCGCGAGCCCGAGCAAACCGACCGTCACGAGCGGAAACGGCCCGACATTCAGCAGCCACAAGAATGCGGGCGCCGCGGCACTCAGCACCGCGCCGATGATCGCCCACGGGAGCCACGCGATGGGCTTGGCGAGTTCGCTTGCGTTCGGCCCCGCGCGTGCGATCGTGACGGGTTGACCGGCGATCGATCTTGCCTCGGCTGGTTCCCGATCGCGCGATGTACCTTCGAGTCGGTTGCGCTCGCTCGCTCGATTCGCCGCCGCGGCGATCGCCAGGAGGCCACGCGCCGAGAGGAGCGCGACGGCGGGGTAGAGCGGCATGGTGTAGTGCGGAAGCTTGGTGCCGACGAGCTCGAACACGATCCATGCCGGGAGAATCCAGCCCAGGCAGAACAATTCACCCGCTCGACCCTTCTTTCGCTTCCAGCGCTGATTGGGGGACGCACACGGCAGGCCGCGACGGATCGCGCGGACGATCGCCGCCAGTGTCGCGAGCGATCCAGGCCAGAACAAGGCCGCGAGCAACAACGTGTGATAGCCCGGCGGGCCCCAGTGCCCTTCCTTGGCTTCCACGCTCCGGCCCAGCGTTTCGTCGAGGACCAATGGCCAATAGCTGGCCCAGCCCACGCGCTCGCCGACCGCCCACACCCACGGCCCGACGCACGCCGCGATGACGAGCACACCGAACGCTGGTCGAAGTTCGCGCATCCTTTCCCACGACCGTTCGAACACGCACCGCACCAGCACGGTCAGCAGCGCGATCAAGGGCGCGATCGGCCCCTTGGCCAGGATGCCCATCGAGATCGCAAGCCAGAACAGCGCGGCATGCGGCCACGACGCGCGCTTCTCATTCCACACCCGCCACAGCGCGGCCTGCGACAGCACCACGCTGAACAGCAGCAGTTGATCCGCACGCGCTTGATGCGCGTCAAAGGCAACCAGCGGGCACACCGCCAGCAGCGCGGCCCCCAGCCACGCGGCCCTTGGATCGAACATGCGACACCCGAGCCGCCATGTTGCCATCACCGCGCCGATCGCGCACAACAGGCTCGGGATCCGGTACATCCAGATCGCGTCGCGCGCGGGGTCGCCGAGTGAAGAAAGCCACGCCGACGCAGCTTGCAGCCAGTAGATGAGTGGCGGCTTGTTCAGGCGGGGTTTGTCCTGAACCATCGGGATCACCACACCGCCCGAATGCAGGAACGGCGACCGCTCCAACTCGGGAAGGGCGACCGCCTCAAACATCTGGCGGCTCGCCTGGGCGAAACGAGATTCGTCGCGGTCAATGGGCGGGGTCTGGATCAGCCCGGGGACATACACTGTGAGGCAGATCAGCGCGAGCAGGACGCCGGCGCGCCAGCCGCGCGCGTGCCGCCAACGGGCGGCGACGAGCGACCACACGCTCGCGAGCACACCCGCGGGGGCAGAACCAAGCTTGAGCGGCCCATCACCATTCCGCATCGCCCGCGACTATAACCGCACGCTCACCGCGCCGGTACGGGCGGTCCACATGGCCCTTGGGCTCGTGGGCAACATTCTCCGAACGCCGCCCGGAAGGTGGGCACTCGATCCGGCGCGCCGCTGGTGGACAGTGCCGCTTTTGGCCGGGGTCGCGCTGGCCCTCGCGCTGTACCCATTCGATGGAGCGATCTCGGCCTGGGCCCGCTCGATCAGACTCGGCGGCGACATCAAGCGCGAGTTCGAGGCACAGCAGCAGTTCGGTCAACTCGTGTCGATCGTGCTGATCGGTGCGGCGTTGTGGCTGTTGGACAGGGGCCGCCGGGACAGACTGTGGGACCTGGCGTTGTCGGCGGGTGTCGCGAATCTCCTGGCAAATGTGGTCAAAGTGCTCGTGGGGCGGCCGAGGCCGAGCCTCGATGATCCCAGCGTCTTTCTCGGGCCTTTCGGGCAGTACCCGGTTCCGACCGACGCGGGTCCGGCGCTTCGCCATGCGTGGGAGCTTGCGCCCGGTGTGAGTTATGCGTTGGGTTCGATGCCGTCGCGACACGCGGTGTCGGCGGCGGCGACCGCGACATTTCTCGCATTGATTTATCCGAGAATCAGGCCGCTCTGCTGGATGCTCGTGATCTTCGTGTGCATCGCTCGCGTGGTCCTCGGCGCTCATTACCCGACGGACGTGGTCGCCGGGGCCCTCCTCGGTCATCTCTCGGCCCGCTGGGTGACGGATCGCTCGCTCGGGGTGCGGCTCGTGAATGCGATCGCCCGAAGGAACGCCGGGTCGACCAGAGGGGCATCGGCGGGCTAAACTGTCGGTCCTTCCCCGGAGAGGTGTCCGAGAGGCTGAAGGAGCAGCACTGGAAATGCTGTATACGGGTAACCGTATCGGGGGTTCGAATCCCCCCCTCTCCGCTTTCAGGAATGCCCATCTTGAAAACCCTATGATTTCAACGGTTTTTGAGATGGGCATTGCTTTTTCGACGGGCGTTGTCCCAAGATTGTCCCAAAACCAGCGTTCTTGACCTCGGCGTGAGTCCCAAGGACATTCTCCGCCGGTTGGAACTCCGGACCTTTGACCCTCGGAACCCTCACTTTTTTGCGCGTCTTGATGATCGACGATGGTGCGCTTGCGGCCCGTCCGGGTGCCGACGGCGATCCCGAGGCTGGCCCACGGGTGCGACGCGGTGGAAGCCTGCTCCGCTTCGCTCAGCGTCTCTCCGCCGCTAGTGCTCAAATGCGAATCAGGGACATAGACTATGGTGCAAGCGATGGGGGCGCCGGCGTCGCTCATGAGATGCTCGAACACGCCCGTCTTCACCCAGGTCGTGAACCAGCGATGCACGGCGCTCTTGCTCCCGAACCGGCGCGGCAGGTCCTTCCACCCGACGCCGTTGTCCAGGCTCCAGAAGATCACGCCAGCGCGTCACGCTTGTCCATCGGCGGTCGCCCGCCCTTGGGCGAGACCGGCGCGTCGGGCACACGCTCCGCCAACCACTCGAGTTGCTCCTCCGTCAGTCGCATCGCCATGCGAGGCTGTTCGCACCCCGAGAAGCACCCGACGCGCGGGGTTTTGGTAAAGGAAACGTCCGCCGGGCCCCGGCCGAGGCCGTCCCGACATCCCCTCATGAAGGGGATCTGTTTTGGGGGTCATAGATGGCTGCGTCTGTCCGGGCGATCCGGGATAGGCGGGAATCCAGGGCGAGACCGCTCTGTCGCCCGTGCATGAATTTCCGAGCACCAGTTCAGCCGGCTTCTGCGGCACGTTACGGCCGACCTGTCGAGTGTGGTTGATTCGTGCGCATCACGCATGTGGCTGATACCTGTACCGCCGCATCCACCACCGCATCCCGATTTGCGACACCGACAAGACCGCCACATATCCGGCAAACACGGGCTGCCAGAGTCCGGACGACTCAATCAGCGTAACGCTGAGATAAAGACACCCGCCTTGCAGAATCGCGGACGCCGCGAGCACCGCTTCAATCGTCTCGGTGCCGGTCCGACCGCCCACATACTTGCCGCGGCTTGGGTGTGAACTCTGGAAGCGGAGCAACCGCTCGCCAGCCCGGATGCTCACCGCCTGCTCAATCTCTTCGATCCGTCGCAACGCATCCTCAAACGAGCGGGCGTGGTTGATCGTGGTGCGTATGACCCAAAGGAGTGTGAGCGGCATGGCGGCCAGAAGGACGGTCTGCATCTCCTCCGGCAGGGCACCGATGGTGCCCAACATCGCTGTCAACACTCCGATGATAATCGGTACACGTTGGTCAAGCGCGTTCAGTCGGAACACGGCAAGGCCATAGACTTGCCGATATTCCTCCAGAAGAATGGCGACTCGCTCGGCTGAATCGCGTGTTCGGAACGGGCGCGATGCCCGCATCGGCGGATTGGAAAGGTGCATCTCAGACCACTAGCACAGCCGACGCAGTGACGTAAAGCCCCCGTTGCCACATTGGCTCAACTTTGCCGCTTGAGCATCTTGGCGGCCGCGGTGAGTTCAACGCCGCACGCCTCGCACCATTCCAGGAACTCCGGGACATCCATGCGCCGCTGCCCCGTGTCACACTTGTGAACCCAAGTGCGAGGTCGATCCATGCGCTCGGCCAACTCGCGGATCGTCTGGCCGGAGTCTTTGCGAATTTTCTGAAGCGTTCTCAAGAACGCTCGATAGGCCGGCCGGTGAAGCGGATTGGGGGCGTGTGGCGGCTTTTTTCGTGGTGTTGTCCCTGTCACAGGGACACGCTAAAGTAGCCTGAGCGTGTCCCCAGTTTAGGGACACAGGTGTGAGCCGCCTCGGAGAGAGCAGCCATGAACGTTCGAGCAGTCGTCTTGGATGGAATCGAGTTGCCGCCCGCGAGTGAACTTGCCCGCGGGGCGGACATCGTGCAGGCCGTTCTGAACATGGCGGAACGGGCGATCGATCGGCTCCGTCGCCAATCCTCGGCTCCGATTGCCACCGTCGGGCGGCTTCGCGGCACGGGCCGCGGGGTGCATTTCCGCGACTTGATCCGCAGGCTCGAATCCGAGCATCCGATCACCCTCGCCGCTCCGTTTGAAGACAGCGAACTCGTCGCCGGTGCTGCCTGGGACGCCTCGAACGTCCAAGGCCTCACGTCAGCGGGCGCCCTCGCCAAACTTCGGTGGAGTGCCGGGGCGGATGACCTGCCCATGCATGTGCATGAGCACTCCGACCGCTTCATCATCGTGGAAGAGGGTCGCGGCTTCTTTCACGTCAGTGATCAGACCATCGATGCGTTCGACGGCTCGGAGGTCCGCAGCATTCCCGCCCGCGAGCGGGATGTGTTCGTTTTCACCCGCGGCGTCGTCCATACTTTCAGCACGCTCGATGAACCCATGACGCTGCTCTCATGCCAGATGCCGTATCTCGCCTTCGATGATCCACGGCAGTACCGACTGCCATCCTTCCGCTGGACCGCTCGCGATCAGCCGGAACGCTACACACCCACCGTCGCCTGCGATCCGGCTTGGTCCGTGCTGGCCAGGCACTGATACGGCTTCTCATCATTCGGTAACGTTCAGAGTTGTGCGCACATTGACACAGGGGGCTCTCCCGCTGGAAGGTGGTGTTGGTGACAACCCCTTTTCAGACAGGAGAGCCCGATGGCGAGCGTAGCGAAGCGACCGGGAACGGCAAGAGGAACGGCTGAGGAAGGTCCGGCGGCCGAGGCCAAGAGCGGCCTGGCCTCGGCGCTGACGGTGGACACGGAGAAGGTGCGGGGCCACCTGGACGAGGTGGTGCGGACCACGGTGGAGCAGACCTTGAACCAGCTGCTCGATGAGGAGGCGGATCGGGTCGCGGGAGCCGGGCGCTACGAGCGGAGCGAGGAACGCGTAGACACGCGGGCGGGCAGCTACCGGCGGAAGCTGCAGACCAAGGCCGGGGAGGTGGAGCTGACGGTGCCGCGGCTACGGACGCTGCCGCTGGAGACGGCGATCATCGAGCGGTACAAGCGTCGGGAGAGTTCGGTGGAGGAAGCCCTGATCGAGATGGACCTGGCGGGCGTCTCCATGCGGCGGGTCGAGGACATCACCGAGGCGTTGTGGGGCACCCGCGTGAGCGCCAGCGCCGTGAGCGGGATGGCGCAGAAGGTGTACGGCCAGATCGAGGCGTGGCGGAACCGGAAGATTACCGGGGAGCATGCGTACGTGTACCTGGACGGGATCTGGCTGAAGCGTTCCTGGGGCGGCGAGATGAAGAACGTGGCGGTCCTGATCGCGATCGGCGTGGACCACGAGGGCTACCGGGAGGTGCTCGGGGTGTCGGAGGGGACCAAGGAGGACGCGGAGAGCTGGCGGACGTTCCTGCGGAGCCTGAAGGAGCGGGGCCTGTCGGGCGTGCGCCTGTTCGCCAGCGACAAGTGCCTTGGGCTGGTGGACTCTCTGGCGGAGTTCTTCCCCGACGCGGCCTGGCAGAGATGCGTGGTTCATTGGTACAGGAACGTGATGACGGCGGTGCCGCAGGGGAAGGTGCGCGAGGTGGCGGCGATGCTCAAGGCGATCCACGCCCAGGAGGACCGGGCCTCCGCCGAGCAGAAGGCCGGTCAGGTGGTCGAGAAGCTGGCGGGGATGCGGCTTTCCAAGGCCGCGGCGATCGTGCGCGAGGGCGTGGCCGAGACGCTGAGCTATATGGCCTTCCCGCGCGAACACTGGCGGTGCCTCAGGACCAACAACCCGATGGAGCGATTGAACCGCGAGGTCCGTCGCCGCACGCGCGTGGTGGGCGCGTTCCCCGACGGGCAGAGCGCGCTGATGCTGGTGGCGGCGCGTCTGCGGCACGTGGCGGGGACGCGGTGGGGCACGCGGAGATACCTGGACATGAGCCGGCTGCGTGAGCCGGTGATGACGGAGCCGGCGACGGCGGCCGCGTGAGCCGCGCCGCTGCTGAGCCTTCGCCCTCCGGGCTCAGCCTCAGCAGCGGGAGTGAACCTTCCTCGGGAGAAGCTCTTTGGCAAAGTGCGCATGTTGACACACGCTACCCACACGCTACCCCGGGGGCGTGGCGTGCGATGTCTGGAACTGTTCGGCGACGTCCTCAGGCACGACTACCAGAGGGCGGGATGAGCGGAATCCCGGCGGCCATGAGCGTGCGATGAGTGTTTGACCACCACGGCCTCTATACCGACGCACCACACTCGGGACATCTGGAGGACAATAATCCAGTCTTGTCATAGCCGCAACGTTGACACATGCCTGATCGATCTCGCTTCTGCAAGACAAAGCACGAGTACGCGAGTGCCGCGAAAACAACACATGGAATCCAAAGCGGTACTATGATACGAAATCCTGTCGGAAATATATACCATGTCGGCAAATAAGTGAATTCGAGTACGTTAGTGTCCAAAGACCACACGGGTGCGTCCGGCGATTGTGCCATTGGGCCATCGCTGCAGAAGAAGACCGCACCTCCTCCCAGTCCTGCCCACATGCCATTCGGATCCCATCGTGTAATTCCCCACCACGCGCTAGCGATTTCAAGAAACAACCAGGCAATACTGATACAAGCTGAGGAGAATGCTCCAATTATCAAACAAGAAAACCTGCGAATTCCCTTTTTCGGCACTGACACTATCTCCTGAGTGTTGAACCATTCAAATGCGAGACAAGCAAGACATTGCGACAAACACTTACGTCGCGTTCAATCATGCGAGACACCCCCTCCACTGCCAGGCTTCTGCGGGTCGCCGGGCGGACTGGTCGGAGGTGGGTCCCATGGCGGCCGGTTTTCCTTGGTAGGCAAGCATTTTTCGAGATTATCATCCACAAAATGAGCGTCGCATCCACTAGCGCGGACAGAGCCTTTGGCAAGCTCCGATACACATGTTTTATAATTTTTATATCCGAGCTCTTTCCATCTGGCACATTGAATTGAATATGCACGAATCTCAGTGCACGCCGATGCGTTGCAGTCGTTGCCAAACCCCGCGCAATTGTGATCGTATACGTGTATCAGTTCGTGAGCAATCAGATCGCAATACCGTTCATTTTTTGATGTGTTTTCATAGCAAATACATATTTTGCAACCTTGCGCATAGCCGCCAGCTTTCCAGTTAGGATCATCTGGATCCGTCATTCGGCATCCGTCATTGTCTGCATTATTGCAACACGAGATGTTGGCACCGTTGGGACATCCGGCCTGGGGGCATGATTTGATCAATGATATCAATTTCTTGACGCGTTCAGAGCAGCCCTCCCAGCCTTTGATCCTTTTCTCGCAATCTTCTTTTGGTATCTCGCAGTCATTCACTGCATTTGTGGTTGTGGCTCCTCCGCATGACGGGCCACCGTCGTTTTTTGCAAGCAATCCCGATGCGTCTGTCATGACAATTGGAGTATTGAGACAATACACCTGCAACGAGATGTCGTCCACATACCCCGCCGGGTCTCTGCGTGTCCACCTGCCGAGCCCTGCGTCGTAGACGCGGTTGCGGACGTGGAAGATGGCGTGCGAGGCGCCGACGAAGGTCGGATCGTACTGGTAGCCGGCGTACCCGATCCTATTCGCGATCGATGAAGCCGAGAGCGTGAACCGCCCGGCGGTGCTGGGCGCGTCCCACCAATCGCTGAAGAGGTCGTAGTCGTCGCCGTTGACCACGGTGTCGAAGTTGACGTCGGCCTCGCTTCTCGCGTTGTCGAAGTCGTCGCTGTAGTCGTCGAAGTCGGCGCCGTTGACGAAGCCGTCGCGGTTGTAGTCGCCGGGGTCGATCCTCACCGGTATCCCATACGACGTGTACTTGACCCACTCCTTCACGAGGCCGGCGCTGGTCAGGATCGCCGAGACGTCCGCGCGCCAGTTCTGCACGTAGTAGAGGCGCTCTTCGAGCGTGGCGTCGCTGGCGCTGGTCCACGCCGTGTTCGCGTCCTTGTTGCGCAGGATCACGCTGTCGATGTACGAGCTTCCGCCCCTGCCGTTCGCCCCCGCGTTGTGGTACGCGAAGAGCTCCTTGGGGCTGGTGTCGCTGCCGCGGAACGTCGCCACGATCCGCCACCGGTCATCCATCGCGAAGTTGTACCACGGATCGTTCGCATCCACGTCCGTGTCCGCGTCGGCGTCGTAGTGCCAGCCGATCCGCATGTTCAGCCCGTTGTACGTGTACTCGGCGACCACGGTGTTGCTCTGGTTCTTGACCGTCTTGAGTCTCCCCAGCGCATCATACACGAACTTGTAGTCCTTGCCGTCATCCGTCAGGTTCCCCACCGCGTCGTAGGCCTGCGTGTAGTTCACGCTGCTGTTGCTGTCGGTGTCCCGCGTTAGCAGTTCGTTCGCCACGTTGTGCGCGCGGGTGTCGTCCACCTCGCCGGTATCGACGAAGTCCCCGTCGCCATTCCAGTCTTCCTTGTCCCGGGCCCAGTTCCCCGTCTGGCTGAGCGTCCACTGCTGGTCGCGCCATAGCGTCGAGATGCTGCTGCCGTTCCAGTGCCCTTCCTGGGTCCTGGTCAGGCGGCTCCGGCTATCAATCGTGTACGACGCGTCGAAGACCCCGGGGTTGCTGGCGCCCCCGTAGTTGCGGTGCAGGTTGTCCACCTGCCGCGTGATGTTGCCCGACTCGTCGAACGTGATGTCGGTGGAGTACAGATCACCCCCGCTCCCGCCGTCCTTGGTCCAGCGGTCCTTCACGATCCGGTTGAAGCGGTCCAGGCGGTCGTAGTTGGCCGTGCCGCTGCCGTATCTGGCGCTCGTCACGCCCGCCTCGGCCAGCTGCTGCGAGACCAGCTGAGTCGCCCCCAGGTACTTGTACACCGCCACCGTGGTGGCGCCGGCCTTCACCTGCGTCACCCGGCTGGCCGCGTCGTCCAGGAGGTTCCCCGTCGAGAGGTACTCGTACTGCAGCGACTGCTTCTCGGTCCCCGCGTAGTTCACCTTCTGGTACGTGCGCCGGACGCAGTCGTGCCCGCCGCTGGGCGTCGCCTTCTCGTAGGTGTACGCCACCTCGTACTCGTCGCCGCCGCCCCCGGACACCGCCGAGTTGCGGTCCTGCTCAAAGAGCGTCACGTTCCCCCAGTCGTCGTAGGTGTACTTCACCTCGTCGACCACCGAGCCCGATCCCGCCGTGGCGTTGTCGTACTGCGTCACCGTCTGCGTCTGCCCGCGGCTGGTGTACCCCATCGTGATCCGACGCACCGCGCTATCAAAGCCTCCGGCCAGGGTCGACACCCGCTTGTGCGTGATCCGCCCGCCGGTGTCGTAGTCGGTCTCGGTGATGTTCCCCGACTGGTCCTTGGTCCAGATTTGCTGGCCCTGGGCGTTGTAGGCGTAGGTCACCACGTCGGTCCCCGAGGAGGAGTCCGGGTAGGTGACTTTCTGGAGCAGGTGCCCGGTGGCGATGGTGGAGTCGCCGGCGCTGACCCCCTTGGTGGTGCCGTAGGTGTAGGTCGTCACCTGGTCGGTGGCGTCCTCGACGTTGTCGCCATCGAGGTCGACGAAGAGCTTGGTGCGCAGGCCGTTGGCATAGACATAGCGCACGATGTTGTCGTCGTCGGCGTTGTCGCCCGAGGGCGTGCCGTTGACGTAGTTGGTGATCTCGGTGATAACCCGGCCCAGGGCGTCGTATTCCTTGCGTGCCACCTTGCCGCGCGGATCGGTGACGTCCTTGAGCGTGCCGTCGTCGTTGTAGCTGTACGTCGTCACCGGCGTCGAGGTCGTGCTCGAGGGCGGCGAGGAGGCCGCCGAGCGATCGAACGTGGTGGCGTTGCCGCTGGAGCCGTTGGTCCCGTAGTTGCACGTCGCCGTCA
>JADYYE010000161.1 GCA_020853815.1 Phycisphaerales bacterium
CCCAGCGCAATCCGCACGCGCGATCCCGGCGCGGGGAGCATGAGCTGGCCGGAGATGACGAGGCGGTTGGCGGGCATCGCGGCGGTGCTCACACAGTGCTCGTCGAGGCGATGAAGGCCTCAAGGGATGCGCCGAGTTTGACGATGAGCCAGAGTCCGAAGTGCGTGAGTCCGATGATGCCCAGGTCCCGCTGGGGGAGGCGGAAGAGCGCCAGCATCGCGAGTGCATAGGCGAGCAGACCGAGGATCCACTGATCGAGCGTGGTCGGGATCGGGATGTTGACCGAGACGATCGCGTAGAGCAGCGCCACCATGAAGAACATGCGAGACGCGGCGAGCTTGGCGTCGTTGAACCGGCGTTCGGTGAAGATCGTCGCGATCAGCATGGCGACGATGCCAGTGCCCGTGTGCACGGCAATGTCGTACAGCGTGGAGAGGGACCTCGCGACGGTGTGGGTCTTGGCCTCGTAGCCCGAGAGCCCGACCGCGGTGAGCGTGAGGATGCCGCCAAGAACCAGGAGCGTGCGATAGCCGGGGAATCCGGGTCGAACGAGCACGGCTGCTTCGGCGGACTCAGACTGATCCGAAGCGGCGCCGGGCTTTGGTGCCGCGCCGGGGCTGGCGTAGCGCTCGGTGACGACGGTTGGCGTGTGGATCGCAGGCGGTGGTGAACTGAGCGGCGGGGGCCGGATGTGGCCGTGCTCATCGGGCTCGGCGAGGGGGACAAGTTCGTGTTGGTCATCGGGGTGGATTCCCTCGGGAGATGGCGGAGGGGTCTGATGAGACGGGCCGGCCTTGTCGGTCGCCATGCGAGAAGCCCTCAGGGGTTGAGCCCGGTGATGCCTGAGCGTGCGGCGGGGGCGATGGGCCTCACGTGTGCCAGAGCGCTATTGAGGAAATAGTCCATGAGCTCGTGGCCGCGTTCTATGCGGAGATCGCTGGAGAGAGCGGCGGACTCGGTGAAGGGGCGCTCGACGGCGGATCGGATGAACGCGCCCGCGATAAGAAAGGGGACGGGCGTCGCGTCGTGCTTGCGGGTGCTGGTGAGGGTGTAGTGGTCGGGCATGTAGAGCAGGCGCCAGCCGGTCGCTGCGGGATCCGAGGCAGGATCGCCGAAAGACGCGAGTCTTGCTACGAGCGGGGCCATGATGTGCCGGTCGATGGCTTCCAGAGCTTCCACCTTGGCTTTCCAGTCCCCTTGGTGGGAGAGCTCGTCGGGGGATTCCACGTGGCAGCAGACGATGTCGTACCGGTCCATCGCCTCGCACGTTGCTCGGCCCTGCGCCGCATAGTCCGTGTCGTGGTAGGAGGTGAGGCCGGGGACCTGGAGGCGTTCCCAGCCGATGAGCGCGGCAATCCCGGCGAGGAGGTCGACGGACGTGATCATCGCGCCTTGCAGTCCGAATCGGGCATGAAACGAGGGAAGCGAGGGCGCGGTCCCTTGACCCCAAATCCACGCCATCGTTGCGGGGCGGAGCCCGCGATCGCGGCGAGACCGGTTGATCGGATGCGCCGGGAGAAAGTCCGCCGAGGCCTGCATGAGCCGCGAGAGCCGTGCGGCATGCTCGGAAGACGCGCCGGAGGCGCGGGGCATGGATCTGGCCCAGGGCTGGCGCGGGATCTCGTGAGGCGGCGTGGTGATAAGTGTGCGGTAGTCGCGGGCGGCGTGGTCGACGAGGATGTTGCGGTACGACACGCCGGGCGTGAGCGAGAGGCCCTCGGCGTCGAGGGGAGCGACGCGTCGCCAGTGGGCCAAGAGGTCCGCGACCAGCGTGCGTGCCTCTGCGTCGGTGATCGCGCCGGCCGAATGGTCGAGCATGAGCCCCGCGTCGGGCGTGCCCGGCTCGCCCGCGGTGACGAGGTTGAGCCGGAAGATCCAGTCGGTGGGCTTGAGGGTCATGCCGAGTGCTGCGGCTTCGATCGGGGCGCGGCCGGTGTGGAACCGCGCGGGGTCGTACCCCAGGAGGGACATGGAGCAGACGTCGGAGCCAGCATCAAACTTCGGCGGCGTGGTGGCCGCCACGCCAACGCGCCCCGCGCGTGCGAGCGAATCGAGCACGGGCATCTTCGCGGCCTGGAACGGCGTTCGATCGCCGAGATCGGGGACGGCGAGATCGGCTCCACCGTCGGGGATGACGATGACGTACTTCACGCGAACAGGATACGCTGAACTCCCGCGAGCGACCCGGACACCAGGGGCCATCGCGCGGACGGAGCGGCACGACATGCAATTTGACCCAGACGCGGCGGCGAAGCCCGGTTCGGGCATCTTCGGACTCCCCCACCTCATCGGAGATGCACGGATCGTGCTGCTGCCAGTCCCGTTCGACGCGACGACCTCATACGGGAATGGAACGGCGAACGGACCGGAAGCGATTCTCGCGGCATCGTCGCAGGTGGACCTGTTTCACAGGCGATTCGGCAGGATCTACGAGAACGGCATCCACATGCTCACGCCGGATGAGCGGATCGCGCGGCTCTCGGCCGAGGCGAGGGAAGTTGCGCAGCCTCTGATCGAGAAGGGCGGGGCCGAGCGGGGGGATGATCGAGAGACGGCACGGGTGAATCTGGCGAGCGAGGAGATGAACGCGTTCGTGTACAAGCAGTCGGCGGGGCTGCTGTCGATGGGGAAGATGGTCGGCCTCGTGGGCGGCGACCACTCGACGCCTTTCGGGCTGATCCGGGCGCTGGCGGAGATGCACAAAGAGATCGGCGTGCTTCAGATCGATGCGCACATGGATTTCCGCGACGCGTTCGAGGGATTTCAGTGGTCGCACGCCTCGATCATGCACAA
>JADYYE010000162.1 GCA_020853815.1 Phycisphaerales bacterium
TCGGCCTCCTTGCCGGAAGCCACATCATCCCACCGCCAGACGCGCCGCGCCACTCCCAACGAGAACAATCTCACCCACCCCGCGCCGTACATGCGCCGAACAGATGATCCGTCAGACAGAACCTAGATAGACCCGTGGCAGGCCGTCCAGCGGCACGTCGCAGAACTGGACGAGGCAGAACACCGTCCGGCGCTTGTGCTACTCCAACCACAGGTCGATTGCGCCGTGGTAGTCGGCGTTGCCGATCTCGGCCAGTTGGGATTGAGTGAGTCCCCAGCGGCCTGTCTGACTCCCTTTCACCGACACCTTCAGCATCTTCTCGCCCCGCGTCACCACAAGGTCATACTCGGGCTGGTTCGCGCCGTACTGAACCGACACGTCCAGACCGCATCGGGCGAACAGCCCGGCGGCAAACGCTTCGGCAGCAACGGCGACGTGGTACGAGTCCATTGGCGGGTTCACCTTGTTCATGGATGCACGGTTCGATCCGTGAAGTAGCGGTTGGCGATGTCGTGTGGAATCTCCCAGCCGTCGAAGTCTTCATCGGGCAACTTCTCTGCCCGGTACTCCTCCAACTCGGAGATGTCCGGCACGTCGATGGTGAGGTAGGAATCAACGTCTTCGCCCTCGAACATGGAATGCCCGATCAGGGAGCGATCGGCAAACCAGACGCCCGCACCGACGTACTTGCCGTCGTTCGGGTCGATGAACCCATGCTTGGCGATGTTCACCGCGTTCGCCCGCGTCGCTGCGTGATACAACTTCATAGCACCATCGTAGGTAATACCCTTGGGCGTCTGGCCGAAGGCCGTGCGTCGTCTGCTGTGGACGACCACTAAAGAAGGGTTCAGCATCAGAGGGGTTCACAACATGACTTGGGCTTGGTCGCTTCCCGTCACGGTCAAGCCCGTATTGAGCGTGCGAACCCCGCCGCTGAATCCGGCCCGCACCCGCGCAATCGTCCCGACGTTCCGCGATTGGGATGCCGCCCGAGAGACGGTCGAATCCCTGCTGGCGTGCATCCCACGGCCCGTTGAGATTGTGGTGGTTGACGACAACCACGAGATGGACCCGCCCAGGTGGGTCCGCCGCGACGGGATCATTCTGGTTTCCTATGAAGGCAACCGTGGCCCGTCCGTCGCCCGGAACGCTGGCGCGAACCACGGCACGGGTGTACCGATTGACTGGTTCTACTTCACCGACACCGGCTGCTGGCGTGAACCAGACTTCTTCGCGCGACTTGTCGATGCCCGAGCGTCGGCCCGGTTCGATTGCGTTGCCCTCGCCGGTCCCGTGCATGGTGTTACCGTGTCCGCCACGGCCACACCGATCAATCACTACATGACCGTGGAAGGCATCCTGAATCCGCCAATGGATGTGGATGGGCCGCAAGCAATCGTGACCGCGAACGCGGGGGTATGCGCGTCGGCCTTCCGCGCCGGTGGCGGGTTCGATGCCTCGTACCCCTTCGCGGCGGGCGAAGACCTTGACTTGGGCATCAAACTTCGTCGGCTCGGGTCGATCCACTGGGCGCGGCACGCTGCGGTCTGCCACCGATTCGCCGAAGACGTTGACGATTTCACGCGCCGGTTTGTGCGTTACGGCAGGGGTACGGCTCACCTTGAACACCGGCTGACGCTGCCCAGCATCAAGCCGGGGCGGTTCATCGCGCACGATCCGACCATGCAAACACTGGCGGACTTGCAGATTGTGTCGATGCGCCGCGGGTATGAACGGCATCGGGAAGACCTTACCGCCCGACGCGGGCTTTGACGTGCCGCGCTTCCTCTGGCGTCTGGTGATTCGGGTGCGAACCTGCAACGTCCACCAGCAGCCGGGCCGCGAATAGCCCGCCGGGTCTCTGGTGATCCAGCGGCCGACACTCGGGTCGTACCACCGGTTCCGCGCGAGCAGAAGTCCCGTGAAGGGATCACGCATGTACCCCGCGTAGCCGAGACGAACCTCGTCGTCGTGGTAGGCCTGATCGCTGGTTTCTTCCCACAACTGCCCGAAGAGGTCGTAGTCGTTGCCCGTCACCGTGCCGTCGGCGTCGATGTCGCAGGTGCACGGCGCCAGCGCCGGGTCATTGAACGCGGCGTTGAACTCCGTCCAGTCGCCGACATTGACCGCGCCGTCCCCGTCGAAGTCCCCCCCACGCAGCACCCTCATCACGCCGAACGCGTCGTAGCTCATCCACTGACGCACCAGGCCCGTGTCGAGGTCCACGTGCGCGATCACGCTGAACGATGCGTCCGTCAGCTGGTGGTACGAGACATCGCCCCCGTCCGCGTAATCGCCGTCGCCGTTGGCATCAACCCGGCGCAGGATCGCGTCATCCAGCCCGCGCAGGCCGAAGAACTGGCGCTCGATCGCCCCGGGCTGCCACGTCGTTCCGTCGAACGTTTCGTGGCGTTCCAGGAGCAACTGCCACGTCGGTGAATAGAACCGATGCACCCTGCCCGGTGCGGCGGCCTCTCCCGGCGTCCGCTTCTCCAGCACCAGGTGGTTCAGGCCGTTGTACGAGTACTCGAGCGTGTCATAGATCGGCGTGGGCAGCGGCGTCTTCAGCCATTCCACCTTCACGACACGGTTCCACGCGTCGACGACGTAGCGCTGGCGATCAACCGCCGACGAGGGAGCGCTCGGTCGCACCAGGAGTAGGTTTCCATTCGCGTCATAGCTCCGCGCGAGATTCCCGATCGCCTTGATCTCGTTGGCCGCATTGTGCGGCCGAACCTCGACCGACGGCGGCGGAGTCAGGCCGGGACGCGTGGAGAGCACGCCCGTCCAGTTGCCGAGTTCATCGAGCGTCCACTGCTTGACCGGGAGTCCGGTGGTCGGCAAGACGAGCACGCCGTCGACGCCCGTTCGCCCGCGCTCGGTCTTCGTCACGCGGTCCAGGCCGTCGTAGGTGACACGCCAGTCTTCGTCGAGATAGCCGTAGTTGCCGCGGGATTCGTCGCGAGATGTCCGCCGCGAGAGCGCATCGTGCGCGTAGAGCTCCTGCCAGATCGGCTTTCGTCCACCGACGCCGAAGTCGGACCTGACCCAGCTGTTGCGGAGGAGCCGGCCGTAGCGATCCCAACCGCCGTAGCGGCTGTGTTCCACCGAGCCGCCGGAGGGGTCATAGTCGCGAGTGAGATCGGCGGCGACCGAGCGATCAAGCTGCACCCCGATCTGGCGGAAATCGGTGACGGCGATCGTCGAAGCCCCGAGGCGCGCATAGCGCACGAGTTCCTGCGCGGAGGCGCCGTTCGAAAGCGAGAGCCCCCAGGCGCGATTGATCGCGGCGTCGACCGGATGTCCTTCGTAATTGAACACCAGCCCCGTGTCATCGGAGGAGTCGGAGAACGTCGAATCGGGGTGCTTCACCTTTGCCGTGCGCCATGAAGCGCCCGCCGCGCCCGACATTCGCTCATAGGTGATCCCGACCTCGCGATAGTTCGGCCCGGAGCCTTCCGCGGGCAACTTGCCGTCAGACGACTGGCGGAACGAGGTGACCTGTCCGAGGAGACCGTCGTACTGATACGTCACGAAGTTGTGAACGAGGTCACTCTGGAGCAGGAGCGACAGCGAGAGGTTGGGGTCGAGGTTCAGTGCAGGGTCATACTCCTCCCCGGCGGGGTGGAAACACGAGACCACGCCCGCGACCCGACCAAAGTCGTCGTGCTTGGTGATGATCTGTGAGACCGCGCGATCGACGCTCGCCGCCTGATGCGAATCGCCCGGTGACGCCGCGGTCGCACCGAACACACGAACCCGATCCGCGATCATCCGGCCGGCGTTATCTCGCATGAAATCGCGGATGGTGCCGTTCTGATCTTGAACCGCGATCTGCTCGCCCAAGGCGTTGTAGGAATAGTGAACGCGATCGATCGGATTGGTGCTCGCTTCACCGATCGAGGCTCCGCTCGTCGCGGGATAGCGGATCTCATGCAGGAAGCTGTTCGACGCGAGCAGGCTGGAGGCAGCATCGAGTGCCTGGTCCCACTGGTAGCGGAACGCGGTAACCTGCACACCCTCACCGCCCGATGTCGCCCGTTGGTGCGCGATGTGCTTCACCACCAGTCCCGCGTTGTCGTACACCTTGGTGGTCACACGGTTCTGGTCCGAAGCGGGCTGGCTCATGCCGCTCGCGGACCAGCGCCCGCCGCCCTGCGCTGTCCATGTGACCGAGACGGGCGAAGCTCCGGCGGGGTTGCTGTCGTTCTCGATCGTGGCATACACGCGCCCGAGAGAGTCCGACAGGGTTCGCGTCGCCTCTTGCTTCGTGGGAACACCGGCATTGTCGATCTCGAGCCAGCGCGACACCACGCTCGCCCGGCCGCGCGAGTCGTATCCGGTGCGGGTGACGATGGCGTTGTCACCCAAGACCGTCGGGAGCGGCGCGTTCACGCTCGTGCCCTGGCCGAACGGGACGATTGGCGGCGCGGCCGAAACGCTGACCGATGTGAATCCTTCGACCGTCGGGCCCGCAAATGTGCCGTAGTTGATCGCCGCCACGGGGCGGGCGGCCGAGTCGTAGGCGGTTGCGCTGTAGGTCGTGACGCCCTTCAGCGGGTCCGCGCCGATCGGTTCGTCCGCGAGCGTGCCGGAGGTCGGCACCGAGGTGTGCGTTCGTTGGCGGAGCGTCACCCGTGCCGGGAGAGTCTTCTGCGGCAGGTAATCGGTGATCGTCTCCTCGAGCACGAAGCCCTTCGCGGGGTTGGTCGCATCCGCAAACGTCGTCGGGGTGCCGGCGCTCGTCAGTTGACGCGCGACACGCCCGTGCGGATCAAACTGATGCTTGACGCTCGCGGCACCGAAGCTCGTCGTCGCCAGCTCGCGGCCCGCGGAGTCAAGCCAATGGTCCGTGCGCTGCCATTGGGGCTGGCCATCGCGTCCGATCAACGACTCCTCGCGATAGACCTCGCCGCGTTGGCTGAAGCGCGTTCGGCGGAGGTTCACCGCACTCGTGTCCTGGATGAGTTCTTGTTCACCGATACCAAACCTTGTGCCTTCCGGCGGAACAACCGCCGCGCTGAAGCTGGCGGTCAGTACAGGACGGTCGAGATTGTCAAGGACGGACACCGAGTACGGGGTGACCGCGCTGCCATTCGGATAGAGCTGCCCCTGCAACGAGAGCCGGTCGCGGTTGTCATACCAAAGGCGAGAGATCCGCGTGTGCTGAGATGATTGATCCGAACCGATGTACGACTCAACGCGGGTCAGCAGGCCGTTGCCGATCCCGAGTCGATCGGAGTCCTCGCCGTCGTAAAACCTTGATTCGACGAGTTGCTCGGGAACACCATCGACACCCAGATAGGCCCGGATGGGCCGGGACCGGGCGTCGTATTCGATCTTCTCGGTGTTGCCCGCGGCGTCCATCGACCAGATTGGACTGGCGTCACCGTCGTATACGCAATACGCAACCACGGGCGCCGAACGGTCGTTCTCTTGAATCGGAATAGCGCCCGGGAAAACGCCGCCCACCGACGCGAATGGATAGCTCTGTTCTTGTTCGACCGCGCCGGACAGGTAGTAGCCGGTTTGGCGACGACTGACTTCCTGCCCCAGGGTCCATCCTGTCACAATCCCATCCTCGTTGGCCGCGATGTTCGCGGGCGCAAACGAACTGGAACGAAACGCCCGGCCCGCGCTGTCGACATACGACACCGAGATCGGCCCGGCGCGTTCGCCGGGCCCGGCCAGGGGTGGAAAGGACGCGACCGACACGGTCGGAATCGGCGGGAGCATTTCATTAAACGGATCGACGTACGCCCGGATTTCGTAGGCGCGGGTGCTCTCCACGCCATCCGCGTCGACAGATCGGAGCAGATGCCCCGAGACGTCGTAGAGCGCGGAAACCGCGAGGGTGCCCACGCCGGAGTCCCATGAGATCGCCTCGAATGTGTCGGGCGCTCCGTCGCCGTTCGCGTCGGTCAGCGTGACATGCTGGTGGACCCGCTCGGCGCGCCCGTTGAGGTCGGGCCCGTGCACACCGTATTCAAACGCCACCGCGACACCATCGGGGCCGACGCGGAATCGCTCACGGCCCAGTATGTCGAGATACGACGATGTTGTCACGGCGCCCGAACTCGGCGGACCGTTCTCGCTCTCAGGCTCGCGCTCTATCGCTCTGGAAACCATGGTGAGCGCGGGGTAGCCCAACTCGTTCGCGCGGTTCTTGAGGGTGTAACCGAAATTGACGGACTCGAACTGATCCGCCTGAATGGGAGAGACATCCTCGCCCGTGCGCGAGCGGTGAACGGCGTCGATGAGGTCCGGCCGCCCGAAAACCTCGTTGCCATTCTTGAAGCCGCCGAAGTACTTGAGGTCCCCGGGGTGGACCTGATACTCGACCAACGACCCGCCGGTGGTATTTCCCACGAACTTCTTCTGAGCCCGAAGGGTGCTCGGATAGTTCATCTCATAGTGCGTGCTCGCGCCCGCGACATCGATCGGGCCCCCCTTCCGCAACAGGTTCGAAAAGGCCGCCGTCGGACCCACCTGATCTTGGTACGTCGTGCTCTGGATCGAGCCCCGGTGCGAAGCATCGGAGTGCTCGGCCACAAACGTCTTCCAGTTCAGCAGTCGGAGCTTCACGACCTGCGCCAGCGGCGCATCTTCGGGAGGATACTCGGCGGTGAAAGCACCGGGATCGAGCGTGCGCGACGGACGGTTGTACTCATCGAACTCGTGAACCGTGAGCCAACTCCGTCGCCGCTCCCCTGTATCCGGGTCGAGGTCTTCGATCAACTCTGCGACCGTGAACGGCACGGCGCTGACGAGCGACTTGAGGCCAAGCGCTGTGCCGTCGGCCTTGCTGTACTGATACGCGAACGCAAACAACTCTCGTTCTTCGGATCGGGTCGTGGTCCGGCGGCGGAGCACCCACGATTCGCCGCTCCACGGGTCATCCGTGGGGGCCGGGTCGCTCGTTGTCCGCGTCCACTCCCTGACCTGCTGGACGCTCCCGCGCAGTCGATAGCCGTGGACCAGGCTGAAGACGGATTGCTGGTTGCTCGGCCAAGTCTGGCACTTGCGCTTCACGAGCACGGAATCTTCCAGGTCCTCGGCCTCGGTCGCATACGAGAAGTCGCGCCGGAGGGTTGGGCCGCCGATCCCCGGACGAGAGAATTCGCTCCGGGGTCGGCCAAGATGGCTCGGTTCGCTGCTCCCGATCGATCCGTCGCCCGACGGTGGCACGGTGCGGGCGTGCCCGTGGTAGGTGGTCCAGCGATCGGCGGCCTGCCAGACCTTCAGAGGCCCCGCGCCCTGCCCGGCGCCACGCAGCGGTTCGATGAGCTCGGTGTCATTCATTGTCGCCAGCGCCAACGCCGCGGCGTCGTGGTACAGCGCGCCGGCCGCCCAATCCGGCATGAGTTGGAAGCCGCGCTGCCACAACGACAGCCCGCTCTGACCGACGATCCCCCAGTCGTCGCGGACAAACGCATCGATCTGCGCCGGCCCATAGACCCCCTTGATCTGCACGGAACTTTCGCCGGGGTCTTCCGGGTTGGGAACGAAGGCATAGCGGTAATGGGTGACCCGTGTGCTGTGGCCAATCTCGGAATCGCCGATCCCTTCGCGCGCGTCGACCGACATCGGGAGATGCACACCCGTTCGCTGCGCGACCAGCACCAGATCGTCGTAGAGCTGTCCCAGCGCGGACGTATCCACGGCGCTCCCGAGCATCTTGGTGAGGTCGCCGTGATACACATAGTCGACCCGCGCGGGCTTGACGAGCGCCAGGTACGGCAGCGGCACGGCCAACTACGACCGGCTGGACCGCTTCAACCGGATCGTGAAGGACCGCTGGACCAAGGACGGAGGGAGTGATCTCTACTCGACCGACATCACCTTCGACGAGTCGGGCAACATCACGCGGCAGGTGGACAACCTGCAGCGGAACTACGGGGGCGGGAGCAACCCCGGGGTCTTCGACGCGTCGTACACGATCGACAGCCGCAACCGGCTGACGCGGGCGCAGGAAGGGCACTGGAACGGGTCGAGCATCTCGACGTTGTGGCGTGACCAGCAGTGGACGCTCTCCCAGACCGGGAACTGGGCGCGGGACAAGGAAGACCTGAATGGCGACACCGACTTCACGGACACCGGCGAGGTGGACGACACCCGTACGCACAACGCCGCGAACGAACTGCTAACCAGGGACACGGACAGCAACGCGAGCGTGAACTACACGCTGACCCACGACGAGGTGGGGAACCTGACGGATGACGGCAAGGACTACAAGTTCGTGTATGATGCCTTCGGGAGGCTCAAGACGGTCAAGAACCAGAGCAACACCGTGGTCGCCGAGTACACGTACAACGGGCTGAACATGCGGATCGGCTGGCACTACGACGCCGACACGGACGTCGACGTGGACGGCAGCGACCCGTGGTACAGCTTCGCCATGGACGATCGCTGGCGGATCGTGGCGACCTTCCGAGGCAGCGACACCAGCCCCAAGGAGCTCTTCGCGTACCACAACGCGGGGCCCAACGGCAGAGGCGGCTCGAGCTACATCGACAGCGTGATCCTGCGCAACCGGGACGCCAACACGAGCTGGACCAGTTCGGCGGACGGCGTGCTGGAAGAGAGAATCTACTACGTGCAGAACTGGCGGGCGGACGTGAGTGCCGTGCTCTCCGACGCGGGGATCGTGAAGGAGTGGGTGAAGTACACCTCCTACGGCATCCCCTTCAGGATCGACCCGGGCGACTACAACCGCGACGGGTTCGTGAACGGCACGGACTCGGACGACTACGGCGACGACTTCGACAACACCAGGGCCGAAGCGGACGTGGACTTCGACGGGGACGTGGACGAGGACGACTACGACCTCTTCAGCGCCTGGTGGGATGCGCCAAGCACCGCCGGCCGCTTCACGCTGTCGGCGTCGAGCGTGGCGAGCAGGATCGGCTACGCCGGGTACCAGTACGACCCCACCTTCGTGGGCGCATCACGCGCGATCTACCACGTCCGAAACCGCGTCTACGACGCGGGCCTCGGAAGATGGTTGAGGAGAGATCCGGCAGGGTATGTGGATGGAGTTTCCTTGGTCGAGTATTTGGGCGGCCTGCCTCACTTGCTACGTGACGTGTTCGGACTTTCTGCTTCCAGTTGCCCTAATGGAGATAAGCCAACTCCATGTCTCGTCAACTCGGATGGCGAGATCATTCGTCCGTCTGTATGGCATTGGATCTTTAAGATCGGCGATGTCATCACAAGAGACGCCAAGGGAGACGCGATGACCGAGGATCGTTACGCGGTTGCAACCGGCTTGTCGGCCTCTCTCGATATCGATATTCTGCACGACAAGCTCACGTTTTATTCTCACATCATGGGGAAGAAGAACCGTGACGTGGTCGATTATTCAGATCTGCGTCCAAGCGGCACCTTGAAATGCACTCCAGATGGAGAACATATCGATTTCACAAAGGATAACGGCTCGACGTGGGAAACCGACAATATTAGCACCTCTGGTCCGATGTTGTATCATGGAATCTTCTTAGATATTGAAACAGATTCAATGTACTGGTGGCTAAAGAAGATCACGATGCGATACCGAGCGAAGTTCGTCGACAAGTCGATTGGCGGCTCGGTGGGCGGACAGGTCAATGTTGGCAATGGAGTGTTCAATGCCGGCTTTTCAGCAAATATCTATAGTGACAAAATTGCCGGTGGGATAGTATACGACACTGGCGACACGGTAGTAGGTACTGGGTATTGGCATTGTTGTTGTCCGGGTGACTGGCAAACAAAGCCGCCGACTGAGCAAACCAGATACGTCACTAAGGATAATACTTCTGGTACTTAGGATTGACATTCAATGACAGTGCATAATTTGATACTCAAGCTTCTGGCATTGTCGATCATCATAGTCGTTCTGACGTTGGCATCCTGGCTCTGTATTCGAGGAGGCACCAAAATCGCGTGGTCGAGACAGCTCGGCGGCAAATGGGAGGTCTCCAATTTTGTGGTCGTTCGCACTCCGGGGGGGTCGCTGTTTCGCGACCTCCTTCGTACCGATTATGGTGATTCGAAACCTCTGTACTTGGTTAGGATTTATCGTGTATTGACACCTAGAACCAACGCGATTGCCGCATGGTTCGTGTGTCCGCGTCAAAGCGATCTTGTTTGCATAAGAGCTATGGGCAGTGCGAGCACTGATTGGCGTAGTGGCGGTGAGGAGTTACGGTATGCCCTGCCTGGCATTTTTGAATCCATGCCAGTTCGACGCATGATCAGCGACTCCGACCCGGGTGTCTGCAATATCGAATTCGTGTGGGCGGATCAGTTATTTTTGAGCAACTTAGAAATATGTTTTTATTATGTTCTGGCCGCGACACTTGCCATTATTGCCATGTTTTGCGGGGTGCGATGCTGTCACACTGCGAGAGGCCTTTGGCGTTTACAACATGGGCGATGTGTGCGATGTGGGTACTGTGTCGAGAAGAAGCAGCTCGTGTGCCCGGAGTGCGGATCTGGTCTTTAGAATAAATCAGATCGGCTATGTGCAAGTGGAATGATGAAGTGGTTGTATATGTATTGACATCGGTCGAATTCGGATTCGTCTTGCGTTCTATTTGACGGATCGTCCGGGGCTAGCAGCCTGAAAGAGTAACGTTCTGATCGATGCGCACATTTGTAGATACCGCTCTCCCGCAGGAAGGTGGATTTGTAGTGACTCACATTCATCAAGGGGAGCCGCATGCAGAGCGTATCGACAGGCGCGGGACGGACAAGCCACCGGCGGCCGCAATACCCTCCGGCACACGCTCCAGAATCTCATGGGCAATTCGACCGACGGGTACGAGATTGGCTTCTCCTACTCCAGCTCCGGTGGCCTGCACGACACCGACGCCAACCTGCAGCGGAACTACGGGGGCGGGAGCAACCCCGGGGTCTTCGACGCGTCGTACACGATCGACGGCCGCAACCGCCTGACCAGGACCCAGGAGGGGCACTGGAACGGGTCGAGCATCTCGACGTTGTGGCGTGACCAGCAGTGGACGCTCAGCCAGACGGGCGACTGGGCGCGGGACAAGGAAGACCTGAATGGCGACACCGACTTCACGGACACCGGCGAGGTGGATGACACCCGTACGCAGCATTCGGCTGCGCCACACACGCGATCGCGCCGAATCCCTCGATCATTCGACAACTTGCGCTCGCGCGGCCGTCAAAACCGGGTAGGCTGTCATCATGGACGCCACGCTTTTCACTGGTTGTCTTGGCCGCGTCGAGATCTGCGGGCGTCGATTCAATCTGCGCGAGGTGCGATCATCCGCGTCAGTCCTGGCCGCGCTGTGCATCGGCTGGGTTCCCGTGACGGCCCGAATAGACACGTCGGGCGCTTGGCCGAGCGCGATAGCCGCGTGTTCGATTGGACTCGCGTTCCAGCCCGCCGCATCCTCTTCGCACACTCTGGGCCCCCAGCCCCCCGACCTTTCGCTTCCCGACACGATGAAGCTGTCGCGGCTGGTGGACTTGGCGGGCGAAGTCTCGGGCGTGGCGTACAGCTACAACCCGCAGGAGCTCGAGCAGAGCGTGACGCTGCGCGTGCCGGGGGGACTTTCGCGCAAGGACGTTCCGGAGTTCCTGTCGTTCGTGCTGGCGTCGCGCGGCTTCACGTCGGTACGAACGCCCGGGAGCCCCGTCATCAGCGTGGTGAAGATGGAGGCCGCGGCGGGGCTGGCGCGGGTGAGCAAGGACGCGGGCGACTCGGGCGGCGCGGCCTTTGTCACGCAGGTTGTCAAGGCCAAGCACCAGGCACCCAAGACGCTCGTCGAGGCGATCAAGGGCGCCCTGTCCAAGACCGGCGGGAGCGTGGCGGCCCTGGGCGATTCGAGCTATCTCATCATCAGCGACCTGGCGCCCCGCGTCGACGAGGCGCTGGCGATGCTCGATCGGCTCGACGTGCCGGACGCGACGGTGCTGCGCGAGGTGGCGCTCACCAACATCAGCGCGGGGAGCGCGATCGCGACGCTGCAATCGCTCACGGGCCCCAAGAGTCAGAGCACGCGGAAGCTGGCGGGCGACCTGGTCGCCGGGCCCGACGGGCGGTCGATCCTGCTGGTGTGCCCGCCCGAGGCGGAGGAGTCCTGGCGCTCGCTGATCACGGCCATCGACAAGCGCGAGGCGACGACGACGCAGACCTACACGCCGCGGTTCTTTGCGGCCCGGGACGTGTCGAAGCTGGTCGAGGCGGTGGTGAACGGCGGAGGCGGGGGCTCGGGCCCGGGAGGGGGCCCGGGAGGCGGCGCGAGCGACAAGGACGATCGCTTCCGCGTGGTGGTGGATGAACTGACCGGCGGCCTGATCGTGACGGCGACGGCGTCGCAGCACGAGAAGATCGAGGCGCTCATGGCCCGGCTGGATGCCGCGGAGCGTGCCCCGACGCCCGTGAAGTCATTCCCGGTGAAGAACCGTCCCGTGGATGAGCTGCTTGCGACGCTGCAACAGTTGATCGCGGCCGGGGCGCTGGAAGCTCCGGGCGACGATGGGAGCGGACCCGACCGCGAGCAGGCCCGCGATCAGGTACGCACGGGGGCGGCCCAGTCGAGCTACCGCCAGCCACTGCCGACGGCGACGGGAGATGTCGCGCGCGGCGGAGGCAATAGCGGCGGTTCCGGCTCGCCCGCCGGCAACAGCACCACAGCCACGTCCTCTACCTCCGGCGCGGGTGAGGTTGGCCCGACCGGCAACAACTCAGGCTTTGGTCGCGGCCCCTTGCTCCGCACTGGGGCGGCCGCATCTGGCCCCCGATCCGGGCTCTCGCTCACCGCCGACCGCGCCACCAACGCGATCATCGCGATCGGCGAGCCGCGGATGCTGGCGCAGCTGGAGTCGCTCATCGCGACGCTCGACGTGCGTCAGCCGCAGCTCATGCTCGATGCGATGCTGGTGAGCCTCAACGACTCCGAGGCGCTCTCGCTGGGCGTCGAGCTGGAGAAGATCGGGAGCATCGAGAACGCCACGACCAAGCTCGCGTCGCTCTTTGGCCTCTCGAGCGGCGGCCCCGCCACGGGTACGGTGGGTTCGGCCGCAGGCTTCAGCGGCGTCGTGCTCAACCCCGGCGAGTTCGGCGTGCTGATCCGGGCCTTGGAGTCGATCAACAAGACACGCTCGCTCTCCAACCCCAAGCTCCTGGTGAGCAACAACGAGCAGGCCGTCTTCTCCAGCGTCTTGCAGCAGCCGATCACGCAGCAGACGCGGACGGGGAGCAACGA
>JADYYE010000163.1 GCA_020853815.1 Phycisphaerales bacterium
CCAGTTGGTCCTGATCGACGCGGATGCTCTTGAAGTAGGTCTGGTGGTCGAGACGACCGCTGGCGTAGTTGTACCCGGACGAGTTGCACGCCGCGACGTTGAACGGCATGTTCAGGCAGCGGGCGATCTCGTTGAGGAGTTCGCGTTTGAACTCGGCGTAGGTGGTCGCGGGCTGCTCCGCCTGAACCTGCGCCATCTTCCAACCGCCCGGCATCGTGAGCAGCGAGCGGGCCTCGAGTTCGATGGTGTCCATCGGCTCGACGCTTTCTGCCTCGCCGCTGGCCGGGGTGTCGGTGTAGAGGATGCCCGCGAAGTCGGCGGCGGTTTCCGCAGCGCCGAGCACGGCCAGCGTGAACCGGCGGAGCTGCGCGAAGAGCGGAAGGGCTGGCGTGATGTCCGGGACGCCACGGCTCTGGCCGGGGCGATCCGCACGGAAGTAATGGATGACGGCTTCGGCGGGGACGCGGTCGTATTCGAGGCCCATGAAGCCGGTGCGGGTGTCGCCCGGATGGCCCCTGAGGATGTGGTACTCCGACGGGTTGCCCACGTCGTCGAAGACGATGCCGTCCACGGCGTTGGCATCGAAGAACGAGAGGTCCGGCGTAGTCACCTGATCGGCCTCGACCAAGCGGATGTCGAGTTTGACGGGCGTCGGCAAGCGCGGGTTGTTCACAAGTACCGCGAACACTTCGCCGTCGGTAGCGCGGGACGCACGCATGGTGCGGAGCTTCTCGGGGAGCCCGATGGCCTTCGCCCACGCCATGAACGCCTGCTCGATCCGCTCGTTGCCACCATCGTCGTCCGACAGCAACTGCAAACGCGGGCCGGTGCCGATCACGTCGTTGGCGAGCGTGAGCACGATGCCTTTGGCATAGGAGTTATTCGCGGCCTCGTATCGGGCGCGATTGCGGAGGGTCCGCCGCACCTCGGGCGACGCTGCTGCGTCGGCGCTGAGACCGTCCGCGCCTGCCCAGTGCTTGCGGTTCCCATCGTTGGTGACGGCGGAGTCAAAGCCCGCGCGCATCAGCCGATGAATGACACCGCCCTTGCCAGGTGCCACGGGCTTAGGGCCGTTCGATTTGGAGCGGAACAGTCCGAACATCAGCCTCCATCCGCGCCGGGCGGGATGAGCCGCGTCAGGCGCAATGACCTTGTGGGCGTCTTTGCCACCTGCTTGGAGGCGAGATACCGATCCGCTTCGATCTGGTCGCGCAGCGAATGCTGCTCGACGCTGCCGGAATCACCCGCCGCCTTGGCAGGTCCAGCCGCGTTGTCGCGGATCGCTTGTTCGAGATCTGGGATGGGGTCCGGCATCGATGCTCCGCGACGCAGTGGCGTGTGCGTCCATGAGTCATCTACGCGAACGCGCCTCGATGTGGCGGGCTGCGGGCCGAGGTCGGTCGATAGATCGAACTAAACCTGCGTCTCGCGCGTGAGCGTCCAGCGCCCGCAGTTGCGGCACTCGCGCCGACGCATCACGATCCCGCCGGGGCGACGCTTCAGGTACACCACACGGAAGTGCTGGCACCCGCACTCTCTGCACACCAGGCCGACCTTCTGGCCTCCCTGGGCGGGCATGTCTCGCTTGGGTCTGGGCATCAGCGTCGCCCTCCCCGAAGCTCGGACAGTTTGACCCGAGGACGCGCCACGGCCAGACGATCGGTCCCGAACAGATTCGCGCCCTGCATCGACGCCGCGACGGCGGAACCCACCAGGCAATCGAGCCAGTGGTTGTCGAGGCCCTCGACGCGGAGCTTCCACTCGTACACCGTCCGGCCTCGCCCCTCGGTCTTCACCCGGTACTCGCTGGTCAGGTGCTCCGAGAGCAGGCGATGCGGTTCCGGCTTGCTGCCGAACAGCGAAAGGCATCCCGGATCGCCCATCGGAACGCCGAGCCGTGCGTGCGCAAACGACTTCCAGTAGTTCGTGTCGAAGATCACATGGCGGACGGCCCGCTTCCCAGTCACCACGGGGATGCGCCAATTGAGCCCCACGCGATCCCCTCGCTTCCGCTTGTACTCCGAGAACGGGATGCTCGAAGCGCCCACATACCTGCCGTGGCTGGGCGTGAGCACACCGGCGTGGGGTGACTGGCGGCAGAACTGGTAGACCACGTCAGTGGACGAACCCCAGTTGGCGTCGATCAGGCAGCGGTCGATGCGGACCATCGCGCCGTCGTCGCGCCGCCATGCGCGGGCCAGGTACGCCTCGGTGAGGCGCTCGAGCCCGGCGAAAATCGCGCCCTCAACCCCCGCGCGGGGAGTTGCCGCCGCGAGAGTGCGTCGCACATCTCGCAGCGTGAAATACGGAGCCTTCTGGTCGGGCTCGGTGCCGTAGTCGATGACGTAGCCGGTGAAGTCGTCCTCCCACGCCGCGACCAAGTAGAAGAGGGCTTTCCCCTGCACGTCCACGAACATGGTGAGGCGCGTGCAACCGATGGGGAGTTCCCCGCGGGCGTGCCCGCTGACCTTGGCCGCGATCTGGTCTGCACTGAGCAGGTCGTCGTCGGCCGCGACCTCAGGCAGGGGCTCGTTCTGATACTCGGCAAAGAAGGCTTGCTCATCCTGGAGACGCAGGTTCATCGCGTGCTGGA
>JADYYE010000170.1 GCA_020853815.1 Phycisphaerales bacterium
ATTGAGACGGCACAAGGGGCCAATAGCCAATATAACATGCAGCAATAATACTGCAAGGGTAGAAGTGCTGCGGATCAGCAATGTTTCAAAAGTAACCTGCTCATTGAAGAGCAGTGTTAATGAAATAAATAAGCCAAGATAACCGATGCAAAAACCTGCTATCAGCCAATCATATATTTTCTTTTGCCGGTTCCAGCCTACGGCGGAATAAGATGCACTCATGGCCCCCTCCTAACCTCCCCATCGGGGGAGGGATTATTAAAGTTTATTTTATCAATAATTTTTTCATGAATGAAATCATATACTACAAGGTTCAGCTCTTTATTTTGAATCGAATCCATTCTTAATGAAAATAGATAATCACCTCTCGCTTCTATTCTTCCAATCAATTCAGCACTTTCTGGTTTAAACGAACCAAAAGTCCCCCCTTGTGGGGGATTTAGGGGGGCTTTATATATCACCGCCGAAGGCACCTTCAATGCCAGTTTGTTTTTCCATTCAAGTTGCCAACTTGTTTTATCGGCAGTTGAACGAATGCTGATGCAGTATTGATTGGTTTCTTTTTTTGCCTGCACAATTGGTAATAATTCAATGGCGGATGCTTTCACTATTTTTACCGGAGCATGATTGGGAATGACGAGCCAGGAAAAAATAATTCCAGCAGGTAACAATACAGCGATTGCTATCCAGGTTTGTAAATGTCTTTTTCGTAATGGCTTTATCATGCCCCTATCCCCTGAAGGGGAATTTAAAATGTTATTGAATCGATTAACTTATCATAAATAAAATCCTATACTACAAGATTCAATTTTTTGGTTTTAATTTTTTTCAACGAAATCATATCATCACATTTAGCTCTAATGCTGCGAATCAACTCAACACCTCATGATTTAAACGATCTGGAAACCCCTCCTTCGGAGGGGCTTGGGAAGGCTTTTTTGCTCAGTAGCGGACAGAACCTACAAGAGTGCGACGCAACGAAAGCTCAATAGAAATTCTGCAGCCGGCTACATAATTATTCATTCTCTTATTGCCTTCATCCACTTCTTCAGCAGCAATGGCCAAAACACCATCGTGCCCGGAATGATGATGATCCGAAAACCCCATTTTGATCCATGTGCACCTTCATCAATTTTGTCAACTCCTTTTATAACGAAAGGAATGGCGAATACCAAACCCGCTGCCAGGTACACCACCGCGGTGATTAAGAATATATAAACAATGCTCATTTTAATTTTCGATTATTAATATACTGTTGAACCCGCTGAAACCATCCGGTTCACGGTAAGGATTATTTACGTCTTCGATCCATGACCGGTCATCAACAAAAAATTTATATTGATACTTGCCGGCGGGTAACATCGGTATTTCAATTTTCCATACGCCATTGCGACCTGGCTCAAGCAGCAATACATCCTGCGCCCAATGATTGAATGAACCGGCCAGTGATATTTGCGAAGCGCAATCATGCTGAATATAAAAGCTGATTGTTTTTTGCCGGCTGTTGATAAGCGGCGATATTTCCGGTGCAGTCATATTTTCCCTGTTTAGAATTTTAAGAACAGCCCTTTTCGCCTGCACTATACCATAGCCCTGCCGCACAGCCGGCAGGTGGCCAATTCGTTTGGCCGTACTGAAAAGAAGGGAACGGACCATGGCCGGTGTAAGTGCCGGATTAATTTCAAGCAATTGCGCAATGACGGAACATACAATGGGTGCAGCAAATGAAGTGCCGTCAACATGCATGTAATGCGGCGAAATGTACTTGCATTGCTGTATGCGCTGATGAATAGCTTCTTTGATCTGCACAACATTGCCTGTATGCAAAGTTGAATGAATAAACGGAAGCCGGTCTTTGATTTTTTCAACTATTGCGGGCAATTTTTCATTGGGCATTTGCAGCAAATCATGCAGAAGCTCTGATTCATGCTGCTCATTGGTTTGCGGCAGTATAGGTGCAGCGATCCAGATAGCAGGGGCAAGCAGCTCGGGCTTCATCAGTTCATCTGCTGTTTTGCCGTAGGTAGAATGATACAACCGGCTGACGGGTTCCTGCAGTTGATTATTATCATCAATACCACCAACTGCAATTACATTGAGTGAATTAGCCGGCGCCCTGATCACACCGTTTTCATCATTACCTGCGGCAGCTACTACTGTGATGCCTTCAGCAATTAATAGTTCGGAATAACGGTCCACGTCGCTTTGTTTATATGATAAGGCACTATCATCGCCCAGGCTGATATTGACAATGCGGATTCCGTATTCACGGTGATGTTGTAAAATCCAGTGCAATGCTTTTACAATGGCCTCCCCAAACCCCTCCAAAGAAGGGGCTTTAGAAACTTTCAGCAATACGAGTTCTGCATCGCTGGCAATGCCTTTGTATAAACCTTTGCTGAGATAACCATCACCGGCGCAAACGACGGAGGTCATGGTGCCGTGCCATGCCTCCCCAAGCCCCTCCGAAGGAGGGGTTTTTAGAGTCTGATTATTGGGAATATCTACAAAAACTTTGATTCTATTTTTATGTGTGGTGAGATCAGGGTGGGGATAAAAGCCGCTGTCAATAAAACAAATCGTTACGCCTTTGCCGGTAAATCGCGGATCGGCATTTAACCGTAAACCTGTTGGAAGTATAATAAAATCATCGGCTGACTTTACGGGAAAATGCGGGCCAACTTCCGGTAATATTCTTTGCTGCATTACCAGCTCGGTATGATAATAATCCACGCAACGGCTGCAGGCGCCATCCCGTTCTGACCATTCAGGGTTTTGCTCTTTGATGCGTTCAATGACCTGCCGTTCATTATCGAGA
>JADYYE010000323.1 GCA_020853815.1 Phycisphaerales bacterium
ACTCCGCCCAGGCGCGGAATCCGGATCATTCCAGTGGGGGCTAGGGGTTATCCCTTAGCCTGACTCCCTCTCCCCGCTTGCGGGGAGAGGGCTGGGGTGAGGGGAAACGCCGTACCACGCAGACTGACTTTTCGCGCCGTGCAACGCGAAGGCCTATTTCCAGTTCAGGTTCAGCTTGCGGTGCGACGCCGCGCAGTCGCGCAGGTACAGGTTGATGAGGCTTTGGTACGGAATGCCGACCTGCTCGGAAATCGCCTTGAAGTAGTTGATCGATTCCTCGTCCAGGCGAATGGTGATCTGCTTCTTCAATAGGGAAGCGTAGGGGTTCTTTCTGGCGGCGGAGAAGTCGTATTCTTTTCTCATGGGGCACCTTCAATCGTAGGATTTCCTTTCCCTGGCGGTCGCCTTGCGTGCCGAGATGATTCGGATGGCTCCATCGTCACTTCGATAGCAATGGCAGACGACCAGGATTCTTAGCGCAGAACTGAGGCCGAGCAGGACGAAACGGTCCTCGCCTTCGGAATGGTCAGGATCGTCTATCAGTTTTGCACGCTCATCGAGGAAGGCGGATTTCGCCTCCTCGAAACTCACGCCGTGCTTCTTGAGATTGACGGCAGCCTTCCGCGGGTCCCACTCGAAATGCAGTTCGCTCATCGGAAAAATAGTGTAATTACATTGTAGTTATTTTACAAGTGGCTCGCCGCTCGCTACCGGCTAGCGGCTGGAGAATGAGCCGCTTCGTTTGGCTCAAATGTGCTGCAATCGGGCCAATGGATTGGCTGGCTTGAGCCAAATAGCTCGATGCTTCGTTGGCAACGTATTATTTTGTCGGATGTTTTTTCATTGCAGGGCTTGGCGAATGAGCCAAATCCGGACCAATCGAATGGGCGGCCCCTCCCTCAAGCTGCTCAACCTGCTTGACCGCAAGGGGATCGAGGCGCTGATCTAATTCCGCGAAGGCAACGGGCCGGGCTCGGCAAATCGGGGATAGATGCGGTCAGCGGGCATCGCGGCCAAATGCAAGCTTCAGCCTCGGCCAATTGCAAGGATATGAATGTCTCGAACTCGGCCGAAGCGGAAGTTCAATGGCCTAGGCGGCAACTAAAAGTTTCGACTCACTGCTGCCAGTCAGGATTTCAGTGCCTACTAAAGCTATGCACCGATAGCGGACTGTCGGGGAATAACTAAACCAGAACAGAC
>JADYYE010000164.1 GCA_020853815.1 Phycisphaerales bacterium
CGCGGGGAGAAGGCGCGCGAAGATTTTTTTCGGGAATCTGAAAAGAGGGGAAAAAGACGGACACTTTGGTGCGCACGAAAGTGGTTGTAAGCGGGGACTAACCGTGGAGGAGCGGGAGTAGGGAAGGGAAGTGGTTTCAACGCGGAGGACGCAGAGGCCGCGGAGGGGAGAGGAATGCGGAAGACCGCTTGGGTCCGGTGGCCGATGCGAATCGAGTGCGGCCCTCACCACAGAGGCACCGAAGCACAGAGGGAACACAGAGAAGAGAGAAAGGGGGAAGAAAAGAGGTTTCAACGCAGAGGGCGCGGAGGGGAGGGGAATGGGGAGTAGAGAGGCGGCGAACGTAGGACGGGCGCGATGCTTCACCACAGAGGCGCCGAAGCACAGAGGGAACACAGAGAAGAGAGAAAGGGGGAAGAGAAGAGGCTTCAACGCGGAGGGCGCGGCGGGGAGGGGAACGGGAAGAGGAGAGGCGGCGAACGTAGGACGGGCACGCTGCCTCACCACAGAGGCACCGAAGCACAGAGGGAACACAGAGAAGAGAGAAAGGGGGAAGAAAAGAGGTTTCAACGCAGAGGGCGCAGAGGACACAGAGAAAGAGAGGCGAGGAAAGGAGAAGAGAGGAAAAGAGAGGAGAAGAGAGGAGTGGGGAATGGGGAGTCGGGAGGGGGGTGTGCGGCGGAGGGGCGTGTCCGTATACTGGGGCCGTGCCCACGATTCGTCGCCACAGCCCGGAGACCGGCGCGACCGAGGCGATCGCCCGCGCGGTCGCGGACCTGGTCAGGCCCGGCGATTGCGTTCGCCTGGTCGGCGAGTTGGGCGCGGGGAAGACAACGCTGGTGCGTGGCGTGGCCGCAGCGATGGGGTGCGATCCGGGGCTGGTGAACAGCCCGACGTTTGTGATGATCAACGAGTATGACGGGGCGCGGGCGAAGCTGGTGCATGTCGACGCGTATCGGCTGCGCTCGCCCGACGACCTGGAGGCGCTGGGCTGGGACCGATACACGGGGGATCCGCGCGCGATCATGCTGGTCGAGTGGCCCGAGCGGATCGGCGCGGCGCTGGCGGCCCCGGATCAGTGCCTGACGATCAGCATCGCCCATGATTCGGCGACTTCGCGGTCGATCACGATGGGCGTGCCGGAGTCGTGGAGCGATCGGGCGGCGTTTGCGGCGTTCGTGGAGCGTGACCCGGTGCGTTGCCCGACGACGCGGGTGTGGGTTTCGCCGACGGCGGCGACGTATCCGTTTGCGGATGATCGGGCGAAGCTGGCGGACCTGAACAAGTGGTTCACGGAGAGCTATTCGCTGCCGCGGGCGATGAACGCGGATGAGGACGAAGAGTCGCTGGGGTGAGCGGGGTTGCGGAGGCGATTCGGCGCGGAGACAGCGAAGAAGAAGAGCCGTCGGTACCGCCGGGCCACGCGAGGCGAAGCGCACCGATATCGCCGGGCCGACATTGGCGGCACGAAGGCGCGAAAAGAGCACGGACGCGAAGCGCACTGATGTCGCCAAGCCGACATCGGTGGCACGCCGGAAGGACACGGGCACGAAGGCGGGTCCGTGGCACGATGGACGTGTCGATTACGCGGCGCTGGTGTCGGGCTCGATGACGACGGCGGTGCCGTAGCAGAGGACTTCGGTGGCCTTGGACGCACCGCCGAGTTCGGAGGCGTCGTAGGCGAAGCCGAGGATGGCGTTGGCGCCGACGGCGCGGGCGTGATCGATCATGAGCTCGTAGGCCTGTTGGCGTGCCTGCTCGCACATTTCGGTGTACGCGCCGATGCGTCCGCCGATGACGGATTTCAGGCCGCCGAGGATTCCCTGGGAGATGGTGGGCGATCGGACGATGATGCCTCGGACGACGCCGCGATATTCCTTGATGCGATGGCCGGCGATGGTGAAGGTGGTGGTGACGGGGATGGGCATATCGGGCTCCTGAGCGTGGATGTAGATTACCATGTTGATAGTTGGGAGCCAGGCGAGCACACCCCGCGGGCCTTACGAGAACCGGGACTTCGGGGCGTCGTATCGGAGCAGGGAGCGAAGCCGCCTGGTATGAGCGAGCGGTGCCTTGGAAGAGGGGAGCGACGATGGCGGGCGAAGATGGGGGCGAATTGAAGGGGAATCCGCTGACGACGCGGGTGCCGGTCGTGCCGGCGAAGGTTCACGCGAGCGTGGCGGAGATGCCGAGGTCGGAGGGGGGCGTGACGCCGGACTTTGTGACGATGTTCGAGAAGGAGGAGGTGCCGTTCTGGCGGCCGGGATCGGGTTTCATTGCCAGGTCGATCGGATGGAAGTGGCTGGTGATCGGGCCGCTCGTGGCGTTCATTGTCGGGGTGCCGTTAATCTGGTTTTTGCATCCTGGGGCGCAGACGGCGGCGATGGCGGGGCAGTTCGTGAAGCTCTGGATCGTGGCGATCGGCGTGATCATCACGATCGTGATCGCGGCGGCCCGCAAGGGGGTCGGGGCGCGGAGCGACGATTTCTGCATCCACTGCGGGTATTCGCTGGCGGGGCTGGTCGAGATCGGCGTGTGCCCGGAGTGCGGGCGGAAGTATCACAAGGCCTTGTGCGCCGAGTTCAAGAAGGACCCCCACTTCTTCGCGCACCGCTATCGCACGCTGCACACACACCCGAAGACGCAGGGTCTGGTGGTGACGAGCGTCGGACGGCAGGATGACGGGACGGGCGAGATGGCGGGGGCGTAGGGCGGTTTCGGGGGCGTCCGCCGGAGAGTGCCAAGAAAGGAGCACGGCGGGGACATCCGGGCCACCCAAGAGCACCGATGTCGCCGAGCCGACATCGGTGGCACGAAGGCGCGAGAAGAGCACGGACACGAAGCGCACCGATGTCGCCGAGCCGACATCGGTGGCACGAAGGCGCGAGAAGAGCACGGACACGAAGCGCACCGATGTCGCCGAGCCGACATCGGTGGCACGAAGGCGCGAGAAGAGCACGGACGCGAAGAGCACCGATGTCGCCGAGCCGACATCGGTGGCACGAAGGTGCGAGAAGAGCACGGACACGAAGCGCACCGATGTCGCCGAGCCGACATCGGTGGCACGGCGGCGCTTGTGTGCCGCGGAGATGACGGGTAGGCTGTGCTGAACCCTGGAGAGAACTCATGACGATCTTCGGCCGCGTTGCGATGCTCCCCTTGCTGGCGCTGGTGCTTGTGCTCGCGGCGTGCGACGCGGCGATCAGCCAGGGCACATATGACCAGATTCAGAAGGGGATGACGCTGGGCGAGGTGGAGTCGATCCTGGGCGGGAAGGGCGAGGAACAGGCGAACGCGGGGATGTCGATCGGGGCGGGCGGGACGGTGGGATCGACGACCGCGACCAAGACGAAGACCTATGTGTGGAGGGCGGCGGGGCGGAAGGAGATCTCCGTGACGTTTGATGAGGACATGAAGGTAAAGGATAAGAACAGCGCGGGGATCTAGGAACGATCGCGGAGTCGCGGTGTGGTTGAACGGAACCTGATACGGATTCGGGCTGGAATCCGCATCACGGGGCGACTGAGCCGGATGGACGGCTGGATCGGTGCGAAGGTCGGAACCACCGGAGTTACCGCGCGGCCGTAGCGATCACGCTATTTCAGCGTGCCCTTGAGAGCCTCGGCCTTGTCGGTGCGTTCCCATGTGAAGAACCCGAGCTTTGGCCCGCGGTGCTCGCGCTTCACGCGATCAAAGTACTGGCCCTCGAACGGTTGACGCCCGAAGTGGCCGTGACGGGCGGTGGCGCTGTAGATGGGCTTGCGGAGTTGGAGGGTCTCGATGATCTTGCGGGGCGTGAGGCCGAAGACCTCGCGCACGGCTTTCGCGATCTTGTCTTCGTCGACCTTGGCGGTGCCGAAGCAATCGACATAGACGCTGGTGGGTTCGGCAACGCCGATGGCGTAGGAGAGCTGGATTTCGCAGCGATCGGCGACGCCGGCCGCGACGACGTTCTTGGCGATGTATCGGGCCATGTACGCGGCCGAGCGATCGACCTTGGTGGGGTCCTTGCCGCTGAACGCGCCGCCGCCGTGGCGTCCCATTCCGCCGTAGGTATCGACGATGATCTTGCGCCCGGTGAGGCCGGTGTCGCCGTGGGGCCCGCCGATCTCAAAGCGTCCGGTGGGATTGACGTGGACGGTGATGCCGGGGTTCCACCATTCCTTGAGCACGGGCTTGATGACGTGGTCGACGATCTCGCGTTTGAGCTGCTCCTGGCGATCGTTCCACGACGCATCGTGCTGGGTCGAAAGGACGACGGTGTCGACGCGCTTGGGCGTGCCGTTCTCGTACTCGATCGTGACCTGGCTCTTGGCGTCGGGGCGCAGGCCGGGCACGCGATTTTCGCGGCGGACGACGGACTGCTGCTCGACGAGGCGATGGCTGATCTGGATGGGGAGCGGCATGAGTTCCGGTGTGTCGCGGCAGGCATAGCCGAACATCATGCCCTGGTCGCCCGCGCCCTCGCGATCGACGCCCATGGCGATGTCGTTGGACTGCTTGTTGATGGCGACCATGACGCCGGCACTGTCGGCGTCGAAACGCATGTCGCCGGATGTGTAGCCGATTTCGCGGATGGTCTCGCGGACCAGGTCGGGGATGCTGACGTAGGTGTTGGTCGTGATCTCGCCGGCGACCACGACCAGGCCGGTGCAAACGAGGGTTTCGCACGCAACGCGGCTGTAGGGATCATCGACGAGCATGGCGTCGAGGATGGCGTCGGAGATCTGGTCGGCGACCTTGTCGGGGTGGCCCATCGAAACGGACTCGGACGTGAAGAGCTGCGTGCGGGGCATCGGGAACTCCGATTCTGACTGTGATACTCGCGGGGATTCGGGCGGGTCTTTGGCCGGGGACTACCCGGCGCTTGCCAAGGATATGCGGGAGGGCGGCGCATGGGCTGGACCCCGCGGGCCGCCCGAGCGATTTCCGGTAGGCTGCGGAAATGCCCGACCGCCCGCACGATCCGGACGCCACGCTGGACACGCCGCACACCGGCGGCGTCGACACCTCCGCGCCGACCGCGGGCGATGTCCTGCGCGAACGGGCGGGGCAGAAGATCGGGGCGTACAAGCTCTTGCAGCAACTGGGCGAGGGCGGGTTCGGCTCGGTGTTCCTCGCGGAGCAGGAGCAGCCGGTGCGGCGTCAGGTCGCGCTCAAGATCATCAAGCTGGGTATGGACACGCGCCAGGTGGTGGCGCGTTTCGAGCAGGAGCGCCAGGCACTGGCGATCATGGACCACCCCGGGATCGCGCGCGTGCTGGACGCGGGCGCGACCGAGACCGGCAGGCCGTACTTCGTGATGGAGCTGGTCAAGGGCGAGCCGATCGTTGAGTACTGCGACAAGCAGAACCTGTCGATCCCCGATCGGCTCGAACTGTTCGCGCAGGTGTGCGCCGCCGTCCAGCACGCCCACACCAAGGGCATCATCCACCGCGATCTCAAACCCTCGAACATCCTCGTCAGCACGCAGGACGGCAAGCCCGCGGCC
The DNA here is from genome assembly GCA_020853815.1 of Phycisphaerales bacterium. GTDB lineage: Bacteria > Planctomycetota > Phycisphaerae > Phycisphaerales > UBA1924 > JABWBC01. The sequence goes on from JADYYE010000164.1 coordinate 5,492, forward strand.
AAGATCATCGACTTCGGCATCGCCAAGGCGACCGCCGCCAAGCTCACCGACAAGACACTCTTCACCGAGCATCGCCAGCTCATCGGCACGCCCGACTACATGAGCCCGGAGCAGGCCGAGGGAAGCCTCGACATCGACACGCGCACCGACGTCTACTCGCTCGGCGTGATTCTCTACGAGCTGCTCACGGGCACCACGCCCTACGTTGGAGCGTTTCGCGGAGGCGGAGAAGCCGCAGCTGGAGGCGCGCGACATCATCGGGCGCGCCCTGCCGCCGGATCATCCGATCGCGGGCGAGATGTCAAAGTCGCTGGCGCAGTTGTACGAGGCGTGGGACAAGGCCGAGCCGGGCAAGGGCTACGACGCCAAGGCGGCGGAGTGGCGGAAGAAGATGGCGGCACCGGAGCAGAAATAGGCTGTCTCAGGGGCAAACTCGACCCCCCACCATTGCTCGTTCCGACCTATTCTCTCGCGCATGAGCACCCGAAATGCCAACGGGGCCGCCGCCGGCCTGTCGTACGCCTCCGCGGGCGTCAGCCTGCACGAGAAGGACTCGTTTACCGACTCCCTGCCCGCGCTGATGCGCCGCACCTTCGGGCCGCGCGTCATCGATAACCCCGGCGGATTCGCGGGGCTCTTCCGCCTCGACTACAACCAGAAGCTCTTTGCGCGCAACTACAAGGAGCCGGTGCTGGTCGCGTGCGCCGACGGCGTGGGGACCAAGGTCAAGCTCGCGCAGATGCTCGGCGTGTACGACACCGTCGGCATCGACCTGGTCGCGATGAACGTCAACGACCTCATCGTGCAAGGAGCGGAGCCGCTCTTCTTCCTCGATTACATCGCCGTGCCCAAGGTCGAGAAGTCGATGCTGACCGACCTGGTCCGCGGCGTGGTCGAGGGGTGCCGGCAGTCGGGGTGCGCCCTGCTCGGCGGCGAGACGGCCGAGATGCCCGACCTTTACGCGCCGGGTGATTTCGACCTCGCGGGCTTCTGCGTCGGCGTCGTCGAACTCAAGCGCGCCATGAGCCCCGAGCGCGTCACGCCCGGCGACGTCGTGATCGGATTGGCCTCCAGCGGCATCCACTCCAACGGCTATTCGCTCGTCCGCAAGGTGGTCGAGCACGCCGAGCTTGACCTGTCCGAGGTCGTGCCGGAGCTGAACGTCCGCCCGAAGGGCCGCCGCGCGAAGAAGGCAGAGCCCGCACGCACGCTCGGCCAGGTGCTGCTCACGCCCACGCGGATCTACGCCGCGAACATCGTGAAGCTGCAGCGCAGCTACAAAGTGAAGAACGTCGTGACGGGCATGGCCCACATCACCGGGAGCGGCCTGCGCGAGAACCTCGTGCGCGCCCTCCCGCGAAACTGTGACGCCCTCATCGATCGCTCGACGTGGGAGATCCCGCCCGTTTTCAAGTTCCTGCAGAAGCACGGCGGGATCAGCGACGAGGAGATGGAGCGCGTCTTCAACCTCGGCATCGGCTACTGCGTGATCGTGAAGAAGACCTTCGCCGAGTCCGTGCGCGATCAACTCAAGAAGTTCGGCGAGGACGCGACGATCATCGGCGAGATCGTCAAGGGCAAGGGCGTCGTGCGCTACAAGGCGTAGCCCGGTTCGGCTCGGCGCCAGCGGACGTTTGTATCTTCATTGCGATTTTCAGGCGTTCGCCGCCCGTGCCGGTGTTGGTGGGCCGCGTGTCATCGGGTATGCTCGGGCCGTGGCCCGGTGCTCACCGGGGCTGGAGTGCCGCATGGGTCGCGTCGGGCGCGGTTTTACATTGATCGAGTTGCTGGTCGTCATCGCGGTGATCGCGCTGCTGATCGCGATCCTCCTGCCGACGCTGGGCAAGGCGCGCCAGGCGGGGCGGGCGGCGGTATGCCTGTCGAATCAGCGTCAGATCGGCACCGGGCTGGTCATGTACGCGAATCAGTACAAAGAGTGGATTCCCCGCGAGGGGTGGGACAGCCGGGCGCGCGAGCGGCTGCCATGGGCCGTCGCGCTCCGCCCCTTCATCGACGGCAACGTTTCCTCGGCGGAGGACCCGAACGACCAGTTCCGCGGGGCGGCGTACTACCGCGATCCGGGGCGTCCCAAGGACCTGCACAACATCCACTTCGTCAACAACGGGTTCAAGTTCAACGCGCCGGGGAAGATCGACACCGATCGCAAGGGCCCCATGCCGCTCACCCGCGCCGTGTTCCCGACCACGACGTTGTACCTCAACTGCTACGCCGACGACCCGAACGACGCCGACGGGAAGAACTACTACCGCGAGAACGCGACCGACATGAGCATCGCGCAGTGGTACGACGTGTGGGCGGCCAACCAGATCAACGGCACGCCGACGCAGCTGCGCATCGCGCCGCGACGCCACGGGCAGGGGGCCAACGGCGTGTTTCTCGACGGGCACGGCTCGTTCGTCAAGGCCGAGGACCTGATGACGCTGGATCGCTGGGACGACAAGGACTACCAGCCGTAGACGGGTGGCGGCGGGCGGACCGGAGCGGACTGGGCAGGCGTGGGACGACGGGGCCTTGGTGCGGCGAGATTTCTCCGCGTGCGCGGTGAAGCAGCATGGACCGGGGCGCCGCCGAAGTGGTAGGCTGGAGGGCGTGATGGGTGATCGTCGCTGCAATCCGCGTCCGGCCTTCACGCTGATCGAGCTTCTGGTCGTGATCGCGATCATCGCGCTCCTCATCGGGATTCTGCTCCCCGCGCTGGGCAAGGCGCGGGCCTCGGGGCGGATGGCGGCGTGCCTGTCCAACCATCGCCAGATCGGGCTGGGAGTGCAGATGTACGCGGGCGCCTACAAGGAATACATCCCGCGCGAGTCGGGCTCGAGCGAGTCGGCCCGCCAGCCGCGCAATCCCGGCTGGGCCTTTGCGATCAGGCCGTTCGTCGATCCCAACGCCAGCGTCGACCAGCCCGACGCCGGGCTCAAGGACCGCTACGCGACCGCGAAGTATTACCAGGACCCCGCGCGCCCCCGCGACGGGCACAACATCCACTACGTCGACAACGGGATCGTGTTCAACGCGCCGGGAGTGGTGGAAAATGGGCGCGGCCGACCTCCGTCGCGCCTGTCGCGCTTGAACTTCCCGCACGACACGCTGTGGCTCGCGTGCTTTGCCGACGACCCGGACGCCACGCAATCCAAGCAGTGGTACGCCGCCAGCAACGATGAATCCGAGATCGCGATGTACTACGACACCTGGATGAAGTCGCACATCGAGGGCATCGGCGTGAACGGCGACGGCGGAAACTCCACCAGCCGGCGTCGCATCGCGCCGCGCCGCCATGGCGAGGGGGCCAATGGCGTGTTCCTCGACGGACACGCGTCCTTCATCAAGTTCGACGTAATCTCGACGCTCGATCGATGGGATGATCGGGACTACATCCCGAAACGGAACTGAGCGGTCGGGCCACGGCTTCGCCCGCAAGCAGCCACGCACAAGAACGGCGGCCAACTCGCCGCGAAAGGAACGATCATGAAACTCCCCGTCACCCTGCTGCTCGCGCTCGCCGCACTGTCCGCGCCGGCACGGGCTCAGAACGCTGCCCCGCCCGCACCGCCCGAGAACAAGCCCGCGACACAGCCCGCGACACAACCCGCGACACAGCCCGCGACCAAGCCGGAAGCCAAGGCCACGCCCACCGAAAAGGTCTACGACGAGTCGGCGGACGCGGGCAAGCAGATCGACGCCGCCCTGGCCAAGGCCGCCAAGGAGAATCAGCGGGTGCTGATCCAGTGGGGGGGCAACTGGTGTCCGTGGTGCATCAAGCTGCACGCGGCGTTCAAGAACGACAAGGCGATCGCACGCGAGCTCATGTACGAGTACATCGTCGTCAACGTCGATATCGGCCGTTTCAACAAGAACCTCGAACTGGCGGAGAAGTATCGCGCAGACTTCAAGAGCGGCGTGCCCTACCTGACCTTGCTCGACGCCAAGGGCCAGGTGGTCGTAAACCAGGAGACGGGCTCGCTGGAATCCAAGGAGCCGGGCAAGAGCGAGCACGACACCAAGGCGGTCCTGGAGTTCCTGAAGAAGCACCGGGCCGAGCCGGTGGCGGCGGGGAACGCGCTGGACCACGCGCTCTCGCGGGCGCGGGCCGAGAACAAGCGTGTCTTCCTGCACTTCGGCGCGCCGTGGTGCGGCTGGTGCCACAAGCTCGAGGCGTGGATGGCCAGGCCCGAGGTCGCGGACCTCTTCGCCAAGGACTTCGTCGACCTCAAGATCGACACCGATCGCATGACGGGCGGCGAAGACTTCCTCAAGAAGTTCAACCCCAAGGCCGGCACGCCCGAGGGAGGCGGCATCCCTTGGATCGCGATCCTGAACCCGGACGGGTCCGTGGTCGTCGACAGCAACGGGCCCAAGGGCAACACCGGCTTTCCCGCCGCGGAAGAGGAGATCGCGCACTTCGCGACGATGCTGGGCAAGTCGGCCAAGAACCTGTCGGCGGAGGAGCAGAAGCGTGTGGTCGATTCGCTGAGGCGTGAGGGAAAATAAGGCGGGCGGGCCAGCGCGTTTCCGCTATTCTGCCCCGATGAATGAACGCGGGATGGCGTTGCATTGGAAGGTGTTGATCGCGCTGGGTCTCGGCCTGGCGGTCGGCTGGGGGATCAACGAGTGGTGGACCGCGGAGACGTGGCGAGCGCTCGGTGTGGGCGACGCGGAGGCGTTTCAGGCGTTCAAGGACGCCGACGCGAATGCGGGCGCGGGGTTCGCGGCCGCGACGGCGCGGTTCGCGGGTGGCCTGAACGAGTTCGTGGGCAAGTTTTTTCTCCAGAGCCTGCGGTTCATCGCGGTTCCGATCGTGCTGTTCAGCCTGGTGATCGCGGTGGCGGGCGTGGGCGACGTTCGGCGGATCGGCCGCATCGGGATCAAGACGCTGGTGTGCTTCCTGTTCACGCTGGCGGTAGCGGTGACGATCGCGGTGGTGCTGGGCAAGCTGGTGGCGCCGGGGACGTATGTGACCGAGGAGGCCCGCGCCAAGATCCTGGCGCAGTACGCCGGCGAAGCGTCCCAGCGCGTGCAATCGGCCCACCAGCTCAAGGACCAGGGAGTCTGGGCGTATCTGCTCGGCATCGTCCCGGTGAATCCGTTCAACGCAATCGCCAACGCCCAGATGATGCAGGTGGTGGCGGCGGCGTTTCTGCTCGGCGTCGGGCTGACGATGATCCCGCGCGAAAGGTCCGGGCCGGTCGTGGCGTTCTGCGAGGGCGTCGCGGAGGCGGTGATGGCGCTGGTTCGCGTCATCATGAAGCTGGCGCCGCTGGCGGTTTTCTGCTTGATCGTCCAGTTCGTCGCGGGCGTGGGGATCGGGGCGATTTCGAGCGTGCTGGCCTATGCGTTGAGCGTCATCGCGGGGCTGGCGCTGGTGCTGTTCCTGGAGTATCCGCTGTTGATGCTCGCCGTCACGCCGCGTGGCAACCGCGTGGGCTACAAACGCTTCTTCCGCGCCATGGCCCCCGCGCAGACGCTGGCGTTTTCGAGCAGCAGCTCGTCGGCCACGCTCCCGGTGACGATCCAGAGCGCCCGCGACCTTGGCGCCCCGGCGGAGATCGTCAACTTCGTGTGCCCCATGGGCACGACACTCAACATGGACGGAACCGCGCTGTACCAAGTGATCAGCGTGCTCTTCCTGGCGCAGCTCTACGGCATGGAACTGACGCTGGCGCAGCACATCACGGTCGGCGTGATGGCCGCCGTCGTCGCGGTGGGCACGCCCGGCCTGCCCGGGGCGAGCGTCATCATGATGGCGATCGTGCTGGAGTCGGTGGGCGTTCCGACGGAGGGGATCGCGATCGTGCTGGCGGTGGATCGCGTGCTGGATATGTGCCGCACGATCGTGAACGTGAGCGGCGACGCGGTGGCGTGCGTGGTGGTGGCGGGAAGCGAGGGCACCCTCGAACCGTCGAAGAGCGATTAGCCGATCCCGCGGACGAGATTCCTCAGAGCCGCGGCTAACACCGGAGCTCGGAGAGCGTCCTGCTCCTGGAAGGAGCATTGCATGCGTACGCGTTCGTCAGTTCGCCGGGGCATCGTGACTTGGATGGGCATCGCGGGAGGAATCGGGGTCGTCGTGGCGCTCGGAGCCGCCCGCCTGACGGAGCCCCCCATTCGCGTGCCACCGCCCGACTTTGATTCGACCGCGATCGCGTGCAACGCGAGCGAAGCGGGCGAGCGACTGCTGGTCTCCGGGCGCGTGGCCGACCTGAGCGGGAATCCGATCGCGCGGGCGACGGTGACGCTGTACAACACCGACGCGACGGGGCACTACAACCCGGCGAACTCGCCCACGCGCGTGCCGCGAATTCAGGCGACGGTGCGCAGCGATCGCGACGGACGCTTTCAGATTCTGACCGTGATGCCCGGGGCGTACCCGAACAGCGATGATCCGCGGCACATCCATGTGACCACGACGGCCGAGGGGTATGAGTTGACCTGGTCGACGATCTGGTTCGAGGGCGATCCGCGCCTGACGGCGAAGCTGAGGGCGGAGGGGTCCAAGGACCACATCACGCAGATCGCGACGCCGACGCGCGACAAGGGCGTGGCGATGATCGAGCACGAGGTCAGGATGAAGATCGGCACGGACGATTGACAATCCGTGCGCCCCCGGTCGTCCGCAAGCCCGGCTCACTTCGCCCCCACCGCCGCGCACACGCGCTTGGCCGCGTCGTTGAGGTCTGTCGCCGGCTGCATCGTGGGCAATTGGTGGCGAGCGCCGTCGAGGAAGCTGCGCGCGGCGGCGACGTTGGTGCCCTCCAGTCGCACGACGAGCGGCACCTTGAAGCCGACGCTCCCGTCGGGGTTCTTGAAGTTGCGGGCCGCGTTCACAACACCCTTGGCGATCGTTTCGCAGTTCATGATCCCGCCGAAGATGTTGACGAGGATGCCCTTGACGCGTTGATCGGAGAGGATGATGGAGAACGCCTCGGTGACGGCCTCTTCGGACGCGGAGCCGCCGACATCGAGGAAGGTCGCCGGCTCGCCCCCGTTCAGCTTGATGATGTCCATGGTGGCCATGGCGAGGCCGGCGCCGTTGACGAGGCAGCCGATGTTGCCGTCGAGCGCGATGTAGTTGAGGCCCAGGGCGTTGGCGCGGGTCTCGGCGGGGTTGTCCTCGCCGGCGTCGTGCATCTCGCTGACGGCCTTCTGGCGGAACAGGCCGTTGTCGTCAAAGTTGAACTTTGCGTCGATCGCCAGCACCTGCCCGTCGGGCGCTTCCTTGGTCGGCGGCGTGATCACCAGCGGGTTGATCTCCGCGAGCGTGCAGTCCTTGTCGACGAACAGACGCGCGAGCTTCATCATGATGTCCGCGGCCTGCCCGACCTGTTTTCCGACCAGGCCCAGGCGGAACGCGATGCGGCGCGCCTGATGGCCCTGGAGCCCCGTGAGCGGATGGATGAACTCCTTGACGATCGCGTCGGGGCGATCGTGGGCGACCTGCTCGATCTCCACGCCGCCCTCGCGGGACGCGATGAGCACGTTGCGGCGGGTCTTGCGGTCGGTGGTGATGGCGAGGTAGAACTCCTCGCGCCCGCCGCCCTTGCGTTCGGCGATGTCGACAGCGCTGGCGACCAGCAGCTTCTTGACTTCGAGCCCCTCGGGCGGGGTCTGGGGCGACTTCATGCGGTTGGTGAGCATGAACCGGGCCGCGGCGGTCGCTTCCTCGGCGCTGTTGACGAGCTTCACGAATCCGGCCTTGCCGCGTCCGCCGGCGTGGACCTGGGCCTTGACGACCGCCAGGGGCTTGGCCATGCCCGCGGTGGCGTCCTTGAACGCGCTGGCCGCGTCGTCGATCGATGTGATCACCTGCCCGCTGGGCACGGCGATGGAGTAGCCGCGGAGAAGGTCACGCCCCTGGTATTCATGGATCTTCATGGCGCGGCATGGTAGCCCGCGGCGGGGCGGGCCGCGCCGGGGCGAGAGGCGCTTCTTCGTCGCCGAATGACCGTGCGAGCGGGAACTCTCGGCATCGAGACATGGCAAGGAACCTGGTCAGAACGCACTGCTCTGGAGAGCGGTGCCACCACAGCGCCGCCCGTTCAGCCCTTCTTCCGAGTGAGCTTGAAGATCGCCTCGCCGGCGGGCTTGCCCTTGTCGAAGCTCGTCCACGTATTAGTCAGGTGGTCGGCGTCGATGATCTCCATCTTCAAGGAGTGCATGTGCGAATCGTCCGGCGACTTGAGGTTCGTCGCGTCGACAAAGTCGAACATGAACGAGTGCTTGCCCGGGTTGGCGTCGCGCATCCGCGGCTGGTTGCCCGCGGCGCAATAGTGCGTCGCCATGACCGCCGTGCCGTCCATGTGGAACGCCGTCACCATCTCATGGGGCGTGCCGACAAAGAGGTTTTCCGTCACGGTGTGCCCATTGGCCGAGACCCGGTAGATCGCGGTGCAATCGACCTTCCCGTCGCCCTCAAAGTCGCATTCCCAGGTGCCCGCCAGCGCCTTGATTGGGTCGAGCGCCGAAGGCCCCGCCGGAGCGTGCCCTTCCTTGGCTTCCGCCTTCGCGGGCTCTTGCGCGGCGGCCTTGTGCCCGCCCGAAGTGCAGCCCGCCAACGCCGCAATCGTCAGCGTCGCTCCCAACAGACCCAGGCGGTTGGCCAGGCCGAATCGCGTGTCATTCCGCATAGAAAAATCCTGTGTGAATGCGCGGCGTGCATGTGCGCGGGGTCATCAGTATGCCAGAACTCTCGCACGCGGCCAAGCGACAACATCCGTATTCTGTCCGGCGTCGAACTCTCCGCTGCGTTCACACAGCAACGAACGCTCGACCTCCGATACCGCACGAAGATGGAGCCCGACATGCCCGACGCCGCCGCGTCTTTGCCTGATTCAACCCGCGCCGCGTACGAGTTTTCGACGCCGCAGAAGGTCTATTTGTGGCTCTCGTGCTTCTCGCTGGCGTGCCTCTTGATCGCGGACATCGTGGGCGTGAAGCTCTTCCGGGTTCCGTTTCCGGGCAACTGGTCGTTCACGATGCCGTTCTCCAGCGTGACGTATGACTCGGTGACGCACACCTGTGGGATGCTGACGTTTCCCGTGACGTTTCTCATCACCGATCTGTTGAATGAGTACTACGGCAAGAAGGCCGCCGGGCGCGTGGTATGGATCGGATTTGCGATGGCGATGTTCGTGTTTGTCGTCGTCAACGTCGCGCAGGCGATGCCCGCGTGGGACGTTCCCTTCAACGTCAAGCAGGAGGCCTTCGACTCCATCTTCGGGAGCGCGAAGGTGATGTACGTGGCGTCGCTGATGGCGTACCTGGTCGGGAACTTCTGCGACATCGCGGTGTTCGGCGTGTTCAAGCGCCTGACCAAGGGGCGTTTCATCTGGCTGCGCGCGACGGGGTCCACGGTCGTCAGCCAGATGGTCGACTCGTTCATCGTGACCTACCTGGCGTTCGGGCTCGGACGCACCCTGTTCGCCGGCGGCGGCGAGACGATGCCCTTCGGCGAGATCATCAAGACCGCGGCGACGGGCTACACGCTGAAGTTCGTCATCGCGATCGGCATCACGCCGATCATCTATCTCGGGCATCGCGTGATGCGCTCGTGGTTCGGGCTGACGCCGATGCCGGCGGCGTGAGTTCGCCTAGGCGATCGCGATCGACCCTCGATAGACCTCGGTCGCCGGCCCGGTCATGAAGACGTGGCCCGGGCGCTGCTCCCAGCGGACGTGCAACTCGCCGCCGGGCACGCGGATCGTCGCGCTGCGCTGCAGTTTGCCCTCGATCGCGGCGGCGACCAGGACCGCGCACGCGCCCGTGCCGCAGGCCAGCGTCGCGCCCGCGCCACGCTCCCAGGTGCGCATCGTCGCGGCGTGGGGAGAATCAACTCGCACGAAGTGAACGTTGGTCCGGGCCGGGAACAGGTCGTGAGTCTCGAGCATGGGGCCGGCGCTCTCCAGGGGCACAAGCTCGGGCCTGGCGCAGAACAGCACCGCGTGGGGATTCCCCATCGACACGCATCGGATCACAGGCTCCAGGCCGGCTCCGCGAGTGCCATCCTCATCGTCCCCGCCGCTCCAGCCCCTCCACGCATCTGCGATTTCGCGCGGCAAGGCCACGCGCACGAGTCCATCCCACGGCGTCGCGTGCCCGCCTATTACCGCGCGGTCGGCGAGCACGGGAATGCGATCGGGATCGAGGATCGGCTCACCCATGTCCACGGTGGCGGCTGTGAATCTACCTCCTTCGGCGCGGGGCTCGACCGTCACAACGCCCCGCCCGGTGCGGATGCGAAGCGTGCCGGCGCGGCGTTGGCGACGCTCGAAGAGGTGCCTGGCGACGCAGCGGATGCCGTTGCCGCACATCCCGCCGTCGCTTCCGTCGGGGTTGAAGATGACGAGGCGTGCGTCGGCCTCGGCATCGGTTTCGAGGACCAGCACGCCGTCGGCCCCGATCCCGGTGCGTCGGTCGCACCACGCCGGCGCCAGCACACCCCAGGCGGGCGGCGCGTCCCGCGCGTCGAGGCGGTCGACGAGGATGAAGTCGTTGCCCAGGCCGTGGTACTTCAGGAAATCCAGCATTGCGGACATGGTCCTCCGTCCCCGGGGCGTCGTCAATGTCGTCGGCGCGGTTTGACGCGGGATTGTTGATCGGTCAACATACGCGCGTGACGATCTCAAGGGGCGTCTCAAGGGGCGTGGTGTAAAGCCCAGGTGGCGGGGCTGCTTCGCGGCCGCATTCACGGAGACAACATCATGGACTGGCTCTCGTGGCTTTGGCTTCCCATTGTTCTGTCCGCCGCCGGCGTGTGGATCGCGAGCTTTCTTACCTGGACCGTGCTCCCGACGCACAAGGGCGACTTCGTGGGCCTGCCCGACGAGAAGAGGTTCATCGACACGGTGCGCGAGCTGGGCGTGAAGCCCGGCAACTACGGCTTTCCGCACTTTGCCTGCCACAAGGACGCGAACACGCCCGAGGCCAGGGCGACGTGGAAGGACGGGCCGGTGGGTTTCGTCACGGTGATGTCGAACCCCACGAGCATGGGTCCGCGGATGCTGGCGAGCTTTTCCCTCAATCTCGTGGTCGCGTTCCTGATCGCGTATGTGGCGGGCGAGGCGCTGCCGAAGGGCGCGTCGTTCTCGAAGGTGTTCCAGGTGGTGGGGACGATCGGCGTGCTGTCGTACGCGTTCGCGCATGTGCCGCACGGCATCTGGTTCGGCGCGTACAAGAAGACCATCATCGCCAACATGTTCGACGGCGTGGTGTACGGGCTGATCACGGGCGCGATCTTCGCGTGGCGCTGGCCGGCGGCGTGAGGGAAGATCGAGAGACGAGCGAGCAAGGCGCGGCGTGCTACCGCAACGGAGTTGGTGTATCAAGACGAATCACGGCTCCCCCGCGTCCTCTGAGCCCGGACGCCGGATCGCGGCGGAGGATGACCCGAGTATCGCACGTTGGTGGATCATCGCAGGAGCAACCAAATCGCACCAGCGAGGTGCGCCGCCGCGATCATCGCGGTCACGAGCCAATAGCTCACCTTGCGGTTCTTGTGGCGGACCAGCAGCATGGCCGCGATCGCGCCGCCCCAGCCGCCGAGCAATTCAAGCGTGTGCAGGGTGCGTTCGGGAATTCGCCGCTCGGCGCGGGCGGCGCGGCGTTTGTCCAGCCAGAACGCGGCGAACGTCACAAGCCCCATGACGAGCAGAATGGCCAGATACCGGGTCACGGGTCGAGGGTAGCCGTTGACGGCCAAATGGGCGGTCGGAGCAAGCCGGGGAACCGGGGTGCTGGAGACGGCGAATGGACGATCGGGAGTGCGTTCGGCCCGGACCGGGCCGAGAGTGTCCCGATAATTACAACCAACCACGGTTTGTTTCGCACGGGCCACGGCGGGTGGGCGCCCGGCCGATAGGATTGCACGCGCATGAAGTCCGTCCAACTCATCTCCAGCGCCAAAAAGGCCGCCTCGTCCGGGAAGCTCGAAGACGCCGAACGGATGCTGCGGCAGGTCGTGGTCTCGGACCCCGGCAACGTGCAGGCGTGGTACACGCTGGCGTGCGTGCTCATGGACATGCGCCGCCCGCAGCACGCGGCGGAAGTATTCGGGCAAACGCTCCGGCTGAAGTCGGATCACGCCGACGCCTTGGTTGGCATGGCGCGGGCGCAGGCGATGATGGGGCGGCTTCCGCAGGCGTTGGCCGCCGCCAAGCAGGCCACGGCGGCGGCGCCGAGCAACCCGTCGGCGTGGATCGAGCTGACGCGTCGCCACCGGGTCATGTCGCACACGCACGAGGCGCTCAACGCGGCCCAGAGGGCGGAGGCGTTGGCGCCGAAGAACGCGGACGCGCTGACGCAGTTGTCGCTGTGTCTGCAGGACCTTGGGCGGAACATGGACGCGGTGGAGGCCGGTCGGCGGGCGTTGGCGCGGCATCGGGGACTGGCGGAGCTGATCACCGCGGCGACGGCGCTGCTGGCGACAGGCGAGGCGGAAGAGGCGATGAAGCTGTACGAGGAGGCCGGGCGGATGTCACCCGGGCTGACCGAGGCGATCGCCGGACGAGCGCGGGCGGCCGAGGCCCTGGGCGACAAGAAGCTGGCGATCTCGTTGCTCGAGCCGATCGTCGGCGCGGCGAACGCGAACAACGCCGCGTTGGCACAGTACGGCACGCTGTCGGCGGGCTCGCCGGAGAGGCGCGGGCGGGCGATCGATCTGATCCGTTCGCGGCTCTCGATTCCCAACAACAACCCGGCCAACACGATCGCGCTCTGGTTCGCGCTGGGATCGCTGCTAGAGGCCGAGGAAGACTACGCCGGCGCCTTCGACGCGTACCGGCGTGGAAAGGCCCACTACCCGCCCTCATTCAGCGCCGAGTTCACGCGTCGTCGCATCGGCGAGCTGATCGAGACATTCTCCGCGGAGGCGATGGCGCGGTTCCCGGTCTCGGACAGCAGCGATCCAAGGCCCGTGTTCATCGTCGGCATGCCTCGTTCGGGCACGACGCTCCTCGAACAGATCATCGCGGGCCATCCGCGGGCCCAGGGCGTGGGCGAACTCGAGGACATGCTTCGCCTGGTCAACGGGGTGCCGGGGCGACTCAACGTTCAGGGATCGTACCCACCGGCGTTTTCGCATGTCACCAAGGAGGCGCTGGGCCAGATGGCGGCGGAGTACGGGGACCGACTGACGCAGCTGGCGCCCGGCCGGGATCGGGTCGTCGACAAGATGCCGCACAACTTCATGGCGCTGGGCGCGATCTCGCTCATGTTCCCGCGCGCGACGCTGATCCACAGCGTGCGCCACCCCCTGGATACCTGCCTGTCGTGTTTCACCACGGCGCTCGGGCCCGCACACGCCTACGCCGCGACCCAGCACGGCCTGGTGGTCAAGTACACCGAATACCGGCGGTTGATGGAGCACTGGAAGGGCGTTCTGGGCGACCGCCTGGTCCAGATGCGGTACGAAACACTGGTCGCCGAACCCGAGCCTGAATCGCGCCGCCTGATCGCCGCCACCGGGCTGGAATGGGACCCCGCGTGCCTCAGGTTCTACGAGGGAAAGCGGGCGGTCACCACCGCGAGCGTCAGCCAGGTCCGCCGCCCGATGTACGATTCGTCCGTGGCGCGATGGAAGCGGTTCGAGCCGTACATCGGTGAACTGATCGAGGGCCTGCGCGAGTTCCTGTGACCGCGGCCCGGAGGGATCGAGCGCACGCCGACGCCAACCGAATGAAGTCGCTCCAGGTCATCACCTCATCCCGCGCGCTGGCGGCCTCAGGTCGGCTCATCGAGGCCGAGCGGATGCTCCGCGCGGCGTTGGCGGGCGAACCCGAGTCGGCGTTGCTCCTACAGGAGCTGGGTGTCGTGCTGCGGCGGGCCGAGCGCTTTCGGGAAGCCGCCGAGGTGCTGTCGCGGGCGGCGCGGATCAAGCCCGATTCGGCGCCACTGCTCCTGGAACTCGCGCGGGCACTGCGCGCGAGCGGGCGACTGGAGCCGGCCGCCGCCGCCGCGGAGCGTGCGACACGCCTGGCGCCTTCCGACGGTCAGGCCTGGCGGGAACTGGGCGCGAGTCTTCATACGATGGGTCGCCTGCCCGAGGCCGGCGCGGCGTTGGCGCGGGCCGAGTCGCTGCTCCCTCGGGACGCCCGGGTGAAGCAACTGCGGGCGGCGGGGCTGCACGCCCTCGGGCGTCCGCAGGAGGCGCTCGATTTCGCGCGCCGGGCGGCGTCGATCCACCGCGGGCCGTCGGAGCTGGCGACGTTGGGCCTGGTGCTCCTGACACTCGGCCAAGCGGAAGTAGCGCTGTCGGCCTTCGAGGAGGCGCTGGGGCTGGCGCCCGACCACCCGGAGGCCGTCTCGGGAAAGGCCCGCGCCGCCGAATCGCTGGGAAACAGGGCGCTGGCGATCGAGACCCTTTCGCCGGTCGTGCGCGGGGCGGCCTGCACCAACTCGCTGCTGGCTCAGTACGCGGCCCTTTTCACTCGCTCGCCCGGCCGGGGATCGGTGATCGAACTGTGCCGGGCGCGACTGCGCGACTTCGGGGGGAATCCCGCCAGTACGATGCAGCTGCGCCTGGCGCTGGGCGCGCTGTTGGAGGCCGAGGGCGACTACGCGGGCGCGTTCGAGTCGTACCGCGCCGGCAAGGCGTGCTATCCGAGAACGTTCGATGCGGTCGGGCACGCGCGCCGCCTGCGCGAGCTGGCGGAGGCCTTCAGCACCGCCGCGATGGCAGCGCTCCCGCGTTCGGCGTGCCGGGACGCTCGCCCCGTATTCATCGTGGGGATGCCACGTTCGGGCACGACGCTGCTGGAGCAGATCATCGCGAGCCATCCGCGGGCCGCGGGCATCGGCGAGCGCGACGAGATGCTCGCCATGTTCGACGCGCTCCCGCGTCGACTGGGGAGCGCGACGCCCTTCCCCGGCTGCGTCGGGTCGGCCACGTCGGAGGCGCTGGGCGCGATGGCCTCGGAGTACCTGGCGATGCTCGATCGTCGGGCGCCGGGCGAGGACCGCGTGGTGGACAAGATGCCGCACAACTTCCTGGTGCTGGGCGCGATCTCGCTGGTGTTTCCTCGCGCCACGCTGATCCACTGCTCGCGCCACCCGCTGGACACCTGCGTCTCCTGCTTCGCCACGCCGCTGACGGTGGCTCACGATTACTCGACCTCGATCTCGAACCTGGTGGCGGCGTACCGCGCGTACCGAGAGCTGATGGCTCATTGGAGGTCCGTGCTGGGTGATCGTCTGGTCGAGATGGAATACGAAAAGTTGGTCGCCGAGCCCGAGCGTGAGTCACGCCGGCTGGTCGCGTCGACGGGGCTGGAATGGGACGACGCCTGCCTGAAGTTCTATGAGGGAGGCCGCTCGGTGGTGACCGCCAGCGCCAGCCAGGTGCGGCGTCCGATGTACGATTCGTCGATCGGGCGCTGGAAGAAGTTCGAGCCCTACCTTTCGGAGTTGATCGAGGGCCTGAAAGACTATCTCTGAACGTGAGGAATCCATGAGCCAAGCCGCCAACCTGCTGCAGAAGGCCCGTTCGCTCGCCGCCACGGGGCAGTTCGAGTCCGCGTGCCAGGCGTACTTCAGCGCCGCCCAGGCCGAACCGGGGAACATCACGATCTGGACGGAGCTCGGGGCGGCGTTCAACGCGGCGAATCGCCCGGCCGACGCGTTGCAGGCGCTGGCGCGGGCGGGAAAGCTAAACCCGCAGCACGTCCCGGCGCTGGTCGAGGCGTCCCGAGCGGAAGTGAAGCTCGGGCGGTTCAAGCACGCCGCGGCGGCGTTGCAGCGGGCCACGACAATCGAGCCCGGCAACGCGGTGCTGTGGCGTGAGTTCGCGATCGCGCTGCACCGGGGCAACGCGGGCCCACAGAGCCTGGGCGTCATCCAGCGCGCCCACGAGTTGGCGCCCGACGATCACGAGACGACCCTGACGCTGGGGATGATGCTGGCGGACAACGGCGCGGTGGACACAGCGCTCCCCCATCTGCAGCGGGCCGCCGCCCAGAATCCCGGCGCGCGCCAATACGCCGCGCTGGCCAATTGCCTGAGCTCGCTGTCGCGGATGGAGGAGGCTCGCGAGGCCGTGGAGAAGGCCGCCGCGATCAACCCGCGATTTCCCGGCGTCCCGTTCACACGGGCTCGGATCGCCGAATCGCTGGGGCGCCTGGACGAGGCCGTCCGAATCGCGGAGGACGCGATCCGCGACGGGTCCGCGGCCCCGGACCTCCTGCAGAAATACGCGTCCCTGATGCGTGCGAACCCCCAGCGTGGGAACGCGATCGATCTGCTCCGCCAGGCGCTCCACGGCCCGCGGCTGGGCTCGACGGAAGCCAAGGGGCATGTTCTGCAAGGCCTGGGCACCCTGCTGGACGCCGAGGGCCGATTCGCCGAGGCGTTCGATTGTTTCAAGGAGGGGAACGCGCTCATCGCGCCGCCCTTCAGCGCCCAGAGCGTTCGGAACCGCACCGAGTCGCTGCGTCGCGCGTTCTCTCGCGACGCGATGGCCGCGCTTCCCAAGGGCGATCCGTCGGAACGCCGTCCCTCGTTCATCGTGGGGATGCCGCGCTCGGGAACGACGCTGCTGGAGCGCATCATCGACGCGCACCCGGAGGCCAAGGGTGTGAGCGAGCTGGAGACCATCCCGCGACTCTTCGCGTCGCTGCCGTCGCGTCTGGGGGTGCAGGGCACGCCGCCCGACGCGCTGCGGTTCCTCACGCCCCGGTGGGTCGCCGAGATCGCCGGCGAGTACACCGCGAAGCTGCGCACGCTGGCGCCGGACGCCGCACGCGTGATCGACAAACTCCCCCACAACTTCCTGCAGTTGGGCTTTATCAGCGTTCTCTTCCCGGGAGCCGCCATCCTGCACAGCTCGCGCCACCCCCTCGACACCTGCGTGTCGTGCTTCATGACGCCCCTGAGCCGCGCGCACGCCTACCGATTCACGCTCGCGGGGCTCGTGGTTGAGTACACCGAGTATCGCAAGATGATGGAGCACTGGAAAGACGTCATGGGAGATCGGATCACGGACATCAAGTATGAAGACGTCGTCGCCGACCTGAACACCGAGGCTCACCGCGTCATCGACGCCCTCGGGCTGGCGTGGAACGACGCCTGCCTCGCCTTTCACAAGTCCGCCGGCCCGGTCGTCACCGCCAGCGTGCAACAGGTTCGCCGGCCCATCTACGACTCCTCCACCAATCGATGGAAGAACTACGAGCCCTATATCGGCGAGCTGATCGAGGGCCTGCGCCAGTTCCTATAGCCCGCCCCCGCGGCGCTCCGCCCGGTGCGGTCCTGGGACCCCTCGCTGCTTCAACGCGATTCGCCCGCGCCGGCCTTGCGCCTCACCGGGAGCTGAACCTCCGACCACTGGACCTGCCGCGCCGCCTCCGGCCCGTTGTAATACAGCGCCCGTACCGGGCCCGCCGCCTCCCACTGGTCCTGCGACTCCAGCCACGCGTTGAGCTTCGCTACCCCGATCTTGACGCGGGCCGTCATGTACGAACCCTTCATCCCGATCGACACCACCACCAATGGCTCGGCGTCGCGCACCTCGATCCGTCCGTCGGCGCCCGTTGGCCCAAGCTCCGAGTTCCGATACAGGAACGACATCGTCCACGCCGCGTCCTTCTCGCCCGCTTCGTTCTCCGTCGCGTTGTACGCGTCGCCCGATCGCTCGTGGTCCCGCGTCTGCGTGCCGTCGGCCTTGAGCATCCGATAGTCCATCTCCACCGGCGACGTCATCGCGATCTCGCGCTTCTTGATGTGGTTGAACAGCGGGAAGAAGCCCTGGTACATGCCGTAGTCGGGCATCGTCGTGCCGCTCACCTCCGCTCGCCGCACCGACGGATACACCTTCAAGTCGATCGCGCCGGGAGGCGTCGGATCGGGATACCCAACCGGCAGAGGCGTCGTGATGGAGCACGCGCCCGCGTAGTAGTTCTCGCCTCGCTTCTCGATCTTCGCGTCCATGTCGCCGCCCACGCGCTGGACCGCCGGCAGGCCTTCCGAGTCCGCGGGCAACTTCGCTTTCGCGTCCGACTCGGGCCGTTCGGTCGAGGGCCTCTCCTGAGCGGCCGTTCCCGCTGGCACAGCAGCAGTCGCAGCGTCCTGAGCACGGCACGCGCCCGTCAGAGCCCCCATCGCCACGCCGCACAACGCTAGCACCATCGACGCGCGAGCGCGCACGCTCTGGCGCCAGGACACACCGTCCGTGTCACGTCCGACCATGCGATCGACTCCCACGGCGCACGATGACGCCGCGGAATGACATCGCTTTGCACCTCAGCCCGGATTCACGATCCGTCGCCGTTGCCATACGGCACGCAGTACAACTTGCCCGGACGGTTGTTGACCTCTTCCTCGTATTTGGCACGCGACAGCCACCACACATGCCCGTCGAACGAGCCCACGGTCGCACCTTTATCGTGGCGCCGGGTTGATCGGTCCTCGTACGGAAAACTCGATCCGTCGTTCCAGCCCCCGTCGACCTCGTCGGCCTCCCACATCAGCACGGCCTCCGGGCGGAACTCGGTCAGCCGCCTTTGGAAATGGCGCTTACCACCGAAGTTGTAGTCCACCACCGCGCCGTTCATCAGATAGCTCGTCGCCCAGCCCGATCGCTGGATATACGGCTCCTTGTGCCCGATGCACCGGTAGGTCCCCTTCAACTCGTGGTACTTCCACAAAGAGCCCGTCTCGTAAAACTTGATGTATTCCTTGTTCTTGTCCCCAACCTCGCACAACTCCTTCCACTTTGCGTCCGCTTGCGGCGTGGTGGGGTCGGGGTTGTAGAGCCATCCCGGCATCTTGTTGGTCTTGGAATCGGCCCAGTTGGGAAGCGGCAGAAAATCCTTCCAGTCGTTCGCGTACATCTGCGTCGCCTGCATGATCGTCTTCAGATTGTGCTGGCAGTGCAGCTGCTGAGCGTTCTTCCGCGCCTTGCCCAGCGCCGGCAGCAGAATGCCGATCAACAGCGCGATGATCGCGATCACCACGAGCAGCTCGATAAGCGTGAAGCCGCGAACGCACGTCCGCCTCTTGACGACCACTCGATCCATGCTCCGACTCCCGGCGGAAACCCCCGCCACCTGAAAAACCCGCGTCAGAACGACGCCCTTGGGGCCCATAGTCCGAACGGACGGGCTACCCAACCGATACCGAACTTCAGTACTGGTTTATCGCATAATCAGCGCGCGGTCAAGCCCCTCGCGACGGGCTTCGCGTTTGCCCACATTTCATAAACTCAGCCAGGTGAAAGCTTCCGCTCAGCTGCCCAGCGTCAGGCCCACGGGCTGCGGCCTAGGCGCGTGAGTCGGCTGGATCGCAATCCCCAGCGGCATCCGCTTCCCACCCGGCGGCGGCATCCCCTCGCGATCAATGTGCCGCTGGATCGCCATCACGCCCTCGATCAACTGCTCCGGGCGCGGCGGGCAACCGGGCACATACACGTCCACCGGGATGAACTGATCGCACCCCTGAACGACGGCGTAGGTGTCGAACACGCCACCCGTGGAGGCGCACGCGCCCATCGAGATCACCCACTTGGGCTCGGTCATCTGCTGGTAAATCCGCTGCAGAACCGGCATGGTCTTGATCGAGATGCGCCCCGCGACAATCAAGAGATCGCACTGGCGCGGGCTGAATCGCATGACCTCCGCCCCGAAACGGGCCAGGTCGTACCGCGAGCACGCCGTCGCCATCAGCTCGATGCCGCAGCACGCCGTCGCGAACGGCATGGGCCACAGGCTGTTCCGCCTGGCGAAATTGATGACCCGGCGCAACTGCGTCGTCACGAATCCGTCGACCGGGAGTGCTGCTTCGATGCCCATCGCGTCCCTCGCTGGCTGGCCTGGCCCCGGGCCGGGCCCGAGGCAGTTACACGTCGCCCCACAGAATAGGCCAAGCCGTTGCGGGTGTCCGGGCTACGCCGTCGCGGGCCGAGGCTGGGTCGTCGGTTCCGCCGCCACCGGCACGGGCGGCAAGAGGTCCGCGAGCGTCCGCCCGTCCAACACGGAGAGGCGCGCCGCCGACAGTTCGCCCAGGAGCTTGGGAGCCCGCTCGCGATCGACCGCAACCAGTTCCTCCCCCACCACCAACACGTCGCGGGCCCGCACGCTGTCGGGCGGCCCGGCCAGCGTGTACGAGCCGTCATCCTCTCCACCCGAGACCCGGTGCAACAGACCCGCTCGCCACAGTCGCTCCAGCATCTCCGAGACCACGCGCTCATCGATGCCCGTCTTGTCCGCGACGATCGACGAACCGCTGGGCTTACCGGCGCGGAATCGCCCCGCCACGTCGCACATCACGACCAGCGTCGACGCCGGATCGATGACGAGCGTCCGGCGCGCCTCCGCCGCCTGCGTCACCAGCCCAAGCGTCTCGAGCACCGACCTTGTCAAGCCCGCGGCCTTGGCGGTCGAATACGTCTGCAGCGCGTGCGCCACCTGCAAGCCCGACAGCACGATGATCCAGGTCACGTAGACCCACAAGAGGAACAGCGGCACGAGAGCGAGCGGGCCGTAGAGCGACGAGAGTCCCTTGGCATTCCGCAGATAGGTCGTGATTCCGTATTTCCCCGCCTCCCAGATCAACGCCGCCAACACCGCCCCGATCAACGCGGGGAGGAACTGGACGCGCGTGTTTGGAACCGTGGCGTAGGCCACGAAGAAAAGCAGCGAACTGATGAGGAGCGGCACCGTAAATCGCGCCACCACGTAGATCGCCCCGCCCACAATCTCAATCTGGTTGATGTCGTCGAGCTTCGTGATCGCCCACGCCTGGATCGAGAACGTGGAAAACAGGCCCAGCGACCCCAGCGTCAGCAGCGCCCAGTACTGCATCACGCGCCGCGGCCAACTGCGCCCGCCCGGCGCCATGTAGATCTGGTTGAACGTTTTTTCGATGTCCACCATCATCGAGATCGCGGCATACACCAGCGTCAGGATCGCGATCACGCTCAGCGTGCCCGGCGGAAGCGTGCGTACCCGCTGAACCGCTTGCTCGATCCACGCATCAAGCCGCGTCTGGGCCGAGCTCGTCGGGCCGACGAGCGGTTGCGCCTCGGGCGCCGGATTCGTCAACTCCGGGTTCAGGCCGGGGCCGGGCCCGGGCGTGGAAGTGGGCGGCGCCTCGGTTGACGTCAGTTCGATCCGGTCCAATCCCGCGAACGTGATGACCTTGCGGATCTGGTCCGCCACCGATTCCTGGCTCGAAAAGGCCGCGAAGAACACGATCGCCACCACCAGCACCGGGATCAACCCGAAGATCGTCCGGTACGACAACGCCGCGGCCATGCGCGGGATCTGAACCCGGCGCATCCCGATCACGATCATCTGCACGATGTGAACAAACTGGCGCGGCACGCTGGGATGCTCGATCACCTTTGTCAGCGTGCGGTCCACGCTTGCAAGCAAGCCCAAATCGAGGCTGGTCTCACCCGCCCGCGTGGCCCGGCCGTTTTCGCGCTGTGGTTGGTCCTTGCTCATCGTCCGCGGCACACGCGCCGCCCCCGGTTATCGACCATTTCGGAGCCTGATCTGATTCCGATCCGTCGCCCGTCTTTCGCCCAGGTGGCCCCCCGCGGCTCAATCCTCGGATTCCGCCTCGCCCGAATCCGGTTTCTCACCGCGTTGTTCGGATTTCACCGGGCCCGCTCCCGCGCCGCCAGTCGACCCCCGCCCACCGATCCTGCCTCGCCGGGCGGCCGAAAGCACCTGCCGCAACGCCCGCACCTCGTCCCTCGTCAACTCGCGCCACTGCGCCAGCGCCACACCCTTCAACTCCAGCGGCCCGAGCCTCACCTGCGTCAGCTTCTTCACCGGGCAGCCCGCGTTCATCAGCACGTCGCGAACCACGCGATTCGCGCCCGCACGCATCGTCACGCCCAGGAGCGTCCGCCCCGCCTCGCGCCGGATCACCGACAGCTCAACACCCGGCGCGCCGAGCCGCCCGCGTGTCTTCGCGTTCTCGCGTCCCGCCCGATTGATGACACCCTCCAGTTCCGCGATGTGCGCGTCGTCGAGCGAACGCTTCACCATCGCGTGGTACACCTTTTCCACGCCGAACCGCGGGTGGGACAGCACGTTGGCGATCTCGCCATCGTTGGTGAGGAGAACGAGGCCGGTGCTCTCGAAGTCGAGCCGACCGACCGGGAAGAGCCGGGGCTTGGACGGGTGGTCGACCAGGTCCAGCACGGTCCGCCGATCGACACCCTCCTCGTCGGCGACTGTGACCAGCATCCGCTCGGGCTTGTGAACCATCAGGTAAATCTTGCGCGTGGCTCGGGCCCTGGGAATCGGGCGTCCATCGACCGAAATCCTGTCCTCAGAAGGGTTTACGAACACCGGCAGGCGGTCCCGGACCTCGCCATTGACCTCCACTCGGCCATCTTCGATCAGCTTTTCGCACTGGCGGCGTGCCGCGACTCCGGCGTCCGCGAGCACCCGCTGCAGGCGGACCATCCCCGGCGGCGCGGTCGAAACCGCATCCCCCGCGCCACGCGGCCCGCGGCGCTTGGTCGCGCGGGCGCGGTCGCGCCCCCCTTTGCCACGGGGCGGGCGGGGTCCGAACCGAGATTCCGATGGTTGGCGGGGCATCGACCAGTTTAGGGGGCCCGCAGCTTTGGCGCGGACGTGTCGATTCTGCCGATGTTGGGTATAAGGATGTATCGCCGCGCGGCGGAGCCGACGCGACGCGCGCCGCCCGGCGCGGAAAGGGACAGGATGTCCGACACCATCGCCAAGTCATCGCCCGTGCGTGTCACCGCGCCGACCCCCGCCAACGCCGACGCCATCGCGGCCCGGCTCGGCGCGGAGGTCGCCGACCAGGTCTTCATCACTCCGCGCGTGCTCGATCGCGGCGCGTTCGATGAATACGCCGAGGGGCTCAAGTCGCTGATCCGCGAGGCCGCGGGGCGCGGCCAGTCGCTGCAGACCGCGATGGTCGACGTGAAGTCGATGGGCGACAGCCTGCGCCAGGCGACCGACGAACTCAAGAAGCGCCTCGAAACCACCGTCAAGATCATGCCCGCGCTCGAGCAGCGGCTGGGCAAGGCCGAGCAGGTGCTCCAGCTGGCGGCCAGCGACGCCAAGCTCGCCGAGCACTTCGAGAAGACGCTCAATCGCCTTCTCGCCGAGCACGTCGCTCGCCTCGAAGCCCGCATCGGCGAGGTCGTCACCGGCGCGGAACAGCGCCTGAACTCGCTCTTCGAGGTCGCGCAGGGACGCGTGCAGACGCTCGACGCCCAAGCCCAGGCCCAGGCCCAGTCTCGAATCAACGAACTGCAGGACCGCCTCGCGACCATGTCGGAGCGCACGATCTCCCGGGCCGAGGCGACCCAGGTGCGCCTGACGCACGAGCTTGATGAGACGCTCAAGAAAGTCACGGCCCTCCGCGATGATCTCGGCACGCGCGGCGAAAACTGGAACACGCAGCTCTCGGCCCGCTTCTCCGAATCGCAGCAGCGTGCCGAATCGCTCGATCGCCAGCTCGCGCAACGCGCCGAGGCGATCGTCGGGCACGCGAACCAGCAGCTCCAGGAGTTCGCGCAGCGATCTGGAATGGTCTCGCAAGAGTTCAGCGCCAAGGCCGACGGCCTGCAGGCCCGACTCCGCGCCCTTACAAACGAGGCCGAAACTCGCGCCAAGTCGCTCAGCGCGCCGCTCAACCAGCTCCAGCAGAAGATCGAATCGCAGCTGGGCGACGCGCAGACCCGCGTGAGCGCGATCGCGGGCCCGACGCTCTCCAAGCTCGAAGCGTTGCAGACGCAGGCGCAGGCCCTGGCGAACAACAACGCGGGAGAGCTGCGCCGCCAGGCCGCCTCGCTCCAGAACGAGCTGTCGTCGCACGGCGAATCGCTCCGCGCACGCCTGACCGCCGAGATGGAATCGCTCGAATCGCGTCTTGCAAAGGCATCGACGGAGGTCGACACGCGGCTCAGGCCCGTCGCCGACGCGACACGCGAGTTGATCGCGGAACTCGACCAGCGCATCGCCAAGGTGCGCTTCGAGTTTGAGGCGGCCGCGGGCCCGACGCTCGCCCGACTCGACACGCTCTGCCTCCGCGCCGCGGAGGTGATGAACGAAGCGACGCGGGATGGCTCGGGCGCGGTACTCCAATCGCTGCTCGCCAAGGCCGACCAGCTACGGCTCGACGCGATCGACGCCGCCAGCGGCTTCGGCGCCATCCGCGACCAAGTGGAAATCGCCAAGCACGACCTGTCCCAGCTCCTGCTCTCGGCCGCGGAAGACATGGACCGCCAGCACGCCCGCCAGGAGAAGCTGCTGGAAACCATGAACGCGTCGGCCCAGGACCTCGATCGGCTCTGGTCGCGTCACGCGTCCCTGCAAGGCGCGATCGACGAATCGATCGTGCTCGCGGAGACGGCCGCGCGAGCAGTCGCGGGCCAGGCGATGGTGATCCGTGGCGCGAGCAAGGCCGCGGAGACCAGGACCACACCGAGCGCGAAGCCGGACGCAGGCGCGCCGGTTGCAACTGTCTCTGTCACGCCCGTCACGGTCACGCCCGCCGCGCTGGCTTCGCACACAGGGAGCACCACACACGTTTCGACTGAATCGCAGGCGACACTCGCCTCAACCGTCGAGCAAGCGATCGCGTCACCGATCGAACAGGCCGCGGCTCCGATCGATGAGCCGTCGGCGCACGCGATCGACGAGACTCCCGCGACGAGCATCGATGATCCGATCGCGCACGATGATGTCACGACCAATCCCGCGGCGTGGGGCCTCTCGCCCGAGGTGATGCGCGACGCGCTGGCCGAGACCTATGGACTGGCGGCGGCGGAAGAAATGACCCGGCACGCGGAGCCCCCACCAGTTGCTACGGAAGACCCGCACGCAACCAGCGAAATAGCACTGCCGCCGAGCGTGCAGGGCGTGCTGGATCGCCTCCGCGATCGGCTGACGCACTGACGTCCGAGGCCCGCCAGATTGGTCTATGCTGAGGCAATGGCTCGCCGGTTGGCAGGATGGAATCTCGCCGCGCGGATTGTGACGCTGAGCGCCTGCGTCTCGTGGGGTGTGCGCGCCGAGCCCCCGACGACACCACCCACCACGCCGCCAACCGCGCCGCCCACCACGCCGCCCACCCCCGCGCCGCAACCACCGACTCCGCAGCCGCCAACCCCAGCGCCTGAGCCCAAACCGGAGCCTGAGCCCAAGCCCGAGCCGCAACCCCAGCCACAACCCCAGCCACAACCCCAGCCACAACCACAGCCACAACCACAGCCTCCGGCACCTTCGCCGCAGCCACCAACACCCGCGCCAGAACCTAAGCCAGAACCAAAGCCAGAACCAACGCCGGAGCCGCAGCCTCAACCGCCAACGCCATCTCCGCAGCCGCCCGCGCCGGAACCGAAACCGGAGCCCAAACCGGAGCCCAAACCGGAGCCAAAGCCCGAGCCTCAGCCGCCAACTCCGCAACCTCCGACACCGGAACCAAAGCCTGAGCCCAAGCCTGAACCGAAGCCAGAACCTCAACCTCAGCCACCAGCGCCGCAACCTCAACCGCCCGCGCCGGAGCCAAAGCCGGAACCAAAGCCCGAGCCCAAACCCGAGACTCCACCCGCGTCGACGCCAACTCCCGCGCCAACCGAGCCGCCAACGCAGCCACCCCAGCCGCAGCCTCAACCGCCGGCCCCAGAACCGAAACCAGAACCGAAGCCAGAAACAAAGCCCGAAACGCCGCCCGCGCCAGTTCCTACTCCGAACCCCGCGCCCGAACCGCAGCCGCCCGCGCCTCAACCGACGCCTCCGCCTGCGCCGCAGCCGCAACCAACACCGCCGCCCGCTCCACCCGCGCCCAAGCCCGTCCCCTATCTCGGGCTCAACCTGCGCGCCTCACCCAACGGCCCGGTCTGCGCCTCCGTTCGCCCCGGCCCGCTCGCCGGTGACGGATACACCTCGCCCTCCATCTGGCGCGGCGATCTCATCACCTCCATCAACGGCAGCGCGATCGACCTCGCCAACTTCTCGAAACTCATCGAATCGCTCGAGGTCGGCGCCGAGGTCGCCATCGAATACACCGTCGCGCCCAATCGCAACGCCTACCTGCCCGTCCCGCTCGGAGACCCGGCCGGCGCCAAGCAACGCGTCGTCGTGAAGCTCGAACCGCGCGATCAATGGCTGGGCACACTCATGCACCCCGTGCGAGAGGGCGCGTCGATCCCCGCGCCCGCCGCCCCGCCGAGCCCCGTGGGCGACGGCGCGATGCCCGAAGGCCCGTTCGAGTCGCTCATCGCCAAGAAAGCCCAGGACGTCGGCATCTTCGCGGGCGACACCGTCCCCGCGGGCGGCGTATCAAAGCTCCTGACCTATCTCGCGGGCGTCAGCACAAACAACCCCGACTTCAACGCGCTCCCGCTCGTCGCCCAGATCCAGCGACGCCCGCTCAGCGCCGACATGGCCGACAAAGCCGTGCTCGATCTCGTGAAGCCCGCATCCACCGGCGACATGGGCGCGATCACCTCGCTCATCGCACGCGTGCTCGACAACCCCGCGCTCCCCGACGCCACCATGCGCCTCCCTCGCTGGATCGGGCCGCTGGCCGACCCCGGCGAATCCGCCGCGGCACGAGCCCAGGTCGAGCAACTCGTCCGCACACTCCGCGACGACGTGGGCATCGCGGTCGCGGGCGATCGCGATCGCGCACTCACCAATCTCGCCGCGATCCGGCGCGGGCTCGACATGCAGGCGATCCTGTCGCACCAGCTCTCGCGCCTCCCCGCGATCGAGGGCGAGGTCGTCGCCGCCGCGGCGCCCCACGCCAAGGACGCGCCGCGAGCCGATGTGCCCGCCGACATCCGCGCCGCCGTGCAGGGCGACATTCTCTATTTCGAGCCCGGCACCGCGGGCGAGAACGGCGCGATCGGCCCGCTCGTCGTGGGTGGCCCGGGCCCGAACGTCTACGACATGTCGAAGATCGCCCGTGTCTATGACGTCGGAGGCGACGACCTCTACCGATACCCGCCCGGCGAGATCGTCGTCGATCGCGCCATCGCCACCGACGCCGGAAACTCCGTCATCAAGCTCCGCGCCGGCACGCGCGTCATCGTCGATCTCGCCGGCAACGACACCCACATCTCCGAGAGCGATTTCAACGGCCCGGCATCCGGCGTGCTCGGCCTGTCCGTCCTCCACGATCACGCGGGCAACGACACCTATCGAACCACCTCGCAGGGCTCGCTCGCCTTCGGCCTCTTCGGCGTCGGCCTGCTCATCGACGACGCGGGCGACGATCGCTACGAAAACCTCGGGCCCGCCTCCGGCTGGAGCGTCGGCGCGGGCTTCTACGGCGCCGGGCTCATCATCGATCGCGCCGGCAGCGACACCTACCTCGGCGAGAATCTCACCCAGGGCGTCGGCGGCCCACGCGGCCTCGGCGCCATCATCGACGTACACGGCAACGACCTCTACCGCGCCGACGGCACAAACTTCCCGAGCGCGTACAACACGCCCGGCGTCTTCCTTTCCATGTCGCAGGGCTTCGGATTCGGCATCCGCAACTACGCCCAGGGCGGCGTGGGCACGATCTATGACCTCGCGGGAGATGATCGGTACCAGGCCGGCGAGTTCGCGCAAGGCTGCGGATATTACTTTGCCCTCGGGCTCCTCCACGACGCGGGCGGCAACGACTTCTACCACGGCAATCGCTACACGCAAGGCTCCTCCGCTCATCAGGCCGCCGGCCTCCTCGTCGATGATGCCGGCGACGACATCTACTGGGGCATGACCGCCGCCTCCCAAGGAGCGGCGTGGGATCAATCCGTGTCCATGCTTATCGACCGCGACGGCAACGACATCTACCGCGCCGACGGGCTCTCTCAAGGCTCCTCGGCACAGCAGGCCGTGGGCCTGCTCATCGATCTCGGCGGGAGCGATCGCTACATCGCACCCGACGGCGCGACCCAGGGCGCTCCCGGCGACAACTCGTACCACTTCGACGCCGATCAGGTCTTCAGCTTCGCGGCCCTCTTCGACCTCGGCGCGAAGAACGACTGGTACTCCGCGCCCCGCGGCGAAAAGACCACCACCAAGCTCGGCGCTCTCAACGACCAAGACCCGAAGTCGTCCAATCTCTTCGGGCTGTTCGTGGATGAGTAAGAAGGATTCTCGCTCCATCGCACGCGGTTCCCACGCCAACGATGAGCGGAGCCTTCGGAGCGCGCCGTCGCGCGCACGCTCGCGTTGTCGCGGTTGCTGACACCTTGCGAACGACGAGCTCTTTCTTCCTTCATCGACGCACGGCTCGCCCAGTTTGCCACCATCGATTCGCGCGAAATCAATCGCATACTCGCATCCTTTGCCTCGTCTTCGGGGTATCATCTCACATCGGGTGTGGCCGCGACTCGCGGGCCTGCCTTCGCACACAGCGCAATGACAGCCGCAAGCCTCGGCCTCACGCCGAGCGTGGTGATCCGTCCGGGCCTTCCCGTGTCGTGCCACACCACGCCACACCTTCGTGAGGTCGCCATGAACTCCATCGCCTCTCTTCGTCGATCACTCGGCTCCGCCCGTTCGATTCACTCGCTTCGCAACTCCGATCGCACGCCGCATCGCCCGCCCCACCACCCGCACCGCCTGATCGACTCGCTCGAGCCGCGCACGCTCCTCTACACGCCCTCAACCATCATCAACACCGCCGAGGACGCGTTCGCCTACCTCATCAGCACCATCGAGGCCCAGACCGGCGGCGAAGTCGCCGGCTTCGGGCGCACCGTCGTCAACGTCGGAGACATCAACGCCGACGGCGCCGACGACCTCGCCATCGGCGCGCCAGGAGGCGGATCGGCCGTCGGCCTCGTCCAGCTCTTCAGCGGCAAGACCGGCACGCTCCTCTGGACCGCCGCCGGCGCCGACATCGGCTTCGGCCGCGCCATCACCGCGATCAGCGACGCCACCAGCGACGGCGTCGCCGACATCGCCATCGGCTCGCCCCTCCACGACGCGGCCGGCGCGGTCTTCATCTACAACGGCGCGACCGGCGCGCTCGTCTCAACCATCCTGGGCTCGACCTTCAACGCAATCTCCGGCGCGCGTTTCGGCTGGTCGCTCGCCGCGGGCCTCTTCAACCCCGATCAGACCGAGGACCTCGCGATCGGCGCGCCGACCGACGGCGCGATCGGAGAGGGGCGAGTCTACATCGTGGACGGCACGGATCCGGCGACGGCCTTTACCTACGCGGGCTCGCGCGAGAGCGAGCTGTTTGGATGGAGCGTTGAGTTCATCGAAGAGCCGGCACCGGGGCCGCAGTTCCTTGCGATCGGGGGCCCGGGCTGGCCGGTCGCCAACCACCAGTTGGTCAATCTCGGGCGCATCTCGATCGTGAACTACTCGGGGGAGTACAAGTTCTGGGTCGGGGCCGCCAACAACGAGATGCTCGGTATCTCACTTGCCTCTCTCCCACCGACCGAGGCCGGAGTGCGCCGCCTTGCCGTTGGGTCTCCGGGCGGAAATGTCTGGCTGGACGGCGAGCTTTCCGCCAGGCGAAACACGGGCATCGTCAGCATCTATGAGATCGACGCGAGCCTCGCGGGTCCACGCGCCTACATCACCTCCGCCGAAACCGGTAGCCGATTCGGGTATTCGCTCGACGCCGGCGCCTCACGCATCATCATCGGTGCTCCCGGCGCCGCCGACAACGGAAAGGTCTACGTTCACAACATCCCCGCCCCGGGTGACCCCTACGCCATCTATGTAGATTCGACCCTTGTTCGCACCATCCGCGCCAACGACACCACGAATTTCGGCGTCGCGCTCGCCGCAGGCGAATTCAACCTCGACGGATTCCTGGACGTCGCGATCTCGTCCGGGCTTTCGATCACCAGCATCGCCACGGACCCTACTGAGAACTCCAGCGGCCGGGTCTCCCTCTTCACGTCCGTCGAATTCTCCGACGCCACGGGATCGCTCTGCCTCTCGCCGGATGCTTCGTACCAAGTCGTCCATCCGGGAAACTCCGACAGCTCGTTCCTCGCGCACCGCGGCACGCTCACCAAGATCGATGACAATTTCGTCACGGCCGGCGGCACCTTCATCGCGATCGACAACACCGGCCGCGTGCTCATCAGCCGCTCCGGCGCCGCCTGGCTCTTCTCCGCCGGCACGCTCACCAACCTCTCCGCCGCGATCACCACCTACGTCGGCACGCCCGACGGCTGGACCTTCGACTCCGCCATGACTCCCCGCGCCATCCTCGCCGATGGCTCCGTTCTCGTCGAACGCCTCCGCAACAACTCCGGCACGCCGTTCCAACTCCTCAACCGCACCATCTGGCGCCTTGACGGCTCGACCGCGACCTACCTCTGGCAGGGCGAGTACCTCGCCCACTCCGCCTACGGCACGCTCGGCCGCCGCCTCGATTCCTACAACGCCGACACGAACGATCGCACCTGGACCACCATGCTCTATCGCGTCGGCGCGGGCATCGAGGAAATCGCCTCGATCCAGAACGCCGCCGCGATCACCGACGACGGCGTGATCGTCGGCGTGGACTACGCTACCAACTCCTTTGTCAAACGCACGACCGACGCCACGCTCACCACCCTCTTCGCCGTCCCCGACGCCGACTACGCCGACACGCTCTGGCCCAAGGCCCTCGATTCCGACGGCCGCCTCCTGTGGTTCCAGGCCGAGGACAAGAGCAAGTACGCCGGCGAGCACTGGTACTGGACCATCGGTACGCTCCGGCTCTACGACCCCGAGAGCGGCACAAGCTCCGACGCCGCCGACGGCGCGATCCCAACTTACCGCACCACCTTCGGCGCGAGCATGATCTCAACAACCGTCTCCTTTTCTCCCGACCACGGCTTCATCGTCAGCCACCCCGACCCATACAACCCGGTCGGCGTCCATTACTTCAAGGCCGGATTCGACTCGCGCCTCACCACGCCCGCGCCCGGCGCGACTCCCGCCACCGCCAGCGGCAACACCTGGACCGCCATAGCCTTCGTCAATCAACTCGGTCGCATCACGCTCGCCATCGACGAGGGCGACGGCCAGTGGAAGCTCCGCTACGCCGCGTACAGCGACGACTTCTTCAGCGGCGACTCCGCCCTGATCGGCTGGGTCGACCCTCTCACCAACCGCCCCCAGTTTGCAGGCGTGAGCACCAGATTCGCGATTGTCCACATCGCGAGCTTCCCGCAGGTCGACGGCCCCACGACCCGCAAGCCATACTGGCTCTGGGAAACCCGCCCCGCGCAACTCACGAGGAGTGACGGCAGTTCGATCGACTCATACGGCTACCCGGAATTCACCAACAACATGGTGGTGCTCGTCCGCCCGGACAATCTGAACATCCTCGCGGTTCAGAACGACTTCGGGGAGCTCTATCTGATCGGGCAGCTCCAGAACACCATTCATAACCCATTCTCGTTCACGTACCTGTACAACCTCACCAACGAACTGAGCATCCGCCACAACCCCGCGCCGTCTTTCCAGGGCGCCATCTCCGCATTCGTCAGCCCCTGGGGAAGCCACAACATCACCGGCGTCGACGCCGACGGCCATGTCTGGACCCTCTGGACCAGCCCCGAGTTCGTCGGCTGGCAGAGCACCGACCTCACCGCCTGGATCGGCGCCGAGCCCTTCGCCGGAAACGTCACCTCCTTCATCACCACGTGGAACGCCTTCAACATGACCGGCCTCGACAACTCGGGCCGCCTCACCACGCTCTGGTGGGCGCCCGAGCTCGGCCCGGGCAACTGGGAAGTCTCGTTCATCGGCGAAGGCCAGACCGCCTGGGACACCGGCGTCGCCATCGACAGCTGGTTCAACCAACCCACGCAGTCCCTCAACTTCGTCGGCACCAATGAATCCGGCCGCGTCACCGTCTACACCTGGAGCGTGAGCAACCAGACCTGGCGCGCCGAGTATCCCGAGAACGACGTGACCGCCCAGCCGGTCCACCGCTTCGCGCCCGATCGCTACTCGCAGAAAACTAGCCGCCTCGTCGGCATCAACGACGCCGACCACGTCATCTGGGCCTACCGCAATCCCAACGCCTGGATCAGCTACGACCTGCTGATGCTGCTGGAGTAATCGGCGCCAACGCCTATTTGCTCTTCTCACCCGCCAGTCCATCCAGCACGCGCTCCAGCCCCTCCACCACCCGTGCCATGCGCTCATAGTCCAGCGTGTCGGGCGCATCGGTCGGCTGGTGATAGTTCGCGTTGCGGAACGGCGCGGTCGCCGTCACCATCAGCGCCGGATATCCCTCCTGCCAGAACGCCCAGTGATCCGACCACCCAACGCCCGGGATCAATCCCGGCGGTGCCGCGCCCTCGCACGGGAACTTCGTCGTGCTCCGAAACGTTTCGAGACACTCCCTCACCAGCTCGCGCGACGACCAGTTCCCCACCATCGCGACAAAGTCGCCGCGATCGGGATAAAACACGCCCAGCGGCCAAGGGTAATTCTGCGATCCTTCCTCATCCCGGTAGTACCCGATCGCTTCGAGGCTCAGCATCGCGACGATGTTGTCCTTGCTCTCGCGGCACTTCTTGGCGTACACCCACGAACCCATGTCCGCCGTCTGAAACGCCGGCGGCTCCTCGTTGACAAACGCGACAAACCGCAGCGTCCGCGCCAGGCGTGCCCTGGAACGAGTCAAAGTGCGCGCCGATCACCACGATCTCGTCGGGAGTTTCCGTTCCGCGAATCTCAACCTCGAGATTCGGCACCGTCGTGCCTCGCGATACGTAGGTGTGCTCGCGAACCTGAAACCCCGCGGCCTCAAACTTCCCCTTCACATACAGCCCCGCCTCCGCCAGTTGGCGCGCGTTGAACGTGCTCCGCTGCCCCATCGATCCCGCCAGCGTGCGCACATGCGTTTCCAGCTCAGCCGCCATCGCCCGCTCCGCGTCCGTCGCCGCCGGCAGCACGCCGCGAAAGCTCTCGCCCGGCATGCGGATCATGCTCCACCAGCCATACAACAAACCGATCGCAATCACGCCGAACAGAACCGCAAGTCGCCGAAGGCCCTGCCTTGAGACGATCTGGAATCTCCGCTTTGCCTGGAGAGTCGCCATGAACCTTTATACCGCAATCCCCGCGTCCGGGACGCGTGGGCCAGCACTCCTGCTACGCTCGATTCGTGCGAAAGCCGTGTACCAATTCACAACTCACGCCGAATTTGCTCGCTCGCCTTGCGTTCGCATCGATCGCCGCGATATCCCTTGCCCAATCCACCCCGCCTCCCACGCAACCACCCGCATCGGAAACCACCGTGACCCGCCCCGCCGACGCCGCGCCCTGGGCCCAAAGCCCGCTCGCCGATGACATCCTCTACCAGGTCATGCCCATCGCCTGGCGCGATTCCGATCACGATCCCGCCGACACAAGCCCCGACGCACCCGCCCGCGCCGCCGCCGATCCCTACCGCGACGGCGACTTCCGCGGCATGACCGCCGCACTCCCCTACCTCTCCACGCTCGGCGTCACCGCTCTCTGGTCCACGCCCATCTTCCCCTCGCCCGCCTACCACGGCTATCAGCACGCCGAGCCCGATCGCGTCAACCCCGCCCTCGGCACCGAATCCCAGTTCCTCGACTTCAACCGCGCCGCACACGCCGCCAACCTCCGCGTCTTCATCGACCTCGTCGCGTACGGCATCAACCGCGACAGCGCCCTCTACCGCGACGCAACCACCAACCCCGCCTCGCCCTTCTCCGGCTTCATCGCGATGAAAGACGCCGCCGCAGGCACCCCTTTCGGCTACGACTACCGCGCCTGCACCGGCGCGCAAGTCTCCTTCGCCTTCCTCGATCTCCGCAGCGCCGGCGCGCGCAACCTCGTCACACGCTGGTCCCTCAAGTGGCTCGACCCACATGACCCGCAAGGCAACTCCGATCGCGCCGCCGCCGTCGACGGCTATCGACTCGACCACGTCTGGACCCGCTACCCCGACGGCCCCGATGGCTGGGGCTACTCCATCACCAACTTCTGGAAACCCTGGAAACAGGCCCTCCGCGCCGCTCGCCCCGATGTCATCACCTTCGCCGAACAGGCCAAGTGGGAGACCTACGGCACCGACCTCCACCCCGCCCACGACGCCACCTTCGCCAAGCCCTTCCTCTTCGCCGCGCGCGAAGCGATCCGCACATCCAGCGCCGCGCGTCTCCACGCCGCCGTCGAGAGCGCCATCGCCGCGATTCTGGAATCGCCCGCGACCGACGCGCCCGCGCGAACGCTCCTCGCAACGCTCGGCGATCACGACGTCGATCGCCTCGCCTCCGCGCTCGGCGCGACCACCCCGCGCACCGCGCCTCGCCTCAAGGCCGCCGCCGGCGTGCTCCTCACGCAGCCCTTCCCTCCCGTGATCTACTTCGGCGACGAGTTCGGCATGACGGGCGTCGCCGCCCAATTCGGCTCCGACGCCAACGACATCCCGCGCCGCGAGCCCTTCAAGTGGAACGCCGTCGATTCCTTCCCCATGACCAACTACTTCGCGCGCCACGCCGACGCCAGCGCCCGCCGATACTCCAAGGACCGCGACACCCGCTCCGTCGAAGAGCAGCTCAACGCGAGGGGCTCGCTCCTCGAGACCTACCGCGCCCTCATCAAGCTCCGGCGCGAGACCCCCGCGCTCCGCCGCGGCGGCTATCGCGCCCTCGAATCCTCCGACCCGCGCGTGTGGGCCTGCCTCCGCGCCACTCCAGACCAGTCCGTGCTCGTCGCCGTCCGCCTCAGCACCGCCGCCACGCCCCCCGGCTCCGCGCCCTCGTCAATCACCCTGCCGCCCGCCCTCACGATTGACCGCGAGCTCACGAATTCAGACGCGCCGCTCCCCGTGAGCACGCCCATAACCGCCGGCTCCTCGGCACAGATCGAACTCGAACCCGGAGAAACCCGAGTCTTCCTCCTCCGCGCCGCGCCGCCCAGGCCTTGATCCCGCTCTCTTCGCAAGGACACCGCGCCGCCGACATCGCCGTGCGCCCGCATTGCCGCCACCCACCCACGACCAAGCCCTCCAATCCCCCGTATCATCCGCTCCGCCCCATGGCCAACACCGCGATCATCCGAACCATCCGCCTTGAGCCCGTCGGTGGCCCGCCCACCGAACGCATCATCGCGTCCTCCGATCGCGTCACCGTCATCGGCCGCCAGTCCGGCTGCGACGCCGTCCTCCCCGATCAATCCGTCTCGCGCCGTCACGCCTCCATCTCCTATATGGGCGGCTCCTGGATCCTCACCGACATGGGGAGCAAGCACGGCTCGTACCTCAACGGCGTGCACGTCCCCCCCGGCGAGTCCGCCCCACTCAACGACGCAGACGTCATCCGCCTCGGGCCCTTCTCCTTCCGCATCGGCGGCCCCAACACCGCGGCCCGCATGCTCACCACCCAGGCCGACGCCGAGGTCGTCAGCACACGGATCCACCGCGTGCCCCAGGCCGAGCTGATGCTCCGCGCCCAGCACCGCCTCGAGCTCCTCATCGACTGCGCCGCCTCCATCACCGCCGCCACCTCCGAACAACAACTCGCCGCCACCGTCCTCGACGCACTCATGGCCGGCACCGGCTTCGCTCGCGCCGCCTTTGTCCGTCGCGCCACCACCTTCGACGGCCTGGGCGCCAGCCAGGTCGAGCTCGTCGCCTCGCGCGGCCAGTCACCCAACGGCGAATCCTCCTTCACCTTCAGCCGCTCGCTCATCGAAGCCGCCACCGCCGGGCAGGTCGTCCGCCTCGACGAAGACAGCGGCGTGCAGGACTACGGCCAGTCCGTCATGTCCCTGGGTATCCAAGCCGCCATCTGCGCCCCCGTCATGGTCGACTCCGCCGCCGTCGCCTTCCTCTACCTCGACGCCCGACGCTCCGAACAACGCGCCCCAGGCTCCGGCATCGTGCAGGCCGACGCCCCCGCCTTCTGCCAGGCAATCGCCCGCATCTGCGGCCTGGCGCTCGCCAACCTCAAACGCCTCGAACTCGCCGGCCGCCAGAAACAGATGGAGGCCGACCTCAACGCCGCCCGCAGCGCCCAGCGCCTCATCATGCCCAAGCCCACCGGCAATCTGGGCACGATCCAATACGCGCTCCGCTCCCGCCCAGGCCGCTTCGTCGCCGGCGATCTGGTTGACATCTTCCCGTTGCAGGACGGCCGCGTCGCGCTGCTCCTGGGCGACGTCTCGGGCAAGGGCGTCGGCCCCGCGCTCCTCATGGCGACCGCCCAGGCGCACCTCAACGCCTCCCTCCGCATGAACCCCGACCCCGCACGCGCCGCCATCGAGGTCAACCAGCACGTCGCCGCCCACTCCAACGAGGGACAGTTCATCTCGCTCTGGGTCGGCGTGATCGACCCCGCCGCCGGGCTCCTCACCTTCGTCGACGCCGGCC
Source organism: Phycisphaerales bacterium (assembly GCA_020853815.1). GTDB lineage: Bacteria > Planctomycetota > Phycisphaerae > Phycisphaerales > UBA1924 > JABWBC01. The sequence goes on from JADYYE010000164.1 coordinate 41,801, forward strand.
ACGGCCATTGGCTCGTCAAGTTCCCCGATCAGCCCGCCTCGCGTGTCTTCGCCAAGGGCGGCATCCCGCTCGGCGTCGACGCCACCTTCGACTACATCGCCGAGGAGATCCCCTTCCCCAAGGGCTCACGCCTCATCCTCTACTCCGACGGCCTGGCCGAGCAGCAGAACTCCAACGGCGACGAGTTCGGCCTGGAGCGCATCCTCGCCGCCCTCGCCAACTCCACCGGCCCCGACCGCGACGTCGCCGCCCTCTTCGACGCGCTCCTCAACTTCGCCGTGCCACCCGAGGCCGCCAGCTACCCCGACCACATCGCCCTCGCCGACGACGTCACCATCGTCTCGGCCGTGATGAACTGACGCCGGCGCATCCGAGCCAAACGAGCCCGAAACGCCAACGAGGGTCTTTGCGTTCCTGCCGGGGGCACGTACTCGTTTCCGTGCTCTTGGTAGGTCGGCACTCCGTGCCGACGCCTACCCATTCTTCAACGCCCGTCCCGTGACGAGGCCAGAAGTGCATGGTGGAGTCGGCGCGGGACGATGGTCTGCATGTCATGCACCGAAATCATCGCGAGCCCTCAAAGCTCGCGAGCAAGCCCTTCAACCTTCGAGACTGGAACTTTCTCGAAAGCTTGTCAATCTCAAAGTTCTTGCCGGAAGTGTTGCCCTTGGGCACACTGCCATACTCGGCCTTGAATACGACAAGCAGGTCTCGCTCAAGGGTTATCCATGATCGCGAACCCGATCGAGGAGGGCATGTCACAAAGTGCACGTCAAGCCTCTTGATGCCCCACTCTTCAAGGAACTCGATCGCTTTGTTCGCCATGCTACCCGATGCCCTATGAACGCCTTTCTCCGTCATCCCGATGTAGATGATTCGCGATCGCCCCTTCTCGTACTTCTGTGCCCTTGGTGCGCAGATGAGGTAGACAAGTTTGCTCGCGCTGATCGCGCGACGATACACCGTCATCGCCGGAGAATTCGAGCCACGGATGGTCAGTCGCTTCGCCATGCCGCCATGATATGAGATCTCACTGCCCCTGCGCCAGGCTATACCCCTTCACCCCGTCAAACGTCCTGAGCAGCTCATAGCTGCACACCGTGAACGCCTCCGCGATCTTGTCCATCAGCGCCACGCACCGCGACTGCCCGAAGCTCCCCGGCGACACCCCGTCCTTCAACTCAAACCGCACCCGGTAATAGTCCACGCACTCCGTATACACCGAGCCAGTCGGCCACACCTGCGTCCCGCGATTCGAAATCAGCGTCAGCCGGAACGGCGTATCCACGCACGCCCGGTTCATCTCCTCCGCCAGCGCGATCGGCGATAGCGGCGTATCCAAGTAAATATCGCACCCCACCACCTGCGTCACCACGTTCTTGAACGTCCGCATCACACGCTGCGACACCGGCTTGTGCGGCCTGACAAACTTCAGCGGGCCCGTCTTCTCGTCCGGGTGCGCCTCGTGCGCGCACGCCACCGTCGTCGGCTTGTTCCCGAGGTTCTTCTCGATCGCGCCCACGAACTCCCGCGTCCCCACCGCCGGCCTGCTCTTGTCGCCGAAGTCGCCCGTCCGCACGCCCGATTCCAGCGTCACCAAGAGCGCGTTCTCGATCGCCGCCGCCTCCTTCACAAGGCACACGTGCCGCAGCAGCATCAGCCCCGACAGGATCAGGCTCGTCGGGTTCGCGATCCCGCGCCCCGCGATGTCCGGCGCCGTCCCATGCACCGCCTCGAAGATCGAGATGTTGTTCCCGATGTTCGCGCTGGGCGCAAAGCCCAGCCCGCCCACCAGCCCCGCCACAAGGTCCGACACGATGTCCCCCTGCAGGTTCGGCAGCACCACCATCTCATACTGCTGCGGCCTCATCACCAGGTTCATGCACAGCGCATCAACAATCACGTCCTCCTGCTTGATCTCCTGGAAGTCGCGCCCGATCGCCTTGAACCGATCCAGGAACAGGCCGTCCGTCATCTTCATGATATTGGCCTTGTGCCCGCAGTGGATCTTCTCCAGGCCCAGCTTCCGCGCCGTCTGGAACGCGAAGCGGTGCACCTCGTCGCACCCCGGCGCCGAGATCAACCGCTTGCACTGGATCATGTCGTTCGACAGGCGATGCTCGACCCCGCCGTAGGTGTCCTCGATGTTCTCGCGCACGATCGCCATGTCGATGTGGATGCCGGCCTTGGAATACACCGTCTCCACGCCCGGCAGCGTCTTGAACACGCGGTAGTTGGCGTACGCGTTCCACAGCTTGCGGGCCGTCACGTTGATCGACTTCCCGCCGCTCCCCTTGGGAGTCTCCATCGGGCCCTTGAATAGGATGCCGCAGTCTTCAACCGTCCGTATCGCGCTGTCCGACATCCCGCGCGTGTTCCCCTTCAGGAACTCCGACCCGCCCATCTCCACGGGCACGAACTCCAGTTTCTCCATCACGCCCGCGGCTTTGAACAGCGCCAGCGTCGCGTCCATGATCTCCGGCCCGATCCCGTCGCCCGCCGCCAACGCAATCCGCAATTGATCCGACATCGCCACTCCCCGTATCACCCGCCGCCCGGGTCCAAAATCGCCCCACAGCGCCGCGGAAAACCGTTCAATCAATCCAGAACAAACTCGGGGCAAAGGATAGCGCGCGTGCCGCGCCCCGCGATCCCGGATACGCTTGCCGCGAACACGCCAAGTTCCCGTTCACACACCCGATCCCCGGAGCACGACCATGGCCAAGAAGTCCAGCAAAAAGGCCGCCCCCAAGAAATCCGCCAAGCCCGCGGCCAAGCCCGCGAAGAAGGCCGCCCCCAAAGCCGCCAAGAAAGCCGCGACAGCGAAGCCCGCCAAACCCGCCGCGAAGAAGGGCTTCGACGCCGTCGCCGCCCGCGCGCACGTCCTGAAGACCCTCGACTTCGCCTCGGGCATCAACAAGAAGCTCGTCGCCGATTGGCCCGAAGGCAAGCTCGCCCATCAGGACACGCCCTGCGACAACCATCCCCTCTGGACCATCGGACACCTCGGCGTCTCCAACCACTGGTTCGCCAGCATCTTCGACGGCCAGCCCGCCGTCGATGCCAAGCTCGAATCAACCTACGGCGGAAAATCCAAGCCCTCCGCCAACGCCGCCGATTACCCCTCGCTCGCCGACACCATGAAGCTCTACGACCAGGGCATGGCCCGCCTCAAGAAGGCACTCACCACCCCCAAGGACCCGCTCTCCAAGCCCAAGCAGATGGCCGACTGGGTCAGCGACACCATCCACGCCGCCCAGCTCGCCGTCTGGCACGAAGGCTGGCACGGCGGACAGCTCTCCACCCTCCGCCGCTCCCTCGGCCTCCCGGGTGTGATGTCGTAACCAACGCCGCGCCGGCAGAATCTCCGCGTCGCAAGCACTTGGCTCATCCTTCGTCGCTCGGGCAAATACCCGGCCGCGGTGTCGCTCAGCCTCAATTGTGATTCGCTGCCATCCGCTCATCCGATTTCTTCTTGGTCGTCCACGTCCAACACAGAAACGGGAGAGAGCACATGTTCACGACACGCGGATGCGCACGCACACTCGTCGTGGTCGCGGCCACGTTCGCATCGTCCAGCACGCTCGCTCAGTGGAACGTCACGCGCCTGCACACGCCCCCGATGGTCAGTTCCTCGGCGGACGCTTTGTCAGCAAACGCCATCGGTGGAAGCGCCAACTTCGGTGATTCCACGCACGCAACCGCTTGGCTCGGCTTTTCCGCCGATTCATGGGTTGACCTTCACCCGCTCGGCTTCCAAGCCTCGTTCGTCACAGGTGTCTCGTCAGGCCAGCAAGTCGGAAATGCGCTGGCGGGAAACGGGAATTCCCATGCTGGCTATTGGACAGGAACCGCTGCATCCTGGGTCGAGCTCAACCCGATCGACGCTCCATCGGCCTGGGTCAATTGCACCGACGGCAAGACGCAAGGCGGCCACGCACAACTCCATGGCGGCGGTGATCGCCCCGTCCTCTGGTTCGGCTCGCGTGATTCGGTTCTCGACATGAGCCCCAAGGGGTACATCGGGGGCTCGATCACCGGACTCGCCGGGAACATGCAGGTTGGCCACGGCCAGACGAGCCAGACCTCACACGCCGGACTCTGGCGCGGCACGCCTGATTCGTTTGTTGATCTGCACCCTCAGGAAGCCACATGGTCCGAAGCATCCGCCACCGACGGCGTCCAGCAAGTCGGCGTTGGCATCGCACTCACCGACAACGCTTACCTCTGGCAAGCCCTCCTCTGGAACGGCACCGCGGAATCCTGCGTCTTCCTCCGCCCGCAGGGTGCTACCAACTCATTCGCCTCGGGCGTATGGGGCGGTTTCCAGGTCGGCTCCGCCGAATTCAATCGCAAGGCCACGGCCTCGATCTGGAGCGGCACGCCCGAATCATGGTTCGATCTCGGCCAGTTCGCCCCTCCCGAGTTCACTTCAACCGGCGCGCACTCCATCTGGTCCGACGGGAAATTCATGTACGTGGTCGGTGGTGGATGGAATAGCGATACGGAAACACGAGAGGCCCTCCTCTGGTCGCGCCCCATCCCCGCGCCCTCGGCCTTGCCGCCCTGCGTTGCCATCGCCGCCATCGCTCACCGCCGACGCAGGCCTATCTCGTAACCTCGCGATCGCCATCGCCTTTCTAATTCGTTGTGTCACATACGCATCCGCGCCGATGCGCCGGTGTCACACGCCCAATCTCCGTCACCTCGGACGCAACACCTCACCACCAAGAGCCAAACCGCGGAGGCGGCCGTGTCTCTCCTTCCCTTCGAGGCTTTCGAGCCCTTCGAGTTCCCTCTCTTCCACCCCATTCCCCATTCCCCATTCCCCATTGCCGCGCTTCGCGGTTAGTACCCGCTTATCACCGCCGCCGTGCGCACCAAAGTGTCCGTGTTTTTGGCCGTTTTCAAGATTTCCGAAAAAAATCTCCGCGTGACCTCGCCCCGCGCGCAACCCCCTCCCCGGCCTTGGTTTCCTGCCTTTCCCATTGCCCATTCCCCATTGCCTAGTGCCCGCTTACCACCGCCTCCGTGCGCACCAGAGTGTCCGTCGGCCCCTCTGTGGAGAGACCACGCGGAGGACCACCATGCCGACCCAGCCACTTCCAAATGCCGAATCACGAATGCCGAATGCCGGTCCCATCCATCCTCCCGCTCGCCCTTGCCTTCCCCCTTTCTCCCGCCTGCAATTCTCACCCATGACCGTTCCCCGACACGACATCGCCTGCCGCGCCGCCCAACACCTCGCCCGCCGCGCCGACCTCTCGTCCCTCGCCTGCGTCGTCGGCTTCGACGGCTTCATCGACACCATCATCAAGGTCGTCGACCGCCGCCGAACCATGGCCATGGACGACTACGCGCCCATCGACACCATCGAGCAGTTCGCCCTCCGCGCCGCCGCCGCCGCCGGAAAGAGCACCAACATCGAGCTCGTCGACACCGAAGATCGCTTCGGCGGCAACGGCCCGCTCCTGGCCAGCGGAATCGCCCGCCTCGGCCCCCGCGTCACCTACGTCGGCGCCGTCGGCGCCGAGTCCTCACCCACCACGCTCCACCCGCTCTTCGCCGAGCTCGCGCGCCGTTGCGATCGCGTCGTCCCCGTCGCGCCCCCCGCCCACACCGACGCGCTCGAGTTCCGCGACGGCAAGATCATGCTGGGCAAGACCCGCAACATCCAATCCGTCACCTGGGAGCTGCTGAAAGAACGCATCGGCCTCGCCGCCCTGCGCCAGCTTCTCGATCGCGCCTCGCTCCTTGGCATGGTCAACTGGGTCATGATGGGCGGCGCGGAGACCATCTGGCGCGGCCTCTTGCGCGAGGTCTTCCCCTCCATCTCCCCGTCACGCAGCGCGACCGCCATCACCCGCCGCGTCTTCATCGACCTCTGCGACCCCGCCAAACGCCTCGATTCCGACATCACCCGCGCCCTCTCGCTCCTCCGCGAGATGAACGACCTCGTCCCCGTCACGCTCGGCCTGAACCTCGCCGAGGCCGAACGCATCGCCAGCGTCCTCCGCGTTGACGCCTTCACCGGCCCATCCAACCAGAGCCTCGGCGCCGCCGTGCGCCACGCCGCGGAAGTCCTGCAGCACGCCACGGGCCTCGAGTGCGTCGCCATCCATCCGCGCGAGGGCGCCGCCGCCGCCGACCGTTCCGGCGTCTCCGCCTGGTTCGACGGCCCGTTCACGCTCTCGCCCCGCCTCTCCACCGGCGCGGGCGATCACTTCAACGCCGGCTTCAGCTTCGCCCAGACCATCGGCCTTTCGCTCGACGAATGCCTGGCCGTCGGCTGCGCCGTCAGCGGCGCGTACGTCCGCGACGCCGATTCCCCGACCCTCGACCGACTCACCGGATTCCTGCGCGAGCTGCCGGAACCCGAGAAATAATCAGAGAGTCACGAAGTCACGAAGTCGGAGAGTGCCGAGACCCAAACACACATGCTCGTTCCATTTGAACGCGGCACTCACCCCAGCCAACAGGAAATGAAAGTCGGATTGATCCGCTCCCCGTCCGTTCTCCCGCGTTTTTCTCCGTGCTCTCCGCGAACTCCGCGGTGAATCCGCTTCGCCCTTCCGGTCAATGATCCCAGGCCAAAGGAGTTTCAATGAACGTCAAGCAGATCCTCGAATCCCTCGGCCTGGACAAGCACCCGCGCGTCGTGCTCGGCCGCGATCCCGGCCCGGGCTACGCCATGACCGAAAACCCCGCGACCGGCGAGCCTCTCGCCTGGGTCAAGCTCGACGACGCGGCCGCCTATGAAAAGGAAGCCGCCGGCGCCGTGGAGTCCTTCAAGGCCTGGCGCGAGGTCCCCGCGCCCGTGCGCGGCCAGGTCGTCCGCGCCATCGGCGACGCCCTCCGCGCCAAGCGTGACGCGCTCGGCGCGCTGGTCTCGCTCGAGGTCGGCAAGATCCTCGCCGAGGGCGTCGGCGAGGTGCAGGAGTCGATCGACATCGCCGACTTTGCCGTCGGCCTCTCGCGCCAGCTCTACGGCATGACGATGCCCAGCGAGCGCCGGCGCCACCGCATCCAGGAAACCTGGCACCCGCTCGGCCCCATCGGTGTCATCACCGCCTTCAACTTCCCCAACGCCGTCTGGGCATGGAACGCGATGGTCGCGGCGGTCTGCGGCGACACCATCCTCTGGAAGCCGAGCCTCATGGCGACGCTCACCGCGATCGCGACCAACTCGATCGCGGCCCAGGTCGCCGAGTCAATGGGGCACCCCGGCGTCTTCCGCCTGGTGATCGGCGCCGACGATGTGGTCGGCCATCGCCTGGTCGCGGACAAGCGCGTGCCGTTGATCTCGGCGACCGGCTCATGCCGCATGGGCAGGGCCGTCGGCGCCGCCGTCGCGCAGCGCATCGGGCGCACGCTGCTGGAACTGGGCGGCAACAACGCCGTCATCGTCGAGCCCAGCGCCGACCTGGACCTGGCCCTGCGCGCGATCACGTTCTCCGCCGTCGGCACCGCGGGCCAGCGCTGCACCACCACGCGCCGCATGATCGTCCACGAATCCATCGCCGATGCGTTCGTCGCGCGCCTCGCCGCGGCGTATCGCACCATCAAGATCGGCGATCCCCTGGCCGAGGGCACGCTCGTCGGCCCGCTCGTCAACGCCCGCGCCGTCGAGGGATACCACCACGCCGTCGCCGAGGCGATCAGGCAGGGCGGCACGCTGGTCTGCGGCGGGAAGGCCGCCAAGCCCGCGGGACTTGCGGGACATGCGGGCCACGCGGGCCACGCGGGCCACGCGGGCCACTTCGTCGAGCCCACCATCATCCGCGCCCCGGCGAGCAACCGCCTCCCGATCTCCGACGACGAGACCTTCGCGCCGATCCTCTATGTCTTCACCTACAAGGACCTCGACGACGCGATCGCGATGAACAACCGCGTCGAGCAGGGCCTCTCCTCGGCCATCCTCACCAACGACGTCCGCTCGATGGAGCGCTTCATCGGGCCGGCGGGCACCGACTGCGGCCTGGCCTATGTCAACCTCGCCACCAGCGGCGCGGAGATCGGCGGCGCGTTCGGCGGCGAGAAGGAAACCGGCGGCGGGCGCGAGTCCGGGTCGGATTCGTGGAAGGCGTACATGCGCCGCCAGACGGCTACGATCAACGGGGGTAGGGAGCTCTCGCTTGCACAGGGGATTCGCTTTGAATGAGCCAAGACTCGACGACGCCCTCGCCAAGGAGGCCGTCGCTCCGATCCAGTCGGGCATGGTCGTCGGCCTTGGGACCGGCAAGACCGCGTCGCGCGCGATCCTGGCGCTGGCCGACCGCGTGCGCGACGAGCGCCTCGAGATCAACTGCGTGGCGACCAGCCACGTCACCGACACGCTCGCCCGCGCCCACCGCCTGAACCTCATCGACTTCACGCTGATCGAGCGCGTCGACTATTCGTTCGACGGCGCCGACGAGGTCGACGGGCAGATGCGCATGATCAAGGGCCAGCACGGCGCGTTCGTCCGCGAGCGCCTGGTGGCCCGCGCGTCGCAGAAGCGCATCTACATCATCGACGAGAACAAGCTCGTCGAGAAGCTCGGGCAGCGCGCGGCGCTCCCCATCGCCGTCATGCCCTGGGCCCTGGCCTCGATCCGCGCGGACCTGCGCGACATGGGGCTCAACGGCGTGGTGCGCCGCACCATGGACGGGAGCCTGTTCATCTCCGACGGCGCGCAGCTCGTGCTCGACGTCATGGTGGGCGACCGCGACCCCGAGGAACTGGCCGACTCGCTCGACCACATCCCGGGCGTGATCGACCACGGCCTGTTCCTGACCGAGGCCGACGAGGTGCTCGTCCACGCCGGCGACGGCACGGTGCGACGCATGACGCGGAGCGAGGTCAGGGCGTAAGCACCGGCATTCGGCATTCGTGATTCGGCATGCGGGACATCAGCGGATGACACCCGCGATGCACGGACCCGGAAGCGGTTCCCGGGCACGAAATCGTCCTTCCGCCAATCGCCGTCTTTCCTACGATTCCCCGTGTCATTCAACCTTGGACATGATCGCCCGCTGGACGTTGCGCCGGGAGTTGTCGGGGTTTCCGAGCAGGAACTGCCGCCCTTGCCCGATGACGCGTTCGGCTCGCCCGAGGCCCGCGAGCGGGCGCGCGTCGACCCGCGCGCGTGGTTCGCGCGACCCGCGCTCCCCTTCGAGATCGAGGTGGGCTGCGGCAAGGGCTCGTTCGCGCTCGAGCAATCGCGCGCCTACCCCGACGTGAACCTCCTGGCGATCGAGTGGGCGGGCGAGTTCTATGCGTACACGGCCGATCGGATCCGGCGCGCGGGGCGCGGGAACGTCCGCGTGCTGCACGCCGACGCCGTGGAGTTTCTCCGCTGGCGCGTGGCGTCGTCGATCGCGGGCGTGGTGCATCTCTATTTCAGCGATCCGTGGCCCAAGACGCGGCATCACAAGCGGCGCGTCGTGCAGGATCGGTTTCTGGGCGAGGCGTGGCGCGTGCTGGTGCCGGGCGGCGAGCTGCGGATCGTCACGGATCACGACGAATACTGGGCGTGGATGGAGACGTACTTTGCACGCTGGACCGATACGACCGGCGGCGTGGGGAACGGCGAAGCGCTGGTCGGGCGCGCGGGCGCGCCGTGTGAGCGGCGCGCGTTCACGCCCGCGGCGTGGGTGACCGAGGGCTCGCTGGTGGGCACGAACTACGAACGCAAGATGTGCGGCGAGGAAAAGCGGCCGCACTCGATCACGCTGGTGAAGCGGGCATGAAGAGCGCGGTTGTCTTGGTTTCGGGCGGGCTTGACAGCGCGGTGGCGCTGGCGGTCGCGCGCCGCGATGTCGGGGCACGAGCGGAAGCCGCGGGCGGCGCGCACCACGCGATTCACGCGATTCACGCGCTCTCGATCGACTACGGGCAGCGGCATCGCGTGGAGCTCGACGCGGCGCGGAGTGTCGCGGCGTCGATGGGCGCGTCGCACCGCGTGATCACGCTCGATCTGCGCGCGGTCGGGGGCTCGGCGCTGACCGCCGCGATCGACGTGCCCAAGGACCGCGACGCCGGCGAGCTCTCGCACGGCATTCCGATCACGTACGTCCCGGCGCGCAACCTCACGTTTCTCTCGATCGCGCTCGGATATGCCGAGGTGCTGGGCTCGCGCGATCTCTACATCGGCGTGAACGCGGTCGATTACTCGGGCTATCCCGATTGCCGCCCGGAGTTCATCGAGGCGTTTCAGCACACCGCGAATCTCGCGACCAAGGCGGGCGTGGAGGACCACGAGGCGCGCGCGCGCGGCTTTGCGATCCACACGCCGCTGATGAAGCTGGCGAAGCCGGAGATCATCCGGCTGGGGCTATCGCTGGGCGTGGACTTTTCGCTGACGACGAGCTGCTATGACCCCGACGGCGCGGGCCGCGCGTGCGGGCGGTGCGACAGTTGCCAGATCCGGCGTCGCGGCTTTCTTGACGCGGGCGAGCCGGACCCGACGATCTATGCACCGAGCGCCGCTGTCGAGAGAACTGAAGGCGCGACCAAGGGCGGCGCGAACTCGCGACATCCGGGCCGGAGCTCGGGCACATGAAGTCCGATTCGCTTCCGATCAGCGAGACATTCACGAGCATCCAGGGCGAGGGGATGCTGGCGGGCGTGCCGTCGTTCTTCGTGCGTGTGAGCGGGTGCAACCTGCGTTGCGCGTGGTGCGACACGCCGTATGCGAGCTGGAAGCCGGAGCACACGACGCGCTCGATCGGGTCGTTGCTTGATGAAGCGGCCGCGTCGCGCGTCGCGCACGCGGTGCTGACGGGCGGCGAGCCGATGATGTTCGACGCGATCGAGGAATTGGCCGCGGGTCTGCGGGCGCGGGGCCTTCACATCACGATCGAGACGGCCGGCACGATCGATCGGAGCGTCGCGTGCGATCTCATGAGCATCAGCCCGAAGCTGGCCACTTCCACGCCGAGCGAGGGCGACGAGCGCGACCCGGGCGGGAGCTGGCGGAAGCTCCACGAGTCGCGCCGGATCAATCTCGAAGTGCTGCGCGGGCTGGTGGCGCGGTACGCGGAGCACCAGCTGAAATTCGTCGTGCGCGGCGGGGGCGAACTGCGGAATGATGTTCGCGAGATCGAACAGCTCCTGGCCTCGATGGGTGGCGTGCGGCCCGGCCGCGTGCTGCTGATGCCCGAGGGAGTGAGCGTGCCGTCTCGCGAGACGCAGCAGGAGATCGTCTCCGTTTGCATCGAGCGCGGGTGGCGCTATTGCCCGCGGCTGCACATTGAGATCTTTGGGAACCGACGCGGGACGTGAGTCGGGAGTCGTGAGTCGCGAGTCGTGAGTCGTGAGTCGTGAGTCGTGAGTCGTGAGTCGTGAGTCGTGAGTCGTTTGAAATCGTCCATCAGTACTTCAGACTTCGTCCCACGCACTCGAAGTCCGCCATTTGGCCATTTGTGTCATCCGTTGCCAGTCTCTGGATTTCCCCATGCCCACTCGCTGCGGCTGGTATCCGCTCTAAACTCACCCATGCTCGAACTCGTCCTGGCCACCGGCAACCCGCACAAGGTTGAAGAGCTCCGCGCGATTTTCGCTTCGATCCCCGAGGCGGGCCCGCACGCACTGGGGCTCAGGGTGATCGGCCTGAAGGACCTGCCCGGGCACGAGCGCTTCCACGAGCCCAAGGAAACCGGCACGACGTTCGAGCAGAACGCCTCGATCAAGGCGATGTCGTACGCGGTGCAGACCGGGCGCATCTGCCTGGCCGACGATTCGGGCCTCGAGGTGGACGCGTTGAACAAGCGGCCCGGCGTCATCAGCTCGCACTACTGCACGCACGGCGAGGAAACCGGGCTGTCGCGCGAGGTGCGCGACCAGGCCAACAACAACCGCGTGCTGTTCGAGCTGCAGGGCGTGCCGATGATGGGGCGCGGCGCGCGGTTCGTGTGCGTGATCGCGCTGGCCGAGCCTTTCCTGCCCGGCGAGGCGCGATTGCTCGCGCGGGTGCGCGGCGAATTCGAGGGGCGGATCGGCCTGCCCGCGAGCGAGACGGACGATTCCTCGCTCGCCGTACCGCGGGGGAGCAACGGCTTCGGGTACGACCCCTTGTTCCTTGCGGCGCCGGAGTTCTCGCGCACCGGCGCGGAGCTTTCGCCCGCGGAAAAGAACTCGCTCAGCCATCGAGCAAACGCGGCACGACTGCTCGTACCGCGTCTGCGCGCCCTCTTCTCAGACGGCGCCTCTCTCTCCGGCAGCGGGATGTAGACAAACCAGCCACCGATGTCTCACGAGTCCGCCACACCACCGGCGGGCTCGTGTTCGGAAAACCTCGGACGCCGCGTTGACGGCGTGCGAGATTGCGGGGCCCTGTGGCGGGCGATTTCGGCCCCGCGTATCCGGGCGATCTCCGCGAGCTTGCGCTCGCTGCGTCTTCGCCCGGGGGTGGGTCGAAGGTCGGGGCGGCCCCAGGGGGAGGGTCGCGAGGATTCACGCACTCGCCGCCGGAGCCCGACCGATGGGAGGGTCATCTCTTCTCAAATGCCCCTTCCACACTGAGATAGACGCCCGAGAGCTCTCCACGCGCGCGATCGCTCGGTATTTTGAGACCGCCCGATCGAGGGCCGAACGGGTGAAGGAGCGAGGTAGCGAGACAGCGAGACAGCGAGACAGCGAGACAGCGAGACAGCGAGACAGCGAGACAGCGAGACAGCGAGA
>JADYYE010000324.1 GCA_020853815.1 Phycisphaerales bacterium
CCTTTGCTGGTCAGTTCCTGTACGAATTTGTACAGCGCCTGGTGGTTATCCGGAAAATCGTGGAGGTGGTGGAGTCGGTAAATCCCAAGCAGTTGAAACGCCGCCTGGTTCGACAGCAGGACGTTGTTTTTAGCGTCAAAAGCCAGCAGGCCGGTGCTGAGGTGTTGTATAACCGCATTGATAAATAGCAAGTTGGCTTCTTTTTCGGAGCGTGTTTGGCGAAAAGCCTCTAACACTTCATTAAACTGCCGGTTCACATCTTCAAAGGAGTCACCCTTTTCTTTGACCGCAGAAAACCGAATGGCAAAATCGGAATAGCGCACACTTTCGAGGAACCGGGCCAGCCGGCGGTTCGTGTCGTTTACATAGCGAAACAAGCGCCAGGTTTGCACCAACGCAAAAAGGACGAACAGCACCGCCAGCCCGTTTCGTTGCCAGACTACGCTGGACCAGGCCGACAACCAAAATAAGCCGCCGATGGAGCAAACGTAGACGGCCAGCCAAAAAGTGAAGGTGCGATGGATGCGCATGAGTTGGTGTTGGGAGACGGTGGACGGTGGATGGTAGACGGTGGACGGCCCGTCCACCGTCCACCGTCTACCGTCTACCGTCTACCTACAAATTATACTTTTCAAGTCTTCGATACAAAGAGGCCCTCGTCAGGCCCAATTCCTGTGCGGCTTCGGTGATGTTGCCGTGGTATTTTCCCAGTGCGCGCACAATCAATGTTTTTTCCATTTCGTCTAAATTCATGGTAGATAACTCCGCTTCGCCGCCGTGTTCGCCCTGGCGGAAGAAAAAATCTTCCGGTTGCAAGGTATCGCTTTGCGCCATAATGACGGCCCTTTCCACGGCGTGCTGCAATTCGCGCACATTGCCCGGCCAGGCGTAGCGCTGCATTTCGCGGAGTAGCGCCGCACTGTAGCCGGTAATGTTCCGCTTGTATTTGGGCGCAAACTGCTGCAAAAAATGGTTGGCCAACAATGGAATGTCTTCCGGGCGCTCGCGCAGCGGTGGTATCTGGATTTCGATGGTGTTGATTCGGTAGAGCAAATCCTGCCGGAAGCTGCGGTTTTTTACAGCGTCATAAAGGTTTTGGTTGGTGGCTGCAATGACGCGCACATTCACAGGCCGGGGGCGGTTGGCGCCAACGCGGGTGATGGTCCGGTTTTGCATGACCGTCAGCAACTTGGCCTGAAGTCCAAGCGGTAAATTGCCGATTTCATCCAAAAAAATGGTGCCGCCGTCGGCTGCCTCGAAGCGGCCCGCGCGGTCTTCCCGAGCGTCGGTGAAAGCGCCTTTGACGTGGCCGAACAATTCGCTTTCAAACAAACTTTCGGTGAGCGCACCAAGGTCTACTTTTACAAAATTACCGCCCGAACGCTGCGATTGCGCGTGAAGTGCCTGGGCGATGAGGTCTTTTCCTGTACCATTTTCGCCCAGTAACAGCACGTTTGCATCGGTGCCTGCCACGCGGGTGATGGTGGCAAATACTTGCTGTATGGCCGGGCTTTCGCCGACGATGATTTGCGGGAGATCGCGCACTTCTGCTAAGTTGCGGCCCGTTTGCTGAGATTTAAGTTGCGAAGCTTCGTCCTGACTGTTTTTCAGGCGCAGAGAGGCGTTGAGGGTGGCGAGCAATTTTTCGTTGTCCCAGGGTTTCAGCACAAAATCCGTTGCTCCGTTTTTGATGGCGCGCACTGCCAGCTCGATATCTCCGTAAGCTGTGATCAGCACCACGACCGACGAAGGGTCAATTTCCAGAATTTTTTCCAACCATTGAAAGCCTTCGCTGCCGGTATTTTTGGTGCTGCGGCTAAAGTTCATATCCAACAAAATGAGGTCGTAAGACTTCAGTGCCATCAGGCCCGGAATCTCGGAAGGATCGCGCGTGGTGTCCACTTCTGCGAAATGCCTTTTTAAAAGTAGCTTGCCGGCGCTGAGTACACCGGGGTGATCGTCCACTATCAGAATGTTGGCTTCGTTCATGCGCTTCATAAGTTAATGTACCCGCAAAGACAATGCCCTTTTATAACCCTATGCAAATGAACGGATTTTTTTTGGGAATGTGTTCATTTTCGGACACCTGTGTTCATTTGCGAACGAAAAACAACTCCCCCCTTTGGGTTTAAAATATTCATTTACAGTAACTTAAAAAACTGGCATTGAATTTAGAGTTAGTAGATCAACGAGCGCCAAGTTTTGGCAACGTACCATTCAAAACAACAACCATACGCCAGACGGCATAATAAATATGGATCGAGCGATTAAAAA
>JADYYE010000325.1 GCA_020853815.1 Phycisphaerales bacterium
CCGAGCGGCAGGATCATGCGCCCGCCGACCGCGAGTTGCTCGAGCAGGGTCGCGGGCACGCGCGGCGCAGCGGCGGCAAGGATGATTGTATCGAAAGGCGCGGCTTCCGCCAGGCCCAGATTGCCATCGGCATGCTTGAGCCGCACGTTAAGCAGGCGCAGATGGCGCAAGTTCGACCGCGCCCGCGCCAGCAACTGGGCGATGCGTTCCACGGCATAAACCTCGCGCGCCAGCTGGGCCAGCACGGCCGCCTGGTAGCCGCAGCCGGCGCCGATCTCCAGGGTTTTTCCCAGTTCTCGGCCATTGCGAAGCAATTCGATCATGCGGGCGACGACGAAGGGCTGGGAAATCGTCTGCTGAAAGCCCAGCGGCAGGGCCGTATCTTCGTAGGCGCGCGACGACAATGCCTCTTCGACGAAAAGGTGACGCGGCACCACGGACATTGCCGCCAGCACACGCTCGTCCTGAATGCCCTGCTCGCGCAGGCGCTCGACCATGCGCGCGCGCGTGCGTTGCGAGGTCATGCCGATTCCCGACAGGCGCCCACTCATGCGCGCAACCACTCTTCGACCGTACCAATCTGCCCGGCATGGGTCAAATCGATCTGCAGCGGCGTGATCGAGGCATAGTCTTGCGCCACCGCGTGAAAATCCGTGCCCTCGCCGGCGTCCTGCGCAGCGCCGGCCGCCCCCACCCAGTACACCGTCTCGCTGCGCGGGTTCAGTTGCTTGATCACCGGCTCGGCGCGGTGGCGCTTGCCGAGTCGCGTCACGCGCAGGCCCTTGAGCGCCTGCATCGTCACATCCGGCACATTGACGTTGAGCAGAAGCGGTTCGCGCAAGGCCTTGCGCTGGCAGCACTCAACCAGTTCCCGCGCCACCCAAGCGGCCGTTTCAAAGTGCTCGGCCTTGTGGCTGGCAATCGAGATCGCCAGGGACGGCACGCCAAGCAGGAAGCCTTCGGTGGCGGCCGCGACCGTACCGGAATAGATCGTGTCGTCGCCCATGTTGGCGCC
>JADYYE010000326.1 GCA_020853815.1 Phycisphaerales bacterium
CCGGACCGCGCCGCCGGCATCGGCTGGTTCGGACGGACCGAGCGGCTGAACCACGCCGGCGCCGAGGCCATGCACCGCGCCTTCGGGTTCCGGACCAGCCTGATGTTCGACCTCGCGCCTGGCGAATATCACACCAATGTGGTCATGAGCGTGCTTGCCGGACGCGCACTGGTGCTGCACGCCGGATCGTTCGCCGACCCGCGCGTGCCCGAGGCCATCGCCGCGCGCTATGCACCCAACGTCGTCTGGCTGAGCGACACCGAGAAAGCGGCCTTCGTCGGCAACTGCATCGCGCTCGCGAACGACACCGTGTTCATGAGCGCGCGCGCCGACGCTGCACTGGGCGAATCGAACCGAACCATCCTGCGCAACGCCGGTTTCACGGTGCGCAGCGTCGACCTTTCCGAAATCGAAAAAGCCGGCGGCAGCTTGCGCTGCTGCGTCGCGGAGATCTTCTGATGACTGCTTCCGTTCCGTTCGTCGCCCACAAGTTCGGCGGTTCCTCGATGCGCGATGCCGAACGCATCGCCCAGGTCGCCGCCATTCTCGCCGCGCGCGAAGGCGAGCCGCAGGTCGTCGTCGTCTCGGCCATGCAAGGCGTCACCGACGCGCTGATCGCCCTCGCGAACGCCGCCGCAGCACGCAGCGAGACATGGCGCGACGCGCTCTCGACGTTGCGCCAACGCCACCTCGCGGCCGCCACCGCGCTGCTCGGCGACCAGGCCGAACCCACGACCGAATGGCTGGAGCGCGAATTCGCCGATCTCGCCGACGTGTTGCACGCACTCGCCCTGCTCGGAACGCCGTCGCGCGAAGCGCTGGACCTCGTGCAAGGCCTCGGCGAAGTGTGGTCTTCGCGTCTGTTGTCGGAACACTTCCGGGTGCGCGGCGACGCCGCCGCATGGTGCGATGCGCGCGAGGTGCTGCGCGTGCGTGCCGAAGAACTCGGCGTGATGGTGGACTGGCCGGCATCGCAGGCGCATTTCGATGCGTTCCGCGATCGGCATCCGTCCGCGCGTTACGTCGTCACCGGCTTCGTCGCGCGCGACGGCGAAGGCCGCGCGACGACGCTCGGCCGCAACGGCTCGGACTATTCGGGCGCGATCTTCGGCGCGCTCGCCGACGCCGCCGAAGTCCACATCTGGACCGATGTCGACGGCGTCTACAGCGCCGACCCGCGCGCGGTGCCGGAAGCGGTGCTGATCCCGGAACTGAGTTATCACGAGGCCTGCGAACTCGCCTATTTCGGCGCCAAGGTCATCCATCCGCAGACGATGGCGCCGGCGATCGAACGGCAGATCCCGATCTACATCCGCAACACCTTCAACCCGGCCCATCGCG
>JADYYE010000165.1 GCA_020853815.1 Phycisphaerales bacterium
AGCGACGGGTTGTCGACCGAGGGGCTTCGCCTGATTCCAAACTACGTGCTTGAGCCCGAGAGGCACGCCGCGGAGGCGGGGGGGCCCGCATCGCGTGAGCGCGGGCTGCTGCTGTACGCCGGGCAGCTCTCGTCGCGGAAGCGTGTCGACCTGCTGATCGATGCCGTGGCCCTGCTCGCCCGCGCGGGGCGCCGGGTGATGCTCGAGATCAGGGGCGACGGTCCGGAGCGAGCGGCGCTCGAGGTGCGAGCGGCCAATCTTGGCGCGCCGGTGTGGTTTGGCTCTCGCATCCGGCACGTGGAGCTGCTGGACCGCATGCGGACGTGCTGGGCGTTTGTGCAGGCGTCCTCGCTGGAGGGACACCCCAAGACGCTGCTGGAGGCGATGTCGACGGGAGCGGCGGTTGTAGCGTGCGAGGCGCCCGGCGTGTCTGATTGCGACGCGATCGAGCGTGAGCGGACCGCCCTGCTCGCGCGCCCGGATGCCGCATCGGTCGCGGGTCAGGTGGCGCGACTGCTGGATGATCCCGGTTTGTGCGCACGGATCGGAACCGCTGCGGCGGAGCGGGTGCGTTGGGCGTGCTCGCTCGGCGCGGTGCTTGACCTGGAGCGTGCGGCGCACAACGAAGCGATTGAGCGGGCCATCGCCAGGGCGAACGGGCGCGGCGCGGTGGCGCGTGCGTGTGACGCGGGCGAGTCCATCCGGGTGGCGGTGGTGTCTGAGCCGCCGCCGGTGCGGTGGGACCCTGCGCTGCTGACGGCGCCGAGGGCGGACGTCGTGCGGTGCTGGGAGCGGAGTCTGAACGGGTTCGCCAAGCGTCTGGAGCCCCGGAAGCGGGCCGAGTTCCTTGCGGAGCTGGACACGTATGTGTATTCCATGCAGGGGGAGGCGGCGATCGCGGCGGGGAACGGCATCCACCCCAAGCACGACCTGATCAGGTACCACGATTACTTCGTCGAGCGCGTGAATGCGGGCGAGCGGGTGCTGGACCTTGGGTGCGGGATCGGCGCGCTCGCGGCATCGATCGCCGGCCGGTCGGGCGCGCGGGTGACGGGCGTTGACTGGTCGGAGAAGAACCTGGAGCGGGCCCGCCAGTACATGGAGCGCGCGGGCGGGGCGGGCGCGGTCGAGCTGGTTCGTGGGGACATCACGAGCGATCGAGCCCCCGGGCGGTTTGACGTGGTTGTGCTGTCCAACGTGCTGGAGCACATCGCCGAGCGGCCGGCGCGGCTGCGCCAGTGGAGCGAGTGGTACGGCTCGCCCCGGTTCCTGATCCGCGTGCCGGCGTTCGATCGCGAGTGGCGCGTGCCGTGGAAGAAGGCGATGGGCGTCGAGTGGCGTCTGGACCTGACGCACGAGACCGAGTACACGATGGAGCAACTCGAGCGCGAGCTGAGGGAGGCGGGGCTGACGCTCGACTCGGTGACGACGCGATGGGGCGAGTACTACGCGCAGGCGCGGGCGGCGTGAGCACACGCCGCGGCTGGACCAACGAAAGGCCACGATGACGCCGACGACAACGCGAACCAGGCACGAGGTCCAGGCGGCGGAGACGCCCGCGACGGCGCGCGATCGGTTCGGGCTCCCGCTGGCGTATCGATCGCAGCCCGCGGCGGTGACGCACGACGATGCGCGGGCGCCCGGGGACTCCTACTGGGCGCCGTGGCGCCTGGCGGACAATCGCAAGTACCAGCGTCACGTGTACGCGTGGGGAGCGGAGCTGGTTCGCGAGCGGGCGCTGCGGAGCGTGATCGACATCGGGTGCGGACCGGGGGTGAAGCTGCACGATCTGATCGCTCCCGAGTGCGCGGACATCACGGGGATCGATCAGCGCTCGGCGCTGGCGGCGGCGCGGCGGCAGGTGCCGCAGGCGATGCTGGTGGAGTGCGATCTTGAGCGTCCGGATCTTCGGCTCGGTCGGGCGTACGACCTTGTGATCTGCGCGGACGTGATCGAGCACATGTCGGATCCGGATCCGCTGGTGGAGCTGGTGCGTTCGTGCGCGGGGCGCGAGGGGCTGGTGCTGATCTCGACGCCGGAGCGGGATCGCGAGCGTGGTCGGTCGTGCATGGGGAGCGACAAGCCCGAGCACGTGCGCGAGTGGTCGATGCCGGAGTTCGCGTGGTACCTGGGTTCGCGAGGCCTGACGATTCTGGCGCATCGGCTGCTGCCGAAGGACGACGCACCGGTGGCGCCGCTGCTGGGGCGCGAGGTGGATTTCGCGCTGGGGCTGGCGGACCGGTCGCCTCTGTGCTGTCAGGCGGCGGTGTGGCGCGTGGGGGTGGGGCGCGCGGCGGGGTGAAGCGGCTGGGTGAAGCGGCGGGGGGTCTCAGGGAGGGGGTCGGAAGTTCCGATATCAGGAGTTCCGAAGTTCAGGGTCTCGAAGTTCAGGGTCTCGAAGTTCAGGGTCTCGAAGTTCAGGGTCCGGGCGCGTGTCCCACGCGAGGTTCACGGGTCGCCGGCCGGAGCGCACTGATGGCTGGCAACGTTGATGTGAAGAAGGAACAGACGAGCGGCGCGAGGGCGCGGGCTCCGGTGATCGCGGCGTTCAGCGGGTGCGGGCTTGCGCGCTTGCGTGGGCTGATGGAGTCGCTGGCGCTGAGCATGGAGGGGGTCGGGGCGCGGGGGGGCGCGGGGGAGTCGGGGCCGGAGTG
>JADYYE010000327.1 GCA_020853815.1 Phycisphaerales bacterium
AGGCACGCTTCGAGCGTGGCTTCCCCACGATCAAAATCCGTTAGAGTCCTTAGGCAGCGTTGTTCCAATTGCCGGGCGATGTCCTGCTTGACTTCACCCGCCGTGATCCGCCGCAGGAGTTCTGGATTTGCATCGCTCTGCGGCACGCGCAGCGCGGTATACGGGCGTTCTCCTGCATAGTAGTTGTTCTGGTCATCCTTAAACGCCTTGCGCAATGGTGATGTGCTATCGAAACTGACAACACCAAATTTGCTGAATGCCTCAACATTTTCGCAGCGGGTAATGCCCAGTAAATGGAACTCGGTATCTGGCTTTCTGACAGCGCTGGCCGCTTTCAGGCACGCGAGGATATCAACAGTTTTGAGTGGAACGAAGCCGCCAAAAGCGATGTAGCGGTATCCGAGGCGCTGAAGGATATCCACGGCGTGTGCGTAGGAAGCAGGACTCCAACCCTGAGCCACCCCGACCGGTGTAAACCGACATCGCTTTCGTAGGCAGTACTTCAGGAACTCCTCCGCGAGTTCCAGCGTGATGTCCTGTCGGTCGCGCCAGGCTGCCGGAACCGTGTCGAAGCCGGGAAGGTGGCCGTCAAGATCGGCGCGATAGCTCAGAATGACATGATCCACGGACAAACCGTAATCAAATCCGCAGTCCTGGTAAAAGTCCGCGACTTCTGCCGCCGAATACGGTGGTCGGGTTTCTCGGACGTATGTGAAGGCGCCGCAGTCGCCCATCGTCGCCAGTGGCCTCTCGAGCAAGCGAAAGTACTCCCGCACGCCAACCCTCAGGAAGCGCTGTCGCTGCGCGGCACTGTATTTGCCGGACCCTCCGCCGATACCGTCCACAACCGCTTTTGAGACCAGCAACCCATCGTAAGGGGGCCGCGCAAAGATTTCATGCGGATATCTGTCATCGCGTTGCCGTACCCGGCCTTCAGAACGGGTCTCGGAGCCAAAGTCGAACGTCTCATCGACAAAGTCCTGGCTATCGGGGAAGAAGAA
>JADYYE010000328.1 GCA_020853815.1 Phycisphaerales bacterium
CCTCGCCTGCGAATTTCGCTTTGATGTTGGTTTCGAGTTTTTTGATCGCGTCCGGTGTTTCAGGAACATCCCACATATCCTTGGCGCACATTTCGGCCAGATCGATGATGCCCTGGATGACAGGCTTATACGCCTCTTGTCCTGCGCGAACGGCGCCGAGCATAACTTCTTCTGTCAGTTCTTTGGCTTCAGATTCAACCATCAAAACGCCTTCAACGGTTCCGGCGACGACGAGGTCAAGCTCCATGCCTGCAACGTCTTGCATCGGCGGGTTGATGATATACTGGCCATTTTGGTAGCACACGCGCGCGCCGCCGATGGGGCCCATGAAGGGACTACCAGAGATGGTCAGAGCGGCCGAGCAACCGATCATCGCGATCATGTCAGGATCATTTTCAAGATCGTGAGAGATAACCGTGGCGACGATTTGAACTTCGTTGAGGAAGTTCTTCGGGAACAGCGGGCGGATCGGGCGGTCGATCAGACGGGAAGTCAGCGTTTCTTTTTCAGAAGGGCGCGCTTCGCGTTTGAAGAAACCACCGGGGATTTTACCGGCCGCGTAAGTTTTTTCCTGGTAGTGCACCGAGAGCGGGAAGAAGTCCTGGCCTGGTTTGATGGATTTGGCACCGGTTACGGCGCACAGAACGGATGTTTCACCCATGGTGGCGAGAACGCAACCGTCGGCTTGGCGGGCGATTTTCCCGGTCTCAAGGACGAGGGTTTTGCCGGCAAAATTGATTTCTTTGCGGTAGACTTTAAACATAGTTGTAACCTTTCAATGGTCATAGAAGCCCGCATATCGGGCTTGTTTCAAAACGACAGATTTGAAAGGGAAACGTTTCGGCGGACAGTCAAAAACAGGCAACGGGGTACTGCGTTTGACAGTCAACCGAGGAACATTTCAGCACGTTCAAAACTGTCAGGAGTTGATATGCCATCTTTGCGCCTCAAAGTAAAGGCAAGATTGGGATATTGGCCTTAAAAGGCTTGACTTTGCAGACTTTGTTGCCGATTTTGGGCTGCCTGTTCACCAACCCCGGAGAAGATTTATGTCCAATATTCTTGTTTTGCTTCGCCACGGTCAAAGCCAGTGGAATCTCGAGAACCGTTTTACCGGCTTTCATGATGTCGATCTGACGGTGCAAGGCGAGGAAGAGGCCAAGATTGCGGGGGGATTGCTGAAAAATGCAGGTTTTAAATTCGATCATGTGTTCAGCTCGACACAGACACGCGCCAACCGTACGGCCAAAATCGCGCTAGAGGCGGCGGGGCAGGACGATCTGTTTACCCGTATGGTGCGCCATGACGATCTGCGCGAACGCGATTACGGCGATCTGACGGGCCTTAATAAAGATGAAACCAAGGCCAAGTATGGAGAGGAACAGGTGCATATCTGGCGCCGTTCGTATGATGTCTCTCCGCCGGGTGGTGAGTGCCTTGGCGATGTTGTCGAGAAACGCGTGCGCCCTTATTTTAATGCGCATATCAAGCCGCTGCTGGATAAAGGGGAGAATGTTCTGATCGCGGCGCATGGAAATTCTCTGCGCGCGGTGCTGATTATTCTGGGTGTGGAAACGCCTGAGACGATCAATGACGCCGAATTCCCCACCGGCGTGCCGCTGGTGTTTGAGATGGATCAGGGGAAGATTTTGAAGCGGTATTTTTTGAAGTAGCTTTTTATTTCTTATCGTCATTACACGGTTCATCCGTGTGATCCAGTTTTGAGTGCTTATGGCGTCTGGATTGCAGGCATAAAAAGCGTGTAATGACGGATAAAACTATGTGAACTTTCCTTCATTAATCTTTGATTAACATAATCATTGTATCCTTGTCTTAAGTTTATAAGACAAGGGAGTTAGATATGGGGGCTATGGGTAGATTATTTAGAGGGGCGTCTAAGACAGTTGCTCTGGATAGCCCCAAACAGGCTTGGCAAAAAAAGATATGGGAAGATGCTATTCAGCAGGCTATTGAAGCAAAAGAAATGGACCCTGCTAAACTTAAGGGTTTTAATGGTAAATCAAAGCAGATGGTTATTAGTGGCCTTACTAAAGAAGAGGCTCAGTTTATTGAGAAAACAATTAAGGAATCTACACTTCAGGTTAAAAACCAAGAGGGTAAAAATTCAAGGGGTGTTATAGGCGCTGTGGTTGGGTTGTGCCAAACAACTTCA
>JADYYE010000166.1 GCA_020853815.1 Phycisphaerales bacterium
GGCGCACCGAACGCGAGGTGCGGGCCCTGTCGGCGCTGATGCCCACGAGCGCGCTGGTGCTCCGCGGGGGTGAATGGGTCGAGGCGGCGCCCGAGTCCTTGATCGTGGGCGAGCGACTGAAGATCAGGCCGGGGGAGAGCGTGCCGGCGGACGCACGGATCGCGCAGGGCGCGACCAGCATGGACCAGGCGACGCTCACCGGCGAGAGCCTGCCACGTGAGGTGAAGGTCGGCGACGCGATCTATGCCGGAACGCTCAACGTTGAGAACCCGATCGAGGCGGTGGTGGAGCGTCCGGCGTCGGAATCGAGTGTGCAGCGAGTGCTGAACCTGGTGCTCTCGGCGCGGGAGCAGCGTGAGCCGGTCCAGCGTGTGATTGACAGGATCAGCCAGCCCTACGCGATCGGCGTGACCGCGGTGTCGGTCGCGGTATTGCTCCTCTGGGCGCTCGCGCTGGGGCGTGAGTGGCGCGAATCGGCGTACACGGCGATCACGTTTCTCATCGTGTGCTCGCCGTGTGCGCTGGTGATCGCGACGCCAACGGCGACGCTCGCGGCGATCGCGCGCGGGGCGCGGAGCGGCGTGCTGTTCAAGGGGGGACAGTCGATCGAACGCCTGGCCAGGGTGCGCGCGGTCTGCTTTGACAAAACGGGAACGCTGACCATCGGCAAGCCGCGGCTGGAGGCGGTGATTCCGGTGGCGTGGTCGGATGGGAACGTGCTGCTTGGAGTGGCGAGCGCGCTGGAGGAGGAGAGCACGCACCCGATCGCGAGCGCGGTGCGCGAGGGCGCCGCGGCACGGGGCATCGAGCGGGCAACGCTGGAGTCGGTGACGCACGAGGCGGGGCGCGGGATGGCGGGGGTTGTTGGAGGCGTGCGGGTCCGGCTGGGGAGTTATCCGCACACCGAGGCGCTGATCCCTGTGTGCCTGCGCGCGCACACGCGCGAGACGCTGGAGCAGATCCGGAGCCACGGGCGGATCGGGATCGTCGTCGCCGGGGAAGGGTCGGCGGGCGTGGAGGGGACGACGGCGCCCGAGCAGGCGTGCGGGCCGGGTGTGGGTGGGGCGGCGGTGCTGGTCCTGCGGGACTCGGTGCGCCCCGGCGCGAAGAAGCTCGTCGACCACCTCCACGCGCTGGGCGTGCGACCCGTGAAGATGCTGACGGGAGACAACCGGACCACCGCCGCGTTCGTCGCCAAGGAGCTTGGCCTGGACGAGTTCGAGGCCGAACTCATGCCGGCGGACAAGCTGCGCCTCGTGCAGGACATCAAGGACCGGATCGCCGCGGAGAACGCTCCCCGGGCACGCGGCCCGAGGCGCGGGGGCGTGGCCGTGATCGGCGACGGGGTGAACGACGCGCCGGCCCTGGCCGCGGCGGACGTGGCGGTCGCGATCGGCTCGATCGGTTCGGATGCCGCGCTCGAGACCGCGGACATCGTGCTCTTGAACGACGACCTGTCGGCGGTGGGGTGGGCGATGGAGCTGGCGCGTCGGGCGCGCCGGACGGTGACGGTGAACCTGGCGTTTGCGCTCTCTGTGATCGTGGTGATGGGGATCACGACGCTGGTGGGTTCGGTGATCGGGAGGCGCGTGCCGCTGGGCGTGGGCGTGCTGGCGCACGAGGGCGGCACGCTGCTGGTGGTGGCGAACTCACTTCGACTCCTGCTAGGCCCCGCGTTCCGGGCCGACCGGGCGGCCGAGCCGGCACCGGAGACGATGCCGGAGATGGTGGCCGTTGGCGCTTGAAAGGAGGGATGATCTGAAGGTCCCGCCCGATTCGAACGATTCGCCGACGCCGTCGCAGGGAAGTGGCGGAACAGATCGGTTATGCTTTCGGGCCCGCGGCTCCGGGTGTTTGGCGGGCGATTGGTCGGGGGCGTGTTGGGCAGAGCAACGGAAGCGAGGCCGCATCGATGTTCTCACAGACCACCGAGTACGCACTCCGGGCGATGGCGCTCCTGGCGTACTACCCGGACGAACTGGTGCCGACGCCCACCATCGCGGCGGAGACCAAGGTCCCGACGACATACCTGGCCAAGGTCCTGCAGATGCTGGCGAGCGCCGAGCTGATCGCGGGAAAGCGCGGCGTGGGCGGCGGGTATCGGTTGTCAAAGCCATCATCTGAGATCAGCCTGCTCGAGGTCATCGACGCGGTCGCCCCCATCCGGCGCATCAACGTGTGCCCCCTCGGACTCACCGATCACGGATCGAACTTATGTCCGCTCCACCGGAAGATGGACCTGGCCGCGAAAATGATGATCGAGCACTTCAGCGGCGTGTCGCTGGCGGACCTGATCGGGCAGAAGGAGGGCTCGCGCCCCCTGTGCGACAAGGCCAAGGCCGCGAAGCTGACGGTGTCGGTGGGGAAGAAGTAAGCCAAGCGACTTCGCCACAGATTCGCAGAGAACGCGGAGAAGAGCACGGAGCGAGAAGCGTCGCAAGCTCGCGACCCGGACTTACTCGCCTTCGAGGACGATCGGCACATTCTCGAGGATGATCTCTTCGCCCCAGATCTCCTTTATGTCTGGCTTGCTTCGCGCTGCAGCTGCATCAAGCCTCAGCACGATGGTTACGGAGCCGCCGGGCGAGAGATCCTCCAGAGGGCGATCAGCGAGCGCCAA
>JADYYE010000167.1 GCA_020853815.1 Phycisphaerales bacterium
ACCGCTTCCGCCGGGCGCGCCCGCCGAGACCGTCGTCCGGTTGAGGTGCCGCACCGGCGTCACCTCCCACCCCAGCCGCGAAAAGAGCATCGCCTGAAACTCGGCAAGCCGCTCGGTCGTCCCGACGAACTCGATCTGATCCAGGTTGCGGCACGCCACGTCGAACATCTCGCGCGTCACGGCCCCCATGGGCGTCTCAGCGCGGCGAACACTGGCGAGCGTACGTGTCATGTGATTGTCCAGCTCGGTCGACAGCTCCCGCTTGATGCACGCGGCCAGCGTCAGCCCCTCGCCCGCGACCAACGAGTGGAACCTGTGGTGGACCGTCGCCCGCACGAATCGGTGCCAGGATCGCAGACGCGCGACGGGTTCGCGCAGCACGGTGATGTACCTGCACGGCCCGGGGACGTGCTCGTGGATCCCGAAGAGCGTGTGCCCCTCGACCAGCGCGAGCTCACTCCTTGCCTCCGGCGCGATCGCGAGCAAGGGCGCAGGATCGTGGCTCTCCAGCCGGAGCGTCGGCCGAGCGCCGAGCGCCTCTCGCATGGCGGTCCGCAGACTCGTGCCGCCCGTCTTCGGGATGTGCAGGAAAATCAGCGTCGCATCGCCAAGTCGCATCGGCAAGGGTACGCGCCACGGCTCATCGTGCTCTCGTGAGTTGCCTGTCCATCATCCGTGACGCCCGCTCCCAAAGTGAAAGATCGAACCGGTTCGCCTCCCGCACCGCCTCGATCTCCTCCTCCGACCCAGCCGACGGCGGCTCCGGCCCATCCGCGCTCGTCCGGTTCAGGTGCGGCGCCGGCGACCCGGGCCATCCCATCCGCTCGCACAAGAGCCCGTGGAACTCCTCCATTCGCTCGGTCGTCCCCACCAGCTCCATCCGCTCCATCCGCTCGCAGGCGACCTCAAACATCTCCCGCGTCACGCCCCCGATCGGAACCCTCGTGCGCTCCGCCCCGGCAAGCGTCCGCGTCATGTCGTTGTCCAGTTCCGGGCTCAATCGCCGCGCGATGCACTCGCGCAGCGACATCCCGCCGCCCGCCACCACGCTGTGGAAGCGATGGAGCGGCGTCGCGCGCACGAACCGGTGCCACGACCGCAGGCGCGCCGACGGCTCGCGAAGCAGCGTCGTGTACACGCTCGGACCGGGCAGATGCACGTGCACCCCGTACGGCATGTGCCCCTCCACCATCGCGAGCGCCGCACGCTCGCGCCGATCCATCGCCATCAGCGGGCCTACGTCGTGATTCATCAGGCGGATCGATGGGCGTCCGCCGATCGCGTGAAGGATCGTCGCGCGAAGACTCGTGCCGCCCGTTTTCGGGATGTGGATGAAGATCAGCGTCGCCTCCACGTGCCGCATCGCTCAAAGGGTAGGGTGCCGCGAGCGTGATACGCTTGGCCCATGGCGCGCAAGGCATCGACAACCGGCCGGCCCACCCCCGCCCGCAAGCCCCGAGGCGATGCCACGCCCAACCAGTCCACCAGCAGCACCCAAGACGAGTCGCCCGTCAACCCCGCCAAGGGATCCCAGCGCTCCCTCACCTACGCCGACGCCGGCGTCGACCTCGACACCTACGACGAGTTCATCGACACCGTCGACTCCGTCTTGAAACGCACCCACGGTCCGCGCGTCATCTCCAACCCCGGCGGCTTCGCCGGCCTCTTCCGCCTCGACTACAACGAGAGGCTCTTCAAGCGCAACTACAAGGACCCCGTCCTCGTCGCCTGCACCGACGGCGTCGGCACCAAGGTGTCCCTCGCCGCGAAGGCGCGGATCTTCGACGGGCTGGGCATCGACCTCGTCGCGATGAGCGTGAACGATCTGATCGTGCAGGGCGCCGAGCCGCTGATCTTCCTGGATTACATCGCCGTCGAGAAGGTCGACAAGCGCGTGCTCGGCACGCTGCTCAAGAGCGTCGCCGAAGGATGCAAGCTCGCAGGGTGCGCGCTCATCGGGGGCGAGACCGCCGAGATGCCCGGCGTCTATCGCTCCGGTGAGCTCGACATGGCCGGCTTCGCCGTTGGCGTCGTCGAGCTCAAACGCGCCATGAACTCCAAGCGCGTCCAGCCCGGCGACATCGTCCTCGGCCTCGCCTCCAGCGGCGTCCACTCCAACGGCTACTCCCTCGTCCGCAAAGTCGTCGAGCACGCCAAGCTCGAGCTCGACCGCGTCTACCCGGATCTGAGACCCGACCTCACGGATGGACGAACCAAGAGGGCCCAGCCCCCATCCAACCAACCTTCCAACCAAGCCCGCGAGCAGACCCTCGCCCAGATCCTCCTCACCCCCACCCGCATCTACGCCGACTCTATCGTGCGCACCATGCGGAAGTACCGCGTGAAGCAGGTCGTCAGCGGCATGGCCCACATCACCGGCGGCGGTCTGGCCGACAACCTCGTCCGCGCCCTCAACGACAAAGTGGACGCCCGCATCGACGCATCCTCCTGGTCCGTCCTCCCCGTCTTCAAGTTCCTCCAGAAGCACGGCAACATCGCCGAGGACGAGATGCGCCGCGTCTTCAACATGGGCATCGGCTACTGCGTGATCGTCAAGCCGACCTTCGCCGAGGCCGTCGCCGACAAGCTCACCCGCTGCGGCGAGAAGGTCTACACCATCGGCAAGATCGTCAAGGGAACGGGCAAGGTCACGCTGACGTAAGATCCATATGAGATGGGTACGACCACGCCAGCGACGACTCCGCGATCACCGCGACGATCCTTCCACACCCTCGCATGTGTCGTGCTGAGTGTTCTATGCTTACTCTCGATTCTCGCCTCTGATGCCTCGCTCTTCGGTCGAACCATCGGTGGTGCGCTGCGCTCGGCCGTAGGTTGGAACCCGATTCCACGCGAAACCGTGATGTCACGCAAGTTCCATTGGCCTGACTTCAAGACCGAGTCACCAT
>JADYYE010000168.1 GCA_020853815.1 Phycisphaerales bacterium
AGAACCGCCGCGTCGGCACCCGCTACGACAAACTGGCCACCAGCTTCCTCGCCTTCGTCAACCTCGCCATCATCCGCCGATACCTCCGTATCCTCGCTCCGGACGATCCGTCAAACAGAACCTAGTGCCTATTTCTTCCTATCACCGCCTTGGTGCGCAAAATCGCGGTGATGCGCCGCCGATCAGGAACTTGCCCCCGCCCCGCGAGTACGCTCTGAGAGATGACCATGCGACCCAACAGCACCCCAGCCCGTCTCGGCCTTTCGGCCCTCCTCGCGGCACTTGCGTTTGTGCCCGCTCTCGCCCTCGCCCAACAGCAACCCCAACCCCCCGCCCAACCGCCCGCCCAACCCTCCGCCCAACCGCCCACCCAAACGTCGGATAACCCCGGGCGAACCCTCGAATCGCTCCCGCCGCCCGTGCGTCTGGGCGTGCGTTCCGACCTGCTCCGCCGCCAGCGCCCGGTCGTCCCCGTGCTCGTTCTGGTCACGGACGAAGCGTCGTACATCGAGGCCATCGCCGCCTGGTCGCCGCGCGCCATCTACCCCGTGCTCTTCGACGATGGGCAACTCGCGACCCGCGAGAACATCGCCCGCTTCGTCCGCGCGTTCAGGCCCGACAAGATCGTTCGCTGGAAGGCCGGCGCGCCCGACCCCGCCGCCCCCGTGCAACGCACCGCGCGCGTCGACGCCGCCCTCCGCCGCTCCTGGGGCGCGCCGCCGACCATCACCCAGACCGAGCTCGTCAACGCGTGGCGGCAGATGGGCCTGGCTCCGCCCGGCGTCGTCGTCGCCGACGAGAACGATCCCGCCTGGACCGCCGCCCTTGCGCTCGCCGCCGCCCGCGCCCAACTCATCGCCTGGGTCGACGTGCGCAACGCCATCAACGACGCCATGCGCCCCGACGAGGCCCGCGACTACGCCGCCAAGATCGAGGGCGTGCTCGAGCGTTCCGGCCTGTCGTGGCGCGCCCTGGGCGACAACCTCGACGCCATCACGATCTGCCAGAACGCGCCGCCCAAGATCCTCGCCACGCAGGGCACGCCCGCGCCCGGCGATCCGCGCCGCCAGCCCGCCAAGCCGGGCGACGTCTTCGCGACCACCGATTTCATCGGGCGCCACGACCCCGAGGGCGGCGCCGAGCGCTACGCCTGGACCTCCCAGATCTTCGGGAGCGAGGCCCAGGCCTCCTATCGCGCCATGGCCGCGATCTTCACCATGCCCGATCGCGCCTGGCTCTTCGACGGCTACGAGGACAAGCAGCCCTGGAACGCCTGGGACGCCACCCGCGCCGGCGACATCCTGAAAACCGCCAAGTTCACCGTCACGCTCGACGATACGCCCCGCCAGTCGCGCGACGACTGGCGCGCCCGGGCCGCCAAGCCACTCGACGCCGCGATCGTCTTCATCAACAGCAGCGGCAACTGCGATTTTTTCAATCTCCAGCCGGGCGTCGGCAAACCGGGCGACATCCCGATGCTCCTGCGCCCCGCCGCCGTCCACATCGTTCACTCCTGGTCCGCGCAGTATCCCGCGGGGCGCGAGACCGTCTGCGGGCGCTGGCACGCCGCGGGCGCGTTCGCCTACTTCGGCTCGGTCCAGGAGCCCTACCTCGGCGCGTTCCTCCCCACGCCCGCCATCGCCGAGCGCCTGCTCGCCGGCGCGCCCTGGGCCGCCGCCGCACGCATCGACAACTACCCGACCTGGCGCTTGAACAGCTTCGGCGATCCGCTCTTCACGCTCGGCGAGCCCGCGCCGCGCCTCACCGCCGACAAGCTTCCGCTGACCAACACCACCGACGTCGCCGATGACACCCGCGCCGCGCTCGCCTCCAAGAACATCGCGCTGGGATTGCGGGGGCTGACGCTGCAGGCCCGCGACGACGACGCGTCGCGCCTTGCGCTCGCCGCCCTCGGCAAACCAGAGACGGTCGACGCGAGCGTCGCGATGGAAGCGATCCTCCCGCTCTTCCGCGCCGGAAACTCCGACGCCGTCCGCCGCGCCTTTGAAAAGCTCGACGCCAACACCGCCAAGGACCCGCTGCTGCGCGACGCGCTCTGGCTCGTGTCGATCCCCGACCTTCGCAACGCGCCCGCGCGCGAGCTGCTGCTGGTCCTCATGGACAACCTGCGCGTGGGCCAGGAAGCCCAGGACGCCAAGGACCTGTTTGATCCGTGGGTCCGCGTCTTCGGCAAGGGCGACGCGCTGGCCCGCCTCGAGAACGCCGCGGGCTCCGTCAAGGACCAGCGTCAGGCGGGCGAGATCCGCGAGTTCGCGGCCTCGAAGCGCTGAACCCCTCGGCCTTCAGCTCGCCGTCATCATCGCGCCGCACCAGCGCGCCTCCATCGAGCGCCGTTGCGATCCACGCCCGCCCTTCCTTCGCAGAGTTCCACTCCGGGTCGCGCGCCACGTGCGCCGGGTCGGTCTGGACCACCGCCTTCGCGCCCGATCGCTTCACCAGCTCCTTGCACTCGCGCCACACCCCCAGCGCGTGCGGCAGTTGCAGCACCTCCGCGCCCAGGTCCGCGTTCGAATCAAGCAACGCGCGCAGCTCGGGGCGCGTCAGCCCCGTCGCCAGCAGCACGCGCGTACCGCCGAACGTGAAGCGGACCGCCGCGCCGTCGCCGAGTTGCTCCCACGCCAACGGGTCACAACCGTCGATCCCCGACGCGATCCCCATCGTGCGCACGAGCGTCGGCAGCGGAGTCGTTTCTTCCTTCATCGACCGTTGGCAGAGGTCCGACGGCGTCCATGACTCGACCCGTCCTTGTCTCCAGAGTGCGTGGACCGCGCCGGCGTGCTCGAGGTCGGGGCGTGCCAGGATCACAAACTCCGCGCACTCGGTGCCGGTGCCCACCATGGCGCGTTCGATCGTTCGCGCGCCGCTCCACGCTTCGCCCGCGCCCGCGTTGAAGAGCACGCTCCGCCCGTCCAGCTTCACGATCGTGCACACGCCCTCGCGCAGCGCGAGCGTCTGCACGCTCCAGCGATCACTCCGCGTGTTCTCGATCCCTTTCTCGCCTCCCCAGCCGCCGGTCCCGCCCCGCGCGATCACGCTGCCCGCCGCGCCCCACGCGACCACCATCACCAGCGCCGTCCACGTCCGCGCCGACCTCCAGCGCGCCGCCAGCAACATCCAGAGCGCCGTCAGCGTGGCCGCGATCGCCCACGCGGCACTCGGCGCCGCGATCGACACCGACGCGCCGGGCAAGCCCTCGAACCACGCCGTCGCTCGCACGCACCAGTGCGAGAGCGGCAGGAGGGCCGCGCCTAATCCTTCCGCCGCCCCGCTCGCGCCGCCGCCAATTCCGAGCGTCGCGATGACCATCACGAACCCCGCGATCAGTATCGCATAGCCCGCGTGCATGAGCAGCGCGACGAGCGGAAGCACCACGAGGGCCGCGGGGATCGCCGCCAGGCTGACGCGCCCGGTGTGCCACCAGATGAGGGGCAGGCTCACGATCGCGCAGAGGAGCGTGGTCGCCAGCATTCCGCGTGCCGCGCCCGCGGTCAGGCGCACCTGCCACGGGCGTTCGTCCACCACGCCCCTGATCCGCGGCATGAAGAGGCGGTCGCCGAACTCCGCCGAGCGCCACACGAGCAATGCCGAGAGCCCGACGCTGAGCTGATACCCGAGCGACCACACGTCCAGCGGGCGCCAGATCGCCAGCGCGACCGACGCCCACAAGAGCAGCGGGAGCGCGTCGTACCGGCGTCCGGCGAATCGCGCCAGCGTCAGCACGATCGCCAGCACCCCGGAGCGGACCACCGGGGCCTCCGCCGGCACGAGGATCAGGTACGCGAGCACCAGCAGCGCGGCGATCAGCGGCTCGATTCTTCCGGGCTCGCGCACCGCGCGCAACAGGAACAGTCCGACCGCGACGACCACGGCGACATGAACGCCCGAGATCGCCAGGACATGGGACAGACCTGCGCGGGTAAACATGGCCGCCACCTCGCGCTCGCCCGACGGGTCTTCGCCCAGGAGCAGCGACAGGAGGAATGCGCGCGACATGGCGCGATCCTCGATCACTTGGTGCGTGGTCGGGCCCGCGGACGATCCATCGGCGCGTGCGGCGAGCGATTCGCCCGGGGTGTCGCCGGGCCCGGGGTCAAGAATCGACAGAGCCCGCGCGCGAACATCGGCCAGGGCCCGGCGGAGCGGCGCCATCGCGCGATCGACCGAGCCCTGGTGCACGACGAGCGTGGCCAGCGACGCGTCGGGCACGACCATCGACCCCACGCGCGAATCCTGGTTCGCCAGGAGTTGCGGGTCGGCGGCCCATCGATCCTCGCCCGGGTTCATAGGCGGCGCGATCGGGTGGAACGCCCCGACCAGGCGCACGCGATCGCCCGCCTTGCACGGAAATCCGCCCAGGCCGGACGCGCCCGAAAACGTCGAGCCCGGCACGGAGACGCGCACGATTCCGCGTGCGGGCGTCATCACGCGAGCGGCGCGCCAATCGCTGGTGTCCGCGTTCACCTGCACGGCGCGCAGGGACACGGAGCAGGTGCCCATCGCGCCGCGGCGTCGGAAGCGTTCGAGCGGATCGAGCGATGCCGGCGCTTGGCGGGGGTGGTCGAGCACCACGCCCTCGATCATCACGCGCGGCGCGTCTCCCATCGCGTCGATGGCGCGCACGAACGCGGGGAGTGGGGGATCGACGACGCGCCAGACGCACCAGGCCGCCGCGAGCATCGCGAGCGCGCCGATCAGAAGCGAGTGGCGCACGAATGGCGTGCCGCGGTTGGACTTCCGCGCGGGCTCGATCTGGCTCGGCGCGTGCGGTCGGTCGTGTTCCGGGTGGCCCGGCGGTCCCGGCCGATCCGTGGAGTTTTCTGCATCCAGCCCGCGCGAGCCTCGCCACGTCGCGGCCAGCGCCGCGGCGGCGCACGCGCCGGCCCCGATGGCCCACGCCAGGGCGGGAACTCCCGCCGAGAGTCCGGCCGCGTATCCGATCACAAGCGCGCCCAGGGCGATCGCGGCGCGTGCTCGCGCGCCCGGCGCGACCCCGGATCTTTGAACCAGCGGCATCACCTCTCGATGATCCCGCGCGAGGTGCGGTCACGCAACCGCCGGGCGTGGCGATGTGTTCACGGGCCGCTCCGTCATGGAAGGTGTTGACGGGGTGGGGTTTGGCGCGGGAAGTGCGGCGGGTGCGGCGACGGATTGTCGGGAGCGAGTGATTGGCGGGGCGTGAGGGGGCTTCTTACATCCCGGTCGCGTTGATGGAATCTTCGAAGAACTTCACGAGATCGATCGAGGCTGTTTTTCCCGAATCGTCGGTGCGCAGGGTGTTACCGGTCGGGAGGACGAAGTTGTAGCCGTACATGAGGACGCGATCCTTGACCTGGCCCTGTCCTTTGGAGAGGGAAGAGAAGTAGACGCCGTCGGGGCTGGCGGCGTGCAGGACGAGCTTGTTGCGAGCGGAGGTGGGAAGGATGGAATCGGCCTTGATGTTGGAGGCGTCGATGGGGGTGGATTGGAAGGGGTTTCCGAGGATTCCGGTGAGGCTGGCTTCGCGGGCGTCGGTGGGCACGCCGTCGCCGATGAGGCTGTATTCCTGGGCGGCGCCCTTGACCTGGTCCTTGCCGAGTTTGCCGAGCGATGTGGCTTTCAGGAAAGCGGCGTTGGAGTTCCAGTAGAAGTGGGCGGGCTTCTGGGTGGATCCGATGCGTGCGAAGTTGTTGGGGCCGGAGGAGCCGGAATCGAACTCGATGGGCCCGGTGGCGGTTTCGTCTTCGCACCAGGCGAGGATCGGTGTGCCGTAGGCGTCGACGAGGTCGGGAAGGGCTTTCTTTCCGAGGGTTCCGAACTGCTTGAGGGCCTTGTCGGGCGACACCTGAGCCACATAGAACTTGGCTGGGGGGACGAAGTATCCCTTGTTCTGTTTGGCGGTGCCGTCGACGACGCCGATCTTGGAGGGATCGACCTGGAGCACTTCGTTGCGGCGTTTCATGGGGGCAAAGGGAGCGACGGCGATGGCGTTGGCGGAACCGGAGGAGGTCGGTCCGAACCCAGTCCCGACGATCCCGCCGGCCAGGTCGAGCATCAGGTTTTCCATGGCCGACATACCGACCGCGTTGCCGTTCTCGTTTTCTCCCAAGTCCTTGGCGGAAAAATAGCCGGGCATGCGTCGCTGGTCGGTGGAGAATGTCATGGAGGCCTGGTTCACCTGGGCGAGCAGCTGCTGCGTCGCGCTGGTCTTTGCGGAGCGGCGTGCCTTGGCCAGGGCCGGGACCGTGATGCTGATCACCACGGCGATGATAAAGATCACGACCATGAGCTCCACCAGCGTAAACGCGCGGCGGGAAAGGCGGGCTCGGCGAACGTGCATGCGCGTCTCCTTCCAAGGAACGGCGGGAACCGACCGACGGCGTGGCCCACTCGGGCGAACCGCCACCAACTCCGACACCCGGCCGGTGAACACCGACCCCTTGCGGAGGAAACCTCGGAACTGTTCGCTCAACCCAGTCCCTCGGGTTCCCGCCGTACGGATAAGTCTTGGTGATCGGCGCGCCAGAATGACGCGCCGAACCGGCGAAATGCCGCGAAAACAATAGCAGACACGCCCCAAGCACGCCGCAACGCCCCACCGCGACCAGGCCGGAGCTCTCGTTCGGTGGCCGAACGGGTGCCGCGTCGCGCCTTGCGATTGTCCAACGCCCGCCGCCATCCGATACTTCTCTCCCGTGTCAAAGCACAAGGTCCAACCCCCGCCCG
Organism: Phycisphaerales bacterium; assembly: GCA_020853815.1. Taxonomy (GTDB): domain Bacteria; phylum Planctomycetota; class Phycisphaerae; order Phycisphaerales; family UBA1924; genus JABWBC01. The sequence continues at coordinate 6,724 of JADYYE010000168.1, forward strand.
ACGACGCCCGCGCCGCCACCGCCGCCGAGACCCTCCGCCAGGGCGGCCTGGTTCTCCTTCCCACCGAAACCGTCTACGGCGTCGCCGCCTCCGCCGCCGATCCCGCCGCGGTGGCGAGGCTCCGCGCCATGGGTGCTCGCGGCCTACTGACTTGGCACGCCCCTTCCGCACAGGCCGTCATCGACGCCCTCAACATCACTGCACCCGTGCATCTGCGACTGATCGATCGCTGGCTCCCCGGCCCGGTGCGCCTGCTCGTCGAAGTCTCCGATGCCGCCGCCGTCGAGGCGCGCATCCACGCGGCGCCCGGCGCGCTGGCCTCGGCCGATCCCGTCGTCTCCGTCCGCGTTCCCGGCTACGAACCCGCCCGCCGCCTCATCGAGCGCGCCGGCGTCCCCATCGTCGTCGCCGGCGTGCCCGCCATGGGCCTGGGCGATGGGCGAACTCCTCGCCCGATCAGCGGCGTCGACTTCACGATCGACGACGGCCCGACCAAGCTGGGCCTGGCCTCCACCGGCGTTCGCCTCACGCGCGCGGGCGGTTACTCGGTCGAGTCCGCCGCCGCCGTGCCCGCCGCCGACATCCACAAATCCATGACCCGTCGCGTGCTCTTTGTCTGCACGGGCAACACTTGCCGCAGCCCGATGGCCGAAGCCATCGCACGCCAGCTCCTGGAACGCGAAGGGGTCGCCGGCGAGTTCGCCAGCGCCGTCAGCGCCGGCGTCGGCGCGTCCGGCAGCTCGCCCGCCACGCCGGAAGCGATCGACGCGCTGGGGCGGCTCGGCGTCGCCGCGCCCGCGCACCGCTCGCGCCGCGTCACCCGCGACATGGTCGACGAGGCCGAGGCCGTCTACGCCATGACCGCCGCCCACCGCGACGCCATCCTCAACATCGCCCCCGGCGCTCGCGACAAGATCGAACTCCTCGACCCCGAGGGCACCGACATCGAGGATCCCATCGGCATGGGCCAGACCGTCTACGACCGCACCGCCGAACGCATGCTCCGCCTCGTCCGCGATCGTCTCCGCGAACGCGGCCTGATCCGGGAGTGAAGAGGTGGTCGGGTGGTCACATGATCTGTGTGCATGGACGACTTTGCGTGCCGCCCGACTCTCACATCCGAATGCCGAATGGAACCTCTGAACGATTCGAACCCTGGCGCGAAGAGCGTCTCTACTTGATCCGGAGAACCCGCCTCGGAGAGGCGGGCCACCAAATACGCTGAGGTTTCGAATCACGAGTGCCGAACGTCGGGTGACTCGCCTACGCCCGACCACTTCCTCCGATCTCCGCCACTTTTCGCCCTCCTCCGCTGGACTCCCGCCCGCGCGCCACTTTCAATCCCCGCGACCACCACCTCCACCGGAGTCCCTCATGAAGATCGGCATCGGCGCAGACCACCGCGGCGCTCCCGCCGCCAAGCTCCTGGCTGACAAGTTCCGGCGCGAAGGACACGACGTCCACGTCTACGGCGAGTGCTCGGGCGCTTCCTGCGATTACCCCGAATCCGCCTACCTCGTCGGCTCCGCCGTCAACGCCGGAAAGATCGACCGCGGCATCCTTATCTGTGGCACCGGCATCGGCATGAGCATCGCCGCCAACAAGGTCAAGGGCGTCCGCGCCGCCGTCGCCCACGATGAGCTCACCGCCGGCCTCTCGCGCTCCCACAACAACGCCAACGTCCTCTGCCTCTCCGCCGACCTCCTGGGCCAGCGCCTCATCGAGAAGATCTCCGAGACCTTCCTCGCCACCGAGTTCGAGGGCGGGCGCCACGCCCGGCGCGTCGAAAAGATCGCCGCCATCGAGCGCGGCGTCGAGCCCTCCAGCATCCAGTAGCCATCCCGCAGACCCATGGTTCGTTGCGAGTTCCGGCTCGCGCTTCAGGAGTGTGCTCGTTGTCTTGGGCGGCGCGGTGGCGCCCGGTCGCGAGCGGTGTCTGCCGTCACCCGCGTGATCGCGATCGGTGGGCTTCCCCTCATCGAACCGTGGGTGGCGTGGGCCGAGCGGCCACGCAGGCGTTTTCGCGGCCGACACGGATTTCGGTTGGACGACGTATGAGCCATGGCCTTCTGCTCCGACCCCGCCCCGCGGCTGGCCGCGGGTGAAGTTTCCGGGTCTCCGCCCCGGTTGCACGCCGCCTTCCGACTCTTTGTCTCGCCGGAGTCCCGACGCATTGGCTCTACTTCACCCTGCTTGCCGGCGTGCGCGTGCGATCGATGTCGCGACGCAGCCTTGATTCGATGTCCGACAGGCGCGTTTCCTGCTCCTGGTCTGACAGCCCGAAGATCTGCGCGAAGATCGATCCCGCCCGCGGGAGCGCCACCGGGTCCACCTTGGGCTTGGCGAGCGGCCCGGTCACGGTCGTCCCGATCAACTGATCGCGGAACCCCTCCAGCACCGCCGTGAGCATCGGGATCCGCTTGAGGCTCCGGCTGTTGAAGCGCATGTCGAGCGTCATCTCGGGCATGGTCGCCGTTCCATAGCCGTACAGCTGCAGGCTCTCCGACGACGCCGTCATGCTCTCGAACACGATCGATGCGCCCTGGAAATAGAACGACGCCGTCGCGTGATTCAGCTGCTCATCGCTGGGGAGCTGGAAATTGCTGAACGAGATGAGGGGCATGACCAGCGGGAGCTGCACCACCGACCCGCCGCCGATCAGCACCTCGCCGCGCCCGCGCCGGGCCTCGGGCTTGCCCACCACGCCGGCGATCCCGAACCACCCATCGAGCACGCCGCGCGATGAATCCACGCCCGCCGGGGCGTCCGCGCGGGCATCCGAAGCCGCGCCGCTCTCCAGCCCCTCGGGCCTGGGAGGGCCCTCGAGCTGCGCCGCCGCGTCCGCCGTCAGGTCGCGCAGCGTCGGCGCGAATCGCACGCCCGAAAGCCAGGTGTTCGAGACGAACTCCGTACCCCGCGAGCCGGGGCTGCCCGGCGTGATCTCCGCGTCGCCGAAGACCCGCCCCCCGTAGCAATCCGCCGCGATGCTCGGCACCAAGATCCGCCCATCGGGCGTGGACACCGCCGTCACCGATGCGTCGCTCATCAGGATGTTCGACACGCGCACCCGCGGCAGCGTCGCGCGCAGCTCAAAGCTCGAAGGCGCGTCCCCCTGGCTCCGGGCCGCGATCGTCATCTCACCTTCGCACTCGCTCACTTCTCGTCCGATCAGGAACCGCGCGCCCTCGAAGTCCACGATTCCGTCGAACGACACCGCGGGCGTTTCCACGCCGGGCTTTCGTTCCACCCGCAATCTCGCATCCCCCAGGCGCACCGGCCCGTCGACACGCACCTCCATGGTCTCCAGCGCGCCCGCCACCGAAGGCGGGATGAATGTGAGCAGCGACGCCGGGATTCCGACCGAGTTCAGCGTGAGGTCCGCGCCCAGCGAGAGCCCGCCGGCTTGGTCGCGCGACCACCCGCCGTCGATCGCAAACGTGTAGCGCTCGCCCTCCCGCGCCGACCTTCCTTCCAAGCGCCGGATCGTCCCGCGCCCGTCCCGCAAAAACCGAACCTCGCCCGAGAGGTCCGTCAGCTCCGCGCTCCGCTGGTTCACCGTGATCGCCAGCTCGCGCGGCCTGAGCCACCCCTCCGCCCATACGCTCGCGCTCTCGCCCTCCTGCACCCCAAGCCGCGTGTCCAGGTCGAACAACCCGTGCGGCGAGACCGACTCATACACCTTCGCCGCCTCCGCGCCCAATCGCTCGCGCACGAACCACGCCACCGGCTCGCACTCCACCGGCGTCGACCAGAGCGCCACATGCCCATCGTCCGCGGGCGTCAGGGCGTCGTCCCCCGCGCGGAACGCGCCCGAAACCTCCGCACGGCCGATGTCGCGCCCGTCGAACTCCAGCGGCGCTGCGAACTTCTCGAACTCGATGATCGTCGCGTCCGCCCCCGAGTTCAGAATCCGCATCGCGCCCGTCGACGGCCCGAGCGCCAGGCGTCCGCCGAACGCGATCAGCGAAGCGTCCTTCAGCGGCCTCATGTCGATGAAGGAATGCGTCGCGTCGTCGTCACCCGCCAGCCGCACGCCCAAGAGCACCGACCCCGCGGGCTTCAGCCGTTCACGCGCCTCGCTCAGGCTCGCCGCCGCCTTGGGAGAGAACACATCGACGATGGACTCGAAGGGCTCCGCCATGTCCATCGATTCGGCGTCGATCGCCGCGTTCCAGCCGCTCCCCTCACCGCCCACCGCCACGCTGGCCCGCGCGCGAAGGTCCGCGCCCGCGTGCGTGCCCGACAGTTGCAGGTTGAGCCACTCGTCGCTCAGCGTGATCGTCCCGGCGAGGTTGTCGAGCGGGAAGGGGCGCGGCTCGCCCTCGCCGCGCGGCTCGGCGCTCGCGCCGGCGAACGACACGCCCGCGTCCACGCCCGCCACGCCGTGCCCCCGGTCGCTGATGTGGACCGCCGCGTCGCACGCCCCGCTCAGCCGCAGCGCCAGGAGCGCCCGCTCCAGCCAGTCGCTGATCGCCACGCCGTCGGAGTTCTTCTTCCCCCCTCGCCCCGCGGCCTGCGCCGCCGCGTGCGCCAGGTGCGCGTTGAACGGGATCCCGCGACCCGTCACCCGCACGTCGGGTACAAACTCCGCGCCGCTCGCGCTCAGCGCGTCGTACGGCATGGTCGCGGTCGCCGAAAACTCCCCGCCCGCCAGCCCCCGCCACGTCCCCCCGCGCAGCGTGATCGTCTTGGTGTCCATCCAGATGTTGATGCCTTGGGTCATGAGCGGCAAGGGGAACCGCGCCGGCAGCACGTTCACGTCATGCATCCGCACGTCGATCGTCTGGTCCCACTCGACCTCCATCCCCTCGGGCCGGTGGATGTCGAGGATCACGCCGAAGCGACCGCCCAGCTCGAACGCCGGCGCGGCGCCCTCGGGCCCCGATCGGATCAGGCCCGAACGCACCAGCTTCCCGTGCTGCTCGACCGAGAAGAGCTCGTCGAGCACGCGCCGCGAGTTTCCCATCGCCCGCGCCAGTGTCTCGTCGATCGGCGCATTGCGTACTTCCACGCGCAGGTCGACCTTCGCCGCGTCGGTCAGGGGCGCGATCAATCCCTTGGCGGTGATCGTCGCCCCGCTGGGCGCCCGCCCCGCCAGTTCCACGATCTCCAGCGAGTTCTCCGTGAACTTCACGAAGCCCTTCATCTCCCGGAACTCATACGGGAACCGATCGAACGCCGCGACCGCGTCGTGGAAGCGCATCTCGCCCGCGAGCTTCACCTCCGTCGCCCGTCCGCCGGCGCGCTCCACCGTCAGCTTCGTGTTCACGATCCCCGTCGGGTTGTTGAATTGCCCGAGGCGCTGCTTCACCGTCGGGGCCGCGAAGCGCAAGAGCTCCGGGCGCTCGCGGAGCTGGAACCCCTCCGACTCCAGCACCAAGGAGAAGGGCGCGTCGAGCGTCGTCCCCAGGTACGTCAGCGTCGCCCTGAAGGGGAAATCCTCGATCAATCCCGACAGGGTCGCGGACAGCGCGCCGCTCTTGCCGTCCGCGACGCCGCTGGTGTTCTCGAACCGGATCTCGCCGCTGGTCTTGCTCATGCGCAAGGGGCGCTCGCCGGCGCGCACCGGCCGCCCGTCCTCGCCGATCGGCAGGTTCACGGCGACGTCATCGAGCATCATCGACGCGCGCACCGTGCTCGCCGCCGCCGCGTAGTCGATCTGCACGTCCCGCGCCTGGCCCTCGAGCCCCAGCGACTCGTACACCTCGCGGAACCGCGACGGAATATCGCCCGCCGGCCAGTCCTTCACCGCCAGCCCGCCGAACGCCAGCGTGAACCCCTCGGGCCCGACCTGCCCGCGCAGGTCCAGACCACGCGAGGGCGCCGGCGGGCCCATCTCCGACTCCGACTCCCACAGCGCCAAGAGCTGCGTCCCCGGCTTCTCGCCCGGCGCGGGCCTCATCCACCCCTGGAACGACAGCGAGCGCAGCAGCGTGTACTTCCCCGCCGACGAATCGTGCTCGCCCAGCTCGATCCTTCCATCGATCACTCGAAGCCGCGGCAACTCAAACGCCCCGGCGTCCCCCGCGCCCGATCCGCTCGCGCCCGACCCGCCCGCCACCATCGGCGGCCTCACCAGCGTCACGCTGAACACCCCGTCGTTCGACGCCTGGCTGAACCTCACGAACGGATGCAGCGCCTCCACCGTCCTCACCAGCGGCCCGACCTTCTTGATCCCCACCAGGCGCTTCAGGTCCACCGTCCCCGTCAGGTCCTCCCACCCAACCACCTCGCCGCCCGCTCCGCGCACGCCCGGCACCGCCAGCGTCATCGACTTCAGCGAGAACGCGCCCGTCGGCGAGAGCGCCACCGACCCGCCGCGCACCTCCAGCCCCGTCGCCTTCTCGATCTCTCGCACCACCACCCACCGCGTCACCGGCGAGCGCATCACCAGCCAATACAACACCACCGCGCCGAACGCCAAGAGCAGCCAGAACCGCCGCCGATTGTGCAACTGTTTCCTGGGCTTTCCGCTCATCGAGCCCGCCGCGCCAGCAGCTATCGCGCCGCCGGAAACCACCGCCGCGGCAACACCCTCTGCGGCCTTCCTTCCGCTCGCTTCCTCGCCCCTGGTTGGTGGTGTGGTTTCGCCCATGCGGGTTCGGCGCGTCCGCGCGATGCGAAGTGTATATGACACTCGAACGTGACGCGGTAGGAGAACGTTCGTACCATCTCCCCCGGTGGCCAAGCCCAAACACATCTTCATCTGCCGCGCCTGCGGCAGCGCCCAGCCCCGATGGACCGGCAAGTGCCCCGACTGCGCCCAGTGGGACACCCTCGAAGAAGAAGTCGTCGAACTCTCCGCCACCAAGGACCCGCAACGCGGCCTCGTCCGCGCCTGGGCCGAGGCCCAGGACGCCTCGGGCGGACCCGCGCCCACCATCGCCGGCGTCGCCACCCCCATCGATCAGATCGACGCCGCCGGCGGACCTTCCATCCGCCTCGCCACCGGACTCGACGAGTTCGATCGCGTCCTCGGCGCGAGCAAAAACTCCGTCGGCCTGGTCCCCGGCTCGGCTGTCCTCATCGGCGGCGAACCCGGCATCGGCAAGTCAACCCTGATGCTCCAGGCCGCCCACGCCTGGGCCTCCCGCGGCGTGCGCACGCTCTATGTCTCCAGCGAAGAGTCCGCCGAACAGATCAAGCTCCGCTCCCAGCGCCTCGCCCGCGACCACGCCGGCCCCGATCTTCTCGTGCTCGCCGACACCAACCTCGCGCGCATCGTCGAGCAGGCCCGCAAGACCACGCCGCGCGTGCTGGTCATCGATTCCATCCAGATGATCTACAAGGCCGACCTCGACGCCGCCCCCGGCTCGATCGCCCAGCTCCGGCGCTGCTCCGCCGAACTCGTCTACCTCGCCAAGCTCTCCGGCATCGCGGTCGTCATGGTCGGGCACGTCACCAAGGACGGCCAGCTCGCCGGCCCGCGCCTCCTCGAGCACCTCGTCGACACCGTCCTCTACTTCGAGGGCGATCGATACCACGCACACCGCATCGTCCGCGCCGTCAAAAACCGCTTCGGCACCACGCTCGAGCTCGGCCTGTTCGAGATGACCTCGGGCGGCCTGTCGCCCGTCGCCGACGGCGCGTCCGCACTCCCCGCCGCCGAGGCCAAGCCCCGCCCCGGCTCGGCCGTCTGCCCCGTCGTCGCCGGCACGCGCTGCCACATGGTCGAGGTCCAGGCCCTCACCGCCACCGGCTTCATCGGCGCCGCTAAGCGAAAGTCCTCCGGCCTCGACGCCAACCGCCTCGCCATGCTCATCGCCGTGCTCGAGCAGCACGCCGGCCTGCGCCTCGCCGACCGCGATGTTTTCGCCTCCGCCGTGGGCGGCATCCGCGTCGTCGAGCCCGCGTCTGATCTAGCGCTCGCGCTTGCCATCGCCGGCGCGCACTTCAAGCGCGCCCTCCCCGCGTCCACCGCCGTCGTCGGCGAAGTGGGCCTGGGCGGCGAGGTCCGCCCCGTGTCGCACATGGAGCAGCGCTGCCTCGAGGCCGCCCGCCTCGGCTACACGACCATACTCGCCCCGCGCGTCAAGGGCCTCGACACCAAGCGCCTGGCGCAGAGCGCCAAGGGCACCATCATCGAATGCCCCGACATCGGCAAGGCGATGGAAGCGCTCAGCTAATAGAATGTGCTGATTCTGGTCTGGCTTGACAGGCTGTTGAGCTTTGAGAGGGCTCATTCATGAAGACCCTTGCTGGACTCCTCGCTCTACTGCTGGCAGTATCTCTTTTCGGTGTGTGGCGATTCCATCAGGATGCCGCCGCCGCTCAATCACGCCTGGCGGAGATGGAACAGGCTGTAAGCGAAGCCGCACACCTCGCCGCAGAAGAGGTTTCTGAACTGAAGACCGCGTTGATCGAGCAGGAATCCAAGGCGACCGTCCGAATCGCAGCGATTCGAGGTGAACAAGAAGCACTCAGGCTCGAGCTCGAAACCGTGAAGCAAGACCTGGGGGCCAAGGCACGCAATGCGGAATCAGCATTGGCAGATCGCGATAGAGAAGTCGAGAACTTGCGCAAGACCGTCGACCAAGTGAGGACCTCCGCGGCCGAAGAACTCGACCGTGAGCGAAAAGGGCGGGTGGCCGCAGAAGAAGCTCTTCGAACAAGATTAGCGGAGCTTAAGTCGGCGCTCGACGTGATTCGTGATGAAGAGCTGCACAAAATCTATCCCGACCTAAGACCGCTTATTGGCGAAGTCGTTGAGGTCAACGAGAAGTATCTCTTGCGGTTCGAAGTCGCAACCAAGAGCACCAAGAGCGATCGGGGTGAGATTCATCGAGTCACGTTGTGGTATCTGAATCAAGACAAGCAGGCAATAAAGCCACGGCTGGAGATTCAGTTTCTCAATGATCGAGGGATTGTGACGGGGTTTGTGTCTGACATCTGGGCCTTTGAGAGCATCTTGCCCGAAGAGCGAAGAGTTGAGGAATCAAGCGTTGTCTTTGAACACGGCACTCCGAAATACTGGCGAATCGAGTTTAAGTAGTTCTCGTCTTCTTCGCTTCATCGCGCTCATTGAGTTCGCCCCGTCCTCCGCCGCTTCTCTATTTCCGCTCTCGTCTCTTCCTCTGCGCTCTCTGCGACCTCTGCGTTGAGCGTCCCTGTCTTCTCTTCCCCCAGTGCCAAGTGCCTATTGCCCAGTGCCCTTCTCCGCCACCAACCACCCCGGCAGCTCCTTCACCCGTCCCTCACCATCCACGCAAGCCAGCGTCGTCGCCGCCGCGGCCACCGCTTCCTCCTTCGCCGCTCCGTCCCGCTCCACCACGACGAGTTCATACTCGTGCTCGATCTTCACGCGCGAGCCGCCCACCACCCTCGTCCTCACCTCCACCACGTCGTCATACCGGATCGGCCGCCGATACCGCACGTCCAACTTCACGATCACCAGGAACACGCCGTGCGCCTCCAGCGTTCGGTACGACACGCCCGTCGAGCGCAGCAGCTCCGTCCTCCCGATCTCAAGCCACGGCACATAGCTCGCGTGGTGCGCCACGCCCATCGAATCACACTCGCAATACCTCACCCGCACCCGCGTCGCGCCCCGGCTCGGCGTGGGCGAGTTCGGCGCAGGAGAGTTTGGCGTTGCCCCGGTCATGGTCTCTCGCGTCGTTCCGCCGCCGCCCTCGCTCGTAAACACTCTGTTTTTGTCGGGATTGTTCACAGGAGACAGTGTAGAGTTGTTCCTCATGACCGCCCCGACGCCGCCATCCGAGTCCCGCGCCGTCCCGCCGGGAAGCCCCGTGCGCGTGGCCGCGCCCATCTCGGCACCAGTCTCGGCGCCAACCTCCACATCCACCAGCGATGCCCCCGTCGTCCGCCGCCTGCGCGACGGCGACCCCATCCCCGAGATCACCAAGCTCCTCCACCGCGCCTACGCCGCGCAGGTCGCGATGGGCCTCGCGCCCCTCGCCGGCCGCCAGGACGACGCCACCACCGCGCGCCGCTGCAACTCCGGCGAGTGCTACGTCGCCACCCTCAAGGACCCCGCCCATCCACGCGGCGAGCGCGTCGTCGGCATCATCCTCTTCCACGAAGAAGAGCCCGACCAGGGGCCGCCTTGGTTCCAGCAGCCCCACGTCGACAGCTTCTCCCAGTTCGCCGTCGACACCAACCTCCAAGGCCGCGGCATCGGTCAAGCCCTCCTCGACACCGTCGAGCGCCGCGCCCGCGAATGCGGCTCGACCGAGCTGGCCCTCAGCATGGCCGACCCCGACACCGCGCTCAAGAACTTCTATCTCAAACGCGGCTACCGCTTCGTCGAGTTCTGGAAGTGGCCCTACACGAACTACACCAGCGCGATCCTGAGCAAGAAGCTGTAGCACGCCGCCACCTTCACCCGCCGCGTGCCACGGATGTCGGCCTTGCGGCATCGGTGCTCCTTGGGCCTCTTGTCCCGCCGCCGCCCACGCTCCACAGCACGCGCCCTTCCTCTTCATTTGGCAATTTGGCCATCTGGCGCTTTGGCATTTTGGCCACTACCCTCCCTCCCGCCCATGTCCCAGCTCCGGCACAATCTCAAGCACTCCGCCATCGACGGCACGGCGTATTCCGTCATGGTCGGGCTCGCGGAGAACCAGTTCCCCGCGTTTGTGCTGGCGATCGGCGCTACGCAGGTCACCAGCGGCCTGGTCGCGACGGTTCCCATCTGCCTGTGCGCGATTCTCCAGTTGCTGACGCCCTGGGGCGTGCGCAAGCTCGGGTCGTATCGACTGTGGACCGCCGGCAACGCGTATCTTCAGGCCGCGGCGCTGGTGCCGCTCATCGTGTGCGCCTGGCTGGGGCGTGTTCCGATCTGGCTGGTGTTTGCGGCTGGGACGGTGTACTGGTTCGGCTCGGTGTCGGGCGGGCCGGCGTGGACGACGTGGAAGTGCCTCATCTTCCCCGAGCGCCTCCGCGCCAAGTACTTCGCCAGGCGCTCCCGCTGGTGCAACGCCGGCGTCCTCCTCGGTCTCCTCCTGGGCGGCCTCTTCATCGAGCAGATCCAGGCCGCCAACAACGAAAGCTCCCTCGCCGTCCTCCGCGCCTTCGCCGTCGTCTTCTCCATCGCCTGCATCGCCCGCATCGTCAGCGGCACCGAAATGCTCCGCATCAGCGAGCCGCGCCCCCTCGACATGAACGAGCGGGATGTCTCGTGGCGCGAGTTCGGGTCCAAGGCGCTGCACTCCTTTGACGGGCGGTTCATTCTCTTTGCGGGCGCGACGGCGATCGCGGCGCAGATCGCCCAGCCGTTCTTCAACCCGTATGTTCTGAAGCAGGTGGGGCTTGAATCGGCGCGTCATCTTCACGCGGCGCTGCTGGCGGCGGCGTTCGCGGGGCGGATGGCGGCGCTGCCCCTGGCGGGCCGGATCGCGCACCGGCACGGGGCGCTGCGGCTGGCGTGGCTGAGCGCGATCGCGCTGGTGCCGCTGGCGCCGCTGTGGACGCTGTCGGACCACATCGGCGTGTTGTTCGCGGTGCAGGTGCTGGTGGGCGGGATGTGGGGCGCCTTTGAGCTGGCTTCGCTGCTGATGTTCTTTGACGCGCTGCACCCGCGCGAACGCACGAGCATCCTGACCAAATGGAATCTGGTGAACTACGCCTGCATGACCGGCGGGTCGCTGATCGGCGGGCAGCTCCTGGCCGCCCTCGGCGAGAACCGCCGCACCTACCTCATCGTCTTCGCCTTCTCTTCCGTGGCGCGTTTCCTCGCCCTGGGTCTCCTGCTCCGCGCCCGCCAGCCCGATGACATCCGCGAAGAGCCGACCCTCACCCAGCGCGACGCCGCCCTTCCGCCGTAACCAATCGTGCATGTGCCTTCGGTGGCCCGCGGTGCCCGCCGTCGTGCCCCTTCGAGGAGTCACCGCATTTCACTTCGCCACTGAACCGCTCCGCCACCCGATCACTACTTCCCTACCTCAACACCCACTCTGAAGCAAACGACCCATTTACCTATCGTTATCAGACCTTCCCACCCAGCCCTGCCCGTTTCCTCCCAGCTTCACCGAACTTTTTGCTCGTCAAACCACCCCTCTCCGTGTATCCTCTTTCCTGCCCGTCTGAGACACGGGCTCCGGTCGCAATTCCGCCGCCGGTAGAGGAGAGACGCAAATGAACACCAAGATCGTGGCCGCTATCGCCCTCGTCGCGCTCGCCGGCAGCGCCAACGCCGAAACCGTCCTCGTCTGGGGCACGGGCAACGGCGGGTACGGCACCGACGACATCGCCGCCTGGCTCCAGGCCTCCGGCCGCTTCGACTCCGTCTCCTGGCTCGACCAGGACAACGGCGTCGACCTCGCCACCCTCAACGCCTACGACAAGGTCCTCTACTTCTCCAACTCCAGCTCCACCCAGGACCCCAATGAAATCGGCGACGTGCTCGCCGACTACGCCGACACCGGCAAGCGCCTCGTCCTCGCCACCTTCGCCTGGGCCCAGCAGGGCGGCAACACCCTCGGCGGCCGCATCATGTCCGACGCCATCAGCCCCTTCACCATCACCGGCAGCTCTTTCTACACCAACGTCTCCATCGGCTCCACCGACGGCTCGCTCTTCTGGGGCGGTGTCAACTCCATCGCCGGCTTCTTCCACGACAACGTCGGCGTCGCCGCCGGCGCCACGCTCCGCGGCTCGTGGTCCGACGGCTCGCCCCTCCTGGCCACCAAGGGCAACGTCGTCGGCGTCAACCTCTTCCCCGATGACACCTGGGGCTGGGTCTCGGGCGACCACCAGCAACTCTTCATCAACGCCCTCGACGAAGTCCCCGCCCCCGGCACCGTCGGCGCGCTCTCGATCCTCGGCCTGGCCGCCCTCCGCCGCCGCCGCTGATCGCGCGTCTTCGGACGCCGGACCTGATGAGTCCGCGAGAAAGGTCCGGGTCGATCCGCCACGAACGGACTCACCCGCCGATCTCATCACGCTCCAAAGCGACAAGGGCCGTTCCCATCACGGGAGCGGCCCTTTTCATTTCAACTTGCTCAGTCCGACCTTCGGTCTTTCCCCAGTGCCTCATGCCCAGTGCCCAGTGCCTCCCTCAATACCTCACCACCAGCTCATCCCGCAGACGAACCTCCGTCATCTCCCCTTCCTTCGTCTGCGGCACATACTCCGCCCGCAAACGCATCGACCCCACCGTCGCCCGCTCCGTCCACGCCGGCAAGTCCAATTGCACCCGGTACGTCCGCGTCACCGGATCAAACCACCGCGCGTTGGCCTCCAGGTCCGTCAGGTCCACCGTCCACTTCGCCGCCTGCTCGTCCATCCCGGGCGTCGCGCTCCCGCGATACAGCTGCACCTCCATCACGCCGCACGCCTTCACCGAATCAAACCACCGATCCTGAAACTCCGCGTGGCACACCAGCCGCTTGGGAAGCCCCGCCTCGTCACGCTCCAGGTGCGACAACGGGTGCAGCCGCAACCTCACCGGCGCAAACGGCCCGACCGTCGCGTCCCCTTCCCACCGCTCCGCGCCGCCGATCACGCCGCACCCGGCGCCCGCCAGCCCCGCGCCCAGGAGAACGACGCACGCCAGCGATAGGCACGCGCACGCCGCCGCGCGAGTGGCCAACGAGCGAATCGATCGGTCCGGCGAGCCGCGCCCCCACGGCTTTCTGTACGCGGTGTGGTTCACTCGCACAGTGTACACGCCGCTCCGGTCTTGCTCCGCGAGACCGCTTGGGGTGGTCGGGCCACGCCTTGGCATGGACGAGCCCGGAGCGCGAGCGAGGGACTCTGGCCACGGCGGGACGGCCCCGGCGCCCGCGCGGGATGCGAGATCCAAAGGGCGCGGGCTCGGTGTCGGCCTGGCGGCGCGCGGGCCGTCGCGCGTCCGCCTACGACCTCGTCTCTTCCTCGTACGCGTCGATCACGCGCTGCACCAGCGGGTGGCGCACCACGTCCGAGCGATCGAGCGATACGAAGCCCACGCCGGACGTGCGCGCCAGGCGGGCGGCGGCGTCGACCAGGCCCGATTCGCGCGGCTCTTCGAGGTCGATCTGCGTCGTGTCGCCGGTCACGATCATCTTGCTCCCGTGGCCCATGCGGGTCAGGAACATCTTCATCTGGCCACGCGTCGCGTTCTGGGCCTCGTCGAGGATGATGACGGCGTTGTTGAGCGTCCGCCCGCGCATGAACGCCAGCGGCACGACCTCGACCACGTCGTTCTCCATGAAGCGGCGCACGGTCGCGTAGTCCATCATGTCGTGGAGCGCGTCGAGCAGGGGGCGCAGGTACGGGTTGACCTTGGCCTGCATGTCGCCGGGGAGGAAGCCGAGCTTTTCGCCCGCCTCGACCGCGGGGCGCGCCAGGATGACCTTGGTGACGCGCGAGGTCTTGAGCAGGTGGACGGCGGCGGCGACGGCGAGGTACGTCTTGCCCGTGCCCGCCGGCCCGATCGAGAAGACGAGGTCGTGGTCGCGGATGGAATCGAGGTAGCGCTGCTGGTTGGTGGTCTTGGCGCGGATCAGTTTGCCGCGCGAGTAGACGTCGAGCGAGCCGTCCCACGTGGCGGCCGAGTCAATGAACTGGCCGTCTTCATCGGAGACGTCGAGCGTCGGCATGGGGCGACCCGCCTGGTCGCTGATGATGTCGAGCACGTCCTGGCGCGTGAGCGATCGCTCGTCGACGGCGGCCTGGAGCAGGCGCTCGATGACGCGCCGGGCGGCGGCGACGGCGTCGCGCGGGCCCTTGAGCTGGATCTCGCCGTCGCGCGACGTGATGTGCACGCCCAGCGCCTCGCGGATCAGCTTGAGGTTCCGCTCCGCGGGCCCCAGGACGGGCACGCTCCGGTCGGTCTTGCGTTGGATTCGGATGGTTGTTTCCACGACGTGACTATCGTAGGGCTTTCGGGACGAAAGTCGGCGGGCCCGATGGCCGACAGTTTTCTCTGGGACCATCGCGACCAGGACGGCAAGGAGAGACCATGGCACAGAAGCCCGTGATCGGCATCGACCTCGGCGGCACCAACATGCAGATCGGCGTGGTGGGCGAGGGCGGCAAGGTGCTGGGCACCGCGCGCAAGAAGACCAAGGCCGCGGACGGCATGGACGCGGTGCTGTCGCGTCTCTCCGAGGGCGTGATCGAGGCGTGCGCCGAGGCGAAGCTGTCGCTCAAGGACATCGCCGCGGTGGGCATCGGCGCGCCCGGCGCAGTCGATCCCAACAAGGGCGTGGTGCTCGAGGCCGTCAACCTCCGCTGGTCCGACGTGGCGCTGGCGAACATCCTGACCAAGAAGCTGGGCGTGCCCACGTTCCTTGACAACGACGTGAACGTCGCGGTGTACGGCGAGAACAAGGTCGGCGCGGGCAAGAACGCCGCGGACCTGCTCGGCGTGTGGGTCGGCACGGGCATCGGCGGCGGGCTGATCCTGAACGGCGAGTTGTACTACGGCACGTTCATGACGGCCGGCGAGATCGGGCACACGATCCTGATCCCCAACAACCCGCCGGGCCACCGCTCGCTCGAGCACAACTGCTCGCGCACCGCGGTGGTCGATCGGCTGGTGCGACTGATCGAGAGCAACCACCCCAGCTCGCTCTCGTCGATGGTCGACGGCGATTTCGAACGAATCAAGTCCAAGGTCGTCGCCAAGGCGTATGAGGAGGGCGACGCGCTGACGGTCGAGGTCGTCGACGACGCGGCCAATTTCCTTGGCATCTCGATTTCCAATGTCGTCACGCTCCTCTCGATCGGCAAGGTCGTGCTGGGCGGCGGGCTGACCGAGGCGATCGGCGACGCGTTCGTCGAGAAGGTGGCGGAGAGCTGCCGCCGATTCGCGTTCCCTGACGTGTGCAAGAAGGTCGAGGTCGTGGCGAGCAAATTGCGCGACGACGCAGGCGTGATCGGGGCGGGGCTCATCGCGATGGAGAGGCTGAAGAAGAAGTAGGGGGGGAGCGTCGGGCGTCAGGAACAGTGAAGGATGGAAGAGACGCAGAGACGAAGTGAAGAGCAAGGCAGAGACGACGCGATTGAGCCGTAAGCGCTGGTCGGTCGTGCGCGATGAAACCACCACGAGCTTTGCACTCGAGCGGATTCGCTTGGAGTCGGGCGTCATGTCGCACGCCCAGGCAATGGGCAATAGGGAATGGGCAATGGGAAGACGCGCCACTTGAAGTGAAACCGATCTCGCCGGCGCTTCGGGCTCGTCAAGACTTCTGTCTGGCTGTCTGGCTGTCTGGCTGTCTGGCTGTCTCGCTGTCTCGCTGTCTGGCTGTCTGGCTGTCTGGCTGTCTCGCTGTCTCGCTGTCTCGCTGTCTCGCTGCCTCACTGCCTCGCTGTTTCGCTGCCCCGCTCAGGCCTTTCGGCGAAGATACCCGCTCGGGTTGAACGTCATCATGAATCGCTCGCGGCTCGCGTCGATCTCGAACCGGTCGTTCTCATTCATGAAGTCCGCGACCGCTTCGAACGGCCCGGGGCCCGCGTCGGGCTCGTAATCGGTCCACACCGGGTGCCCGTTGATGTTCGAGTCCTCAACGATGAGGTAGCAGCCGGGCGAGACCATCGCCCAGTATGCGCGGAGCTCCGCGAACACATGATCTCGCGAGTGGAGCGAATCGAGGATCACCATCACGCGGTCGTCCGCGCGGACGCGTTCTCGCACCCGCGCGACGACCGATTCATCGGTCGATGAGCCGAGCAGGTACTCGATCCGCGGGTGACGCGGCATGTTCGGGCGCTCGGCGATGTCGACCGAGACGATGCGCGAGGTCTTTGCGGTGTCGCCCATCGTGTCGAACAGGTGGGCCATGTAGAGCGCCGTCCCGCCGTGGGCCGTCCCGCACTCGATGATGAGCGTGGGGCGCGTCTGGTGGATGATTTCCTGGTAGACCCAGAGGTCGAGCGGGCATTTCCAGGCGGGCACGCCCATCCACGTCGTGTTCCGCCACAGCCCGGCGTAGTAGTACGCCTCGTGGAACGCGTCGACGCGGCGCGACACTTCCTCGCGCGGATACATCGGATTCGGCCTGGCTCTTCCCTTGACCTGTGTCACCCACGCCCCCCATCGGCGCGGCGTCCCGCGCGATCGCCCCGCAGCGCGCGGTACACGCCCGAGTTCTTCAGCTCCGCGATGACACGGTACGCCCGGCTGGCGCGGATCCGCCCGAGTTCCTCCGCGGGGCTCGTCGCGGCCGGCCGGCGCAGCTCGGCCTCGCTGTATTTCAGGCGTGCCGCGGCGCGATAGATCGGCGTGCGCTTGGCGAACTGCACGAGCCGCCACGCGCGCGAGCCGGTCAGTTCGTCCAGCATCGCTTTCGATTCAATCCACGGCGCCGACGGGCGGCACAGCTCGTGGCGACGCTCGTCGTTGTATCGCAAGAGGAGGTCGGGCAGACCGAAGTGGACAAAGAAGCCCTGCGGCCAGCGTGAACGCCGCGCGTGCTCCTTCAGCCTGAGCCACCCGCTGTTGCTCTGGAGCGCGTCGCGGAGTAGAGACGAGGGAAGCGAGGAGCGGAGATCGTGGAAACCGCCCACGCCGAACGTCTCGTTGTGCCGGAGCGAGAAGAACGCGTCGGCGACCTCGCGCGCTGGGTGTGTGAGTGCTTCGCGGATCAGCTCGAGCGCGGCGGTACGCATCTCGCTCGCGCACGCGCCGCGGAGCGCGATCCAGCGGGCGACGTGTGGAATCGCGTCGAGGACGCCCGCCTGGAAGAACCGGGTGTGAGTCTCGTGGACCGCGTCCTCGTCGGGGTTGGATTCGCGCATCGCGACCGGGCGGCCGCCGACCTTGGAATAGCCGATCACGCTCCCGCCCGGCGCGTTGCAGAGCATCTCGATGACCGCGACGTCGGAGAGCAGCGACGCGGTGAGCGGTTCATCACGGCGCATGTCCGGGCCGAACGCGAGCTTGCTCGTGTTGGCGGGCTGCTCGTTGAGCGGGCGCTGCATGCCCAGGTAGACGCCGGCGAGGTGCGTGCCGGGGAGGACGTACGCGAGGTTGTCCTGGATCGTGCCGCGCCAGCCGATGTCGACCAGGACGTGGGCGCGATCGCCGCGCGAGAGGCCGCGGGATTCGAGGTAGCCGAGGAGCAGCCCACGACGCCGGTCGCGCTGGCGCTCGAGCAGGCGCACGAACATCGGGTCCGCGAGGAGCGCGACGGCGCGCGGGTTCTGCCACGGGAACTTGATCGGGGTCGCGGGATCGATACCGTGCCGCGCGAGCAGGGGCTCGGCCGCGAACCGGTCGACTCCCAGCGTCGCGAGCAGCTGCCCGATCGATTGCGTCGAGTAGAGATTCCACACGCGCATGAACTCGCGCGCCGAGACCTCGCGCAGCGACGGGAAGAACGTCGCCAGGCGGCTGACCTCGATCACGCACTCCGCCGGCACCGGAAGTCCCAGCAGGCGCCCCTCGGGGCACGCGCCGGCCATGGCGCGATGGATGGCGGCGAAGAACTCGCCCTCGCGCGTGCAATAGTGGATCGTGCCGACGCCACGCTTCCACGCTTCCTCCATCGCGGCGAGGATGAATCCGGCGAAGAAGGGGGCGAGGCGCACGCCCAGCGCGTAGAGCGCCCGCTCGCGCGCGTTGAAGAGGTCAGGAGGCGTGAATCGATCCTCGAGCTCGCGCGAGAGCGACGCGACGTCCACCGAGCCGTGTTCGAGGCGATCGCGGAACCGGGCGGCGTGCGCGGCCCGCAGCGCTTCCTCGCGCGGATTGATGAAGTGAACCGCGCGAACACCCAGCGACGCCGCGGCGGCCACGTCGGAGTGGGGGTTGTCGCCCACGTGGACGTGGGCCGAGGGAGCGCCCGCGAGCTCCTGGTGCAGATGGCGGAAGAGGCGCCCGGAGCGCTTGTTGAGGTAGGGATCGCACGAGACCATGACGTCATTCAGCTTCACGCCGGGAGCCCGCAGCGACAGGAGGTGCTGCATGAGCGGCGCGCCCATGTAGAAATCCGAGAGCGCGACGACGCGGTCGGCCTTCAGGTCCGCCAGCACGCGCGGGAGCATGTCGTCGGCGTAGCAGACCTCGCATTCGCGCTCGAACTCGAACGCGACGAGCTCCGCCGCGGTTTCCGCCGGGCCGTGGGGCATGGACTCGGCGCGCAACACCTCGCCCGCCCAGCGTTCCATCACTTCCTCGACGCGGTACTCGTCGTCGAGCCCGCGGGCGCGATTCGCCGTCGCGATGTCGTGCTCTGCCCGAACCCGCGCCTCCATCAGCACGCGCGGCGAGTTGAACGCGGGGCGGAGGTCGGCGCTTCGCCACAGCCACAGGAACCGCGCGGTCGCCAGCTTGACCTCGTCGGGGTGGCAACGACGCCGGAGAATGGTGTCCCAGATGTCGGTCGTGACGAGGGTGGGCATGGATCAGTGCGTGCTTGCGGGTGGGTTGGCGGGCGGGTTGGTCGATTGGGGTGGGATGAACTCCGGGCCGTAGCGCCGCCGGGCGTACCAGCGGTACACGCCCGTGGACTTGGACTGCTGGATGAGCTTGTACGAGCGGCTGTTCTTGATGCGCCCAAGGCGTGCGAGCGGGTCCTCGTGCGGATCGACGCGGTCCCAGTCCTCGCCGAAGCGGAGGTGGGCCAGCGCGCGATACACCGCGGTTCGCTTGAAGGCCTGCACGGCACGCCAGCTCCGCGAGCCGTCGATGAACGCCAGCTCGTGCTCGGCCTCGAGGCGTCGACGCATCGCCTGCTCCATGTCCGCGGCGGCGGCGAGTTCCTCGGGCGTGGCGTCGCCGGGCTTGGGCGGGAGCGTCCGCACCGGCGCCTGGCGATACATCGGCGCCAGCACGCGGTTCATCTCGCGGAACTCGCCCGCGCGATCGGCGAGCACCAGCTCAACGCCCGCGACGAACTGGGCAAAGCCGCGCTCCAGCGTGCGGGGCTTCATGTACTCCACGCCGAACTTCGACATCGCGTCGCGCTTCGCCGGATCGTCGAGCAGCGACATGATCGCGCGGGCGATCGCCTCGGGGCGCTGATCGGCCAGGAGCACGCCGCCCTCGGGCATGTCGTAGAGATTGTTCTCGCGGTGGATATCGACGACGGGCAGGCCCGCGGCCATCATCTCGAAGGGGATGCGGCTGGGGTTGCTCGAGCTGATGCACAGCCCGACCTGGCAGGTGTTGTACAGCTCGTTGCACTGCTCGACGTTCACGAGCCCGAGGTTTGTGTGCTCAAACCAGGTGTTGGGCTTCTCGCGCGAGCCGTAGAGATACACCTTTACGTCCGGGCGATGGTGCTTGATGATGCCCATGGTCTCGACGGAGAGCACGGGGCACCGGCGCGGCTTCTCGGGCTGGCAGATCACGCAGACCGCTCGCTCGCGCTGCCTGCCGAGCGGGCGGTACACCCGCCCGTCGGCGCAGAACTCAAAGAACGTGCCGTAGGAATCGAAATCGCGCCGCATCTTGCTGGTGAGCCAGCGCCCGATGGTGAGCGGCGTGAGCCCCAGGCGGAAGGAGTTTTCCGCGATGAGGTAGCCGTCGCCCATGGGCATGAACAGCGCCTCGAAATCCTGCACGAAATAGGCCTTGCGCCGGATGGGCAGGCCCGCGACGAATCGCGCCGTGTACCACGCGGTGGCAAAGACAAGATCGAACTGGTCCTTGACATGCCAGCCCAGGTGAACATTGGGGCAGGCAAAGCCGAAGTAACCGCGCATCTGGTGGAGCACCTGCTCGTGCTCGGGCGTGCCCGGCGCGAATGCGCGGTTGCCCGGGGTCTCGACGAAGACGTGGCACTCGTGCCCGGCGTCGATCAGCGCCTGGATGTTCTGGAAGATCGTGCGATGCCCGCCCGAGCCCTCGATGAGCGAGGGAACGATCCAGGCGATCCGCGAGGGACGCGACGATATAGGGACGTGGGTGCTCATGCCTTCCGATGACTTTCCGCCGAAGCCTTCACCGCGGTCGCTAGCCCGTTCTCCGCGTCATTCCCGCGCAGCGCCGCCAGGGCCCGCGCCCACGGCCCGCCACGGTCTTTGGCCGCCATCTGGATGATCTGCTCCAGCCGCTCGGTGCGCAGCTCGAGCAACTCGATGTCGGTATTGAGCTTGCCCGTCAGGGCCCGCAGTTCCTCGATCATGGCGTTCTTCTCCTCGATCGTCCTGCGCAGCGACTCGATGACCTTCAGGCGGTCGCGGTGCTCTCGCTCGCGGGCGCCCAATTCGTTCCGCGAGGCATCGAGATCGCGCGTGAGCGCCGCCGACACGCCCCGGACCCGCTCGTGCTCGCCCCGCTCGCTCTGCCATTCCGCTTCGCGCTGGCGGAGCGTCGCCGCAAGCTCGGCGGCGTGCTGATCGAGCTCCGCGGCCCGCGCCCTCAGACGCTGGTTTTCCTCGCTCTGGGCCTTGGCCGCCATCGCCAGCGAACGCACCTCACCAAGGATCGCCTCGCGCTCGCGCTGCGCCTCGCCCAGCTGCGCTCGCACCGCCTCGTGCTCGGCCCGCATCGCCGCCAGCGACGCCATCGCGCGTTGAATCTCTTCGATCCGCGCGCGAAGTTCGCCCTCGGCCGCCTTGCGCGCCTCGCCCTCCTGCGCGAGCACACGGGCCCGCTCGCCCAGCTCGATCTCCCGCGCGCGGAACTTCTGAATCTCCGCGTCGCGCGCCGCGATCATCTCGGATTGCTGCTTGATCGCGCCCAGACGCTCGACCGCCAGCTCCGACGCGCTCTTCAGCTCACGCGAAGTCCTCTCGATCGTCGCCCGCGCGTCGCGCGGCTCGCCCGCGCGCGCCTCCGCGCTGGACCTCGCCTCCGCCACGTCACGCTGTAACGACTTGATGAGGGCGTCACGCTCGCCGATCATCCGCGTCTGGTTCTCGATCGCCGCCAAGCGATCCACGGCCATCTTCTTGTGGTCGTCCCGCTCGATCGCGGTCAGCTCGAAGCGAGCTCGAAACTCGTAGACCGCGGCTTTGTCGCCGATGTTCTGGTCCATGAGGCGTCGGTGGAGCGCGTCGCCCTTGGGGAACAGAACGCCGAGCCCCCACGAGTGCGTGAACGCCAGCGACGGGTGCTTCTTCGAAAGCTCGTTCCAGAACTTGGCCGAGCCGTAGCCCGTGTCGTCGGCCGTGTCGTGGAACAGCATCACGCCGTTCTCGGCGAGCTTGGGGAGCCACGTCTCAAAGTCGTGCGCGACGGCGTCGTAGGTGTGGAATCCGTCGATGTGGATCAGCTCCGCCGACGCGTCGTCAACGTGCGGCAGGGCCTCGTCGAAAGTCATGCGGAGCAGCCGCGTGCGCTCCGCCCCGAAGAACTTCGCGATGGTGTCGGTGACGTTCTTGTAGACGTCCTCGCCGTACGGCCCGGTGTGCCCGTCGCCGCGCCAGGTGTCGACGCCCACGCACTCCCCGTCGATCTCCTCGTCGTGCATCGCCTGCAGGAACGCGAAGTAGCTGGTGCCCCAGTGGACGCCGAGCTCGACGAACCGCGACGGCCGCATGAACCGCACCAGGTCATAGGCAAACCCGCGATGCCCCGCCCACGGATACACGCGCATGAGCGGGTGCAACTCGTCGGACGAGAACGTCGGCGTGGAGATCGTCCACTCGCGCTGGAAGAGCGAGGCGTCGCTCATGCAGCACCCTCCCGCGGCGCGCCGAAGTCGTCGCCCGGTTCGCCCCGGCGCGTGCCCGCGTCGCTCAGGATCGCGAACTCGAATCCGCGCAGCGGGTTGGTGAACAGGCCGTGGATCGCCCGGCCCGGGCTGATGGCGCTGACCGCGGCGACGTTGTGGGCCCAGCACTGGATCGCGTGGTGCAGCGGGTCGTTCCCCTCGCCCACGCCGAAGGTGATCGTGTACTCGCCCGGATGAAGATCGGGCCAGCGATAGTCAAGTCGCGCGTGGTAGTGACCCGGGCCGGGCAGGTCGACGAGCTTGCCCGGAGATGACAGGCTGTTGTCGCCGCAGACGTTCTTCCCGAAGCGATCAACGACCATCGAGCCGAAGATGAGCTGTTTCTTGGCGCGATCCGTGCGGACCTGGATGTGACAGGAGAAGGGGTCGCCGGGCTTGAGGGCCTGGGCCGCTCGGCCTTTCTGGTCGGTGAGCGCGACGCGCTCGATCACAACTTCGCCCGCGCCGCCGCGATCGTCTGGGGCCACGTCAACCCACGGCAGGGTCTCGTCGGCGTGCTCGACCTTGATCGTCTCCGGCGCGGGCGCCGCGCTCTTGGCCGCGGGCGCTCGCCCGCGCGAAAACTCCTCGGTGTGGACGAGCTTGGTGTAGAACTCGATCGCCTCGCCTGGCGGGCCGTCGAACATCTGCCTGCCCTTGTGGAGCACGATCGCGCGGTCGCACAGCGTGGCGACCGAATCCATCGAGTGCGTCACGAGGACTTTGGTCGCGTGCGCGAGCTCGTCGCGCATGAAGCGCACGCACTTCTGCTGGAAGAAAATGTCCCCCACCGCCAGCGCCTCGTCGACGATCAGGATGTCCGGGCGCACCTGGGCCGCCACCGCGAAGGCCAGGCGCACGAACATGCCGCTGGAATAGGTCTTGACGGGCTGGTCGATGAAGTCGCCGATGTCGGCGAACTCCTCGATCGTCGGCATGAGGTCGCGGGTCTCCTGGCGCGACAGCCCGTGCAGCGCCGCCGCGAGGTACACATTCTCGCGCCCGGTGAACTCGTGGTTGAACCCCGCGCCCAACTCAAGCAACGCCGACAGGCGGCCTTCGACCCGCACCTGGCCCCGGGTCGGCGCCAGAATGCCCGCTACAACCTGCAGCAGCGTGGATTTCCCCGAGCCGTTCCGCCCGATGATGCCCACGGTTTCGCCACGCGCCACCTCAAACGAAATGTCGCGAAGGGCCCAGAAGTCCTGAAAGTACTGGCGCTTCCAACGGAAGAGCGCCTGCTTCAAGCGATCCACCGGGCGGGCGTATATCTGATAAGCCTTGCTCAATTCGCGCACCGAGATCGCCGGCGACGACGACGCGTCACCCCGGCCCATCGCGCGCGGGCCGCCCTGCTTTTCCCTTGTTGCAATCGACATGCGACGGCCTCGGCGCTGGCCAAGCCCTGACCACAGAGCCCGGATTCTCCAACATTTCAGGGTAGCGCCTCAGCCCTTCGCCATCCCCGCCTCGGCAGGCTTCTGTGCGGGTACCTTTACCTTGAGCGGCGCGTCGGGCGAGAGCGGCACGGGAACCTGCATCAGGCAGGCGCCGCACGAGTCCTTGTACACCTCGGTGCGCAGGTGGAGGGCGGCTCCGTTCACCACATTGATCGAGCTGACCTCCGGGTGCCGGGCGCGCCATTCGTCGAGGGCGCGAAGCACGCCGCCCTGGCCCGTCGCGTCGAACTGGCGGGCGAACTCCGACGAATCGTGGCAGAGGATGAATCCTCCCGGGCGCATCGCGGGGTACCACGAGTCGAGCTCGCGCACCGTGTGCTCGTAGATGTGCGACGAGTCGATGATGAGGAGCTCGGGCGCCCGCCCGAGGTACGCCTTGGCGAGCGTGGGCAGCTCGGCAGCCGCGGAATCACTGCACACGACCTTGACGACGTCGCCGAGGCGCGCGTGCTCGACCCACTTGCGGGTGAAGTCGCACATTCGCTTGTCGATGTCGATGGTGTAGAGCGCATGCTTGGCCCCCAGGTGCCGGAGCATGAAACCCGTCATGAGCGTCGAGTATCCCGCGTAGTGCCCGAGCTGCACCACCGATGTGATCCCGCTCCCCATGACCAGGGCTTGAATAAAGCTGAGAAACGGCACCTGGCACCCGCCGTGGTAGTTGTTGGCGTGCGAGTCGTGATACCACGCCGCCAGCGTGTCCCACTCGTCGTTGGTCATGAACGAATACACCGGGGGCACATAGTCCGCGTGGAACATGTGGTGCCACCAGAAGCGCTGGGGAGCATTCAACGATTTGATCAGGGACTGGATCCGGCTGCTCATGTGAACACAGTACCCCGCCCCGGCATTCCTTTCCAAAGTTCGTCGGGTCTGCCCAGATTCGCGCGCCGAACGCCCGCCAGGGGAATATCGTGCCTCAAAGGCAATTGTGAGTGTGCCGGTGCGTTCTTCACCGGCACGCCGTGCGAGGCGGCCGGGTCGCGCACCTCCACATCTCGCCCGATTCCCTCGAGAGGTTTCCCATGGCACTGCTCGACGCCTCGGACCCGACCCACGCCGCTCCCGCCCTGTCGGCCCTCGACCTCGGCGACAAGCGCGAGCTGCGTATCCTCCGCGAAGGCCAGAAGAACACGGTGTGGGCCTTCGGGCGGACGCGGCGCCTCTTCTTCGTCACCGGGCACGCACGCTCGGGCACCAACTGGCTCGCCGCCCTCCTTATGCGCCACCCGTCGATCCACGTCGACGGCGAGTACTACTTCCAGGAACTCAAGCGCGGCTTCGATGCCTTCCGCCACGAGCCTTACCACCGCGCGATCCGCGAGCCCGTCCGAACCGTCGCCGAATCGTGCTTCCAGGACACAGTCCGCCTGTGTATCGCCGCGTGCGCCATCCGCCATCCCGACGCCGAGTGGGTGGGCGATCGCACGCCACGCCCGCTCGAGGTCTTCCTTCCCGGCGCGCCCCACTTTGTCATCACGCGCGACGGGCGGGACGTCCTCGTCAGCCTTTCGATCCTCGAAATCGCCGTGGGCGGGCCGGTTTACCAGCGATTCGCCTCCTGCCCCGCGCTCGCCCGCCTCCGCGAAGAGTTCCTCAACGACAAGGAGTTCTTCAAGAAGAACCCAGACCAACTGCTCACCTCCGAATCCTTCACCCGCGCGATCGCGCACGACTGGGCGGCCCAGGTCCGCCACGACTTCGACACCATCCAGAAGGTCCACGCCGGAGAAATCGACGCATCGGTTTTCTCCATCACCTACGAAGAACTCCACGCCGACCCCGAGCGCCATCGCGCCCGCATGTACCAGTTCCTGGGCCTCGACCCCGCCAAGGCCATGCCACTCACGGTTGAATCCGAAACTCTCCCGGGCTTCCGGGGCGACAACCACTCCTCCGATCGGCGCAAGGGCGTCGTCGGCGATTGGCACACCTACTTCACCGACACCGCCAAGGCCTGGTTCAAGCAGGCCGCCGGCGCCGAGCTGATCCGCGCCGGCTACGAGTCTTCGAACGACTGGTGAGGCTTGACATGAAGGCGGCCCGGACCCGCGCGTACCATCCGGCTCGCGCCGCGAACGCGCGCCGCCGGAAACACCCATGCCCACCGCCGTATATAGCGATCGGCCCGCGTCCGTTCTCGCGCACCTCAACCCCGCGCGCATGCTCTCCACCCTCTGGGCCCATCGCGCCCTGGCCCTCCAGCTCGCGCGACGCGACATCGAGTCCCGCTACCAGGCCCAGCGCCTCGGCCTCCTCTGGGCCGTCCTCAACCCCCTCGTCCTCCTGGCCATCTACACCTTCGTCTTCGGCGTCGTCTTCCCCAACCGCTGGAACGCCGCCCGCGAGGAGCACCTCGGCCTCTTCGCCCTCAACGTCTTCCTCGGCCTGGTCACGTTCGGCCTCTTCCGCGACCTCTTCAACCACGCGCCGGGCCTCGTCGTCGCCAACCGAAACTACGTCAAGCGCGTCGTCTTCCCCCTCGAAGTTCTCTCCATCGCCGACTTCCTCTCCTGCCTCTTCACGCTGGCGATCGGCGTGGGTGTGTGGCTGGCCGGATACCTCGCGATCGTGAGCCAGCTCCCGCCCCCCGAGGCTCTGCTCTTCCCCGTGCTGGTGCTCCCGGTCGCCCTGGCGGGGCTGGCGGCGAGCTGGTTCCTCTCGGCCCTCACGGTCTTCGTGCGCGACCTCTCCAACGCCGTCGAGATGGTCTCGACCGTGCTCTTCTTCCTCACGCCGATCTTCTACAGCCTCGACCACGTGCCGCCCGGTTTCCGCGACGTGCTCCGCTACAGCCCGCTCACCCAGGCCGTCGAGAGCGCCCGGGCCGCCATGATCCGCGGCGAGCCGCCGGACTGGTTCGCCTGGGCCATCACGCTGGCCGCGTCGGGCCTGGCCGCCTTGTTCGCCTTCGCGTTCTTTACCAAGTCCCGGCGCGCCTTCGCGGACGTGCTGTAGCCGGCGTCATCGCCCCCCCGCCAGCTCCCGCACCGCACCCGCGATCCCCTCCACCGTCCGCGTCATTCGCTCAAGATCGAGCGTCTCGATCGTGTCCGTCGCTTTGTGATAGTTCGGATTGCGGAAGTTCGCCGTGTCCGTCACCATCACCGCCGGGACCCCCGCCAGCAGGAACGGCGCGTGGTCCGATCGCATCAGGTCGGGCAGCGGCACGGGCGAAAAATCGGCACGAAAAACCTTCACGCCCGGAGCCGCCGCGAGCATCGCCGCCTCGACACGCTTGGTCAGCGGCTGGTGCGCCGAGGTCGTCACCAGCACGATGTTGTCGCCCACGGTCGACGGCTCGAACACGCCCTTCACCGCCGGAAACGGAGACTTCTGACTCCCTTCCTTGTCGCTGTAATAGCCGAGAAGTTCCAGGCTGAGCATCGCGACGATCGTCTCATTTTCGCGCGGACCGCCGGGCTTGGTGTCGTCGCGCCACTGCCGGACGTACGCCGCCGAGCCGACCAAGCCGACTTCCTCGAACGTGAACAGCACCAGGCGCACCGTTCGCTCGAGCGGCCTGTCCTTCAGCACTCGCGCCAGCTCCATGACCCCCGCCACGCCGCTGGCGTCGTCGTCCGCGCCCGGGCTCCCAGGCACCGCGTCAAAGTGCGCGCTCACCAGCACGACCTCGTGAGGGAGCTTTGTTCCCTTGATCTCAACGACGATGTTGTTCGACACGACCGGTGCCGCCGGCGGAGTCGCCCCGTCCTTGGCCCCATCCTTGCCCTTTTCCTTCGCTTGGCCTTCCTTCCAGTTCCGGGCCGGGATCGACCACTTCACCTCCTGGAACGACGGCTCGTAGCCGAGCGCCTTGAGCCGCGCCACCAGCACTTCCTCCGCCTTGGCGAGCCCCTCGCGATCCGTTCGCGCCGACCGCGCCTCGGGCAACGCCCGCATCACATCGACGAGCACAGCCTGGTCGATCGTGTCCGGTTGGGCCGCCGGCCGCGAGACCGGCTGGGACGGAGCCTGACCCGGTGTCTGGTTTGGCGGCTCGGCGAGCGAGCTTGCGAAAATGGCGACGATCCCGGCAATCCACATCATGTCCCGATGGTACCGAACGCAGACGCCGCCCCCACACCCGGCCAAGGACCGAATGCGGACCGGCTTGTGAACCACGAGTTGACCGAAGGCCCGCGATCAGGGAGGATGCTCGCCCTGAAGTGGGTCCGTGCCGCCAAACCCGCGGGACGGACCGGGGCATGGGGCGCGGTCCGTTCGGGAGGAAGTGGTGGCCTCGGGCAACCACGGGCGATCGGGCGGCGTAGGGTTTGGGCTCCGGTTTCGCGCGACTCGTCGGCGCCGGAGAAATGCGGGCAACCAAGGCCTGGTGCGATGCGGGCGGCCAATGCCGCGGCCTCGTGTCGGGCGTGTCGGGAGTGTGATTGATGGCAGGTCGGACCAGCACCAGCGTCGGAATGGGCATCGCGATCACGGTCCTCAGCGTCCTGGCGCTGGGCTTCTTCGTGCTCGCCACCGTGTTCTACGGCAAGTTCAACAAGACGCAGGGCGAGCTCAAGAGCCAGGCCGCCAACGTCGAGCAGTACGTCAAGGCCAGCGAGCAGCAGCGCGACGACATCCGCCAGATGCTCCAGCCCGCCAAGGCCAAGAACAAGTCGGTCGTCGGCTACCTCGCCGAGTCGATGCAGACCGCGATGCAGCGCGTGACCGGCAACAAGAACGACTCGCCCGAGGCCCTCACCGAGAAGCTCTCGAAGGTCCAGGGCGCTGATTCGGCGTCGCTCCTGGCGCTCATCGAGGATCGCGCCGCCCGCATCAAGGCGCTGGAAGACCAGGTCGCCGCCGCCGAAGCCGCCCGCGCCGCCGCCCTGGCCGACAAGCAGGCCGAGGTCGATCGCGTGAAGGGCATCGAGGATCGCCACGCCGCCACCCTCGCCGCCATCTCGGCCCAGGTCGAGGAATACAAGAAGGAAGTCGACACGTTCCGCGACGGCACCAACAAGGCCCGCGGCGACATGGAGGCCCGCGTCTCGTCCATCACTTCCGAGTTCGCCCAGCGCGAGCAGGAGCTCTCCGCCCGCATCAGCAAGCTCCAGGAAGAGAACCTCGTCGCCGCCGGGCAGATCTCCAAGCTCCGCGGCGAGCGCAACCAGGAACTCTTCAAGGGACGCTCCGAGGAGAGCCTCGTCGACGCCAAGGTCGTCGCCCTCAAGCCCAATGAAAACGCGATCATCATCGGCATCGGGCGCAGGCAGAAGATCGACGTCGGCATGAGCTTCGCCGTCTACGCCGACGCCGCGTCCATCAAGGCCGATCCGACGACCGGCGAGTACCCGCGCGGCAAGGCCAACGTCGAGGTCATCGCCGTCTCCGACACCACCTCCACCTGCCGCCTGCTCAGCGAGTCCAAGGGCAACCCCGTCGCCGTGGGTGATTCGGTCGCCAACGCCCTCTACGACCCGAGCAAGACCTACTCCTTCCTCATCTACGGCAACTTCGACGTGAACAACGACGGCATCGCCACGCCCACCGAGCAATCCGACCTCAAGGCCCTCATCGAGGGCTGGGGCGGCAAGAGCGTGGACGACCTGGGCGGCGACGTGGACTTCCTCGTGCTGGGCCAGCGCCCCATCCTCCCGCCCCGCCCGGGCGCCGACGCCCCGATCGAGATCCTGCAGGAGTACATCCGCCTGTCACGCATCGTCGATCGCTATGACACCCTGTACAAGCAGGCGATCTCCACCGGCCTCCCCGTGCTCAACGAGAACCGCCTGTACACGCTGATCGGGCGTGAGCGCGCCGGCGCTCGCTGACCCGCGACCGGGCCCATCGATGCCCAAGAAGCCCAAGCGCCCCATGCCCGCGTGGCTGCAGTCCGTCGCCGCCGCGGGGCTGCGCACCGCCATGACCCTCCCGCTCGCCGCCGGGATCGGGCCCAGCCTCGCCATCGCCGAACGTCTCGGGCGATGGTTCGGGGCGCTCCCGTTCAATCGCACGCGGCTCAATCGCGCCGTCGAACACCTGGCGTTTGCGTTCCCCGACTGGTCGGTCGAGCAGCGCCGCACCTGCGCCCTCGACGCATACTCGCACCTCTTCCGCCTCGCGGTCGAAGTGGCGTACACGCCGCGCCTTGTCGGCGTCGACAGCCTGCACGAGCACGTCGAGGTCGTGGGCATCGACCCCGCCACTCGCCACGACCCGTGCTCGGCCAAGGTCGCGCTCCAGCGCCTCATGGCCGGCCGCCCGGCCGTGATGATCACCGGGCACTGCGGCAACTGGGAAGTCCTGGGCTACGCCCTCGCTGTCCTTGGCTTCCAGGTCCACGCCCTCTACCGCCCGCTCGACAACCGCGCCCTCGACCGCTGGGTGCGCGAGGTCCGCCAACGCAAGGGACTCGTGCTCCTCGACAAGTTCGGCGCGACCGAGAACCTGCCGCGGCTTCTTTCGCGCGAGCATCCCGTGGCCTTCGTCGCCGACCAGAACGCCGGCGACCGCGGGCTCTTCGTGCCCTTCTTCGGAAGGCTCGCGTCGACCTACAAGACGATCGGGCTCCTGGCGATGCAGCACGACGCGCCGGTCATCTGCGCCATGGCCCGCCGCATCGACCCCGCCAACGCCGCCGGGCGAACGATGCCCTATCGCGTCGAGATCGCCGACGTCATCGAGCCCGCCGACTGGAAAGGCCAGCCCGACCCGCTTTTCTACATCACCGCCCGATATCGCGCCGCAATCGAGCGCATGGTTCGATCCGCGCCGGAACAGTACCTCTGGATGCATCGCATCTGGAAGAGCCGCCCGCGCCACGAACGCGACCACAAGCCCGTGCCCCCGGCGCTGGCGGCCAAGCTTCGGGCCCTGCCCTGGTTGAACGACGCCGACGTGGAGCGCATCGTCGAGCAGAGCCGCCGCGAGGCCGGCGCCGCGTAGCCCGCCTCTTGGTGGCCCACCTCTTGGTGGCCCGCCTCTCCGAGGCGGGTCTTGAAAGTCCGGCCTCGAAATGCCGCCGACGCCCCGGACCTAACCTTGCGGAGACAAACGATGCAGAGTCCGACGTCCACGCGGGAGAATCACGACATGTCCGACTCTTCCGACATCGAGCACGACGACGAACAGGGCGGACGCCTCGACGGCGTGCGCGTGCTCATCGTCGACGACGACCGCGACGTGCTCGAAGCCATCGACGCCGCCTTCCAGGCCGAGGGCGCGCTCACCCAGCTCGCCACCGACGGCAACGAGGCCGTCCGCATCTGCCACGAGGACCCGCCCGACCTCGTCATCCTCGACATGATGCTCCCCAAACGCTCCGGCTTCCTCGTCCTCGAAAAAATCAAGGGCAACGAGGACAGCCCGCTGGTCATCATGGTGACCGCCAACGAGGGCCGCCGCCATCAGGCCTACGCCGAATCGCTCGGCGTCGATCGATACATGCAGAAGCCCGTCCCGCTCGGAAAACTCCTCGAAGTCGCCGCCGAGCTGGTCGATCAGGAACTCGAAGACGACGACCAGGAATAGACCACTCGCCAGGGGGTTTGGTTGGCCAAATCACGACAGCTCGCGCTCATGAAAGGCGGCCCGGCCTCCGGCGAAACCGCGCCCATCGGCACCCGCCGCGAGGTCCGCGAACTCCTCGCACGCTTCAACACCGCCCCCGACGGCGCCGCCGCCAAGGGCATGGGCACCGAGCGCCTCTACGGCCCGGGCATGGCCATCGACCTCTCCACCAGCACCGAACAGGTCAATCAGGCTCTCGTCTCCGTCAACGAAGACGACATCGCCTGGCCCGTCCTGCTCCGCATCTGCAAAGAGCTGAAATGGAAGATGGTTGATCTTGAAACGGGCCGCTCGTTCGGATAAACCAGACCTTCTCGCGGGGTGGGCTTGAGCGATGGGGCCATCGGCCCGATCGACACCAGAAGGGTGATGATGCTTTATTCACAGACGAGCCCCTCGCCGCGCTCCCGCCGCGCCTTCACACTCATCGAGCTCCTGGTCGTCATTGCGGTGATCGCGCTCCTGATCGCCATCCTGCTCCCCGCGCTGGGCAAGGCCAAGGACTCGGGACGCCAGACCGTCTGCCTCACCCAACTCAAGCAGCTCCAGCTCGGCTGGGACCTCTACGCCGACGCCAATCAGGACGCCATCGTCCCCGGGCGTGCCCCCGACCTCCCGGGCGGCAAGAGCAACGCCGCCAACTGGTACGAGATCGGCAACGGCAAGAAGTTCCGCCCCACCTGGATCTCGCGCATGGGCCAGTACGTCGGCATCTACCCCTTCGCCGAGCCCGCCGACGCCAGCCGCGCCGACTACAACCGCCAGGACTACGACAACAAGTTCTTCCAATGCCCCGTCGCCGCCGACTGGAAGGACGAACGCAACCACTGCTACGGCTACAACTACCTTTTCCTGGGCAACTCCCGCGTCACCAACTCCAAGTTCCACAACTTCCCCGTGCGACGCGCCAAGGTCCAGACCTTCGACCGCACCGTCGTCGCCGCCGACAGCATGGGCACCGCCGCCTCCTTCGCCGAATCCGATCGCACCCAATACGAAAATGATGGACGCACCGAGACCGCCTACGGAAACGAGGCCTTCTCCATCGACCCGCCCCGCCTCACCGCCGAGAGCGACCGCGCATCCTTCCCTGTCCGCAACGCCCCCCACGCACGCCACTCCAAGAAGGTCAACGTCACCTTCGCCGACAGCCATGCCAAAGTCCTGTCGCTCGACGAACTGGGATACGCGATGGAGCCCGATGGACGCTTCGTCGACGCCGACGACAAGACCCGCGTGAATAACTCGCTCTTCAGCGGCACGGGCGTCGACGACGACCCGCCGCCCATCCCGAACTAGACCGATTCCCTTTCAAGCGGCGCGCCTTCCAACTCACCATTCCCCATTGCCCATTGGAACCTCTGAGTAGTTGGTGGCCCGCCTCTCCGAGGCGGTTTTTCAGCCCACTGGAAGCGGACCTCGCGGCTGAACTCGAATTGTTCAGAGGTTCCCATTGCCCACTCTTCTGCCGCGCGAATTGACGCCGCGCCCGCGCCACGGTCAACTACGAGCATGAACATGGCTCCGCTTTGGCCCGCTCGTGTCGTCGCGCTCGCGCTCGCCGGCTTGCTCGCGGCCTGCGCAAACCGGGCCTCCAACACCCCGGAGCCCGCCCCAACTCCCACCACGTCCAAACCGCCCGCTCAGGCTCCCGCGCCCGAAGCCGTAAACCCCGGCGCGATCGCTCTCTTCAACGGCACAGACCTCTCCGGCTGGACCCAACGCGGCGGCAAGGCCGCCTACTTCGTCGAGGGCGACGCCATTGTCGGCGAAACTCGCCCCAACCAGCCCAACAGCTTCCTCTGCACCCAGCGCGAGTTCTCGGATTTCATCCTCGAACTCGAGTTCCTCGCCGACCCCGAAGCCAACAGCGGCATTCAGTTTCGCTCCGAAAGCCGCCCCGACTACAAGAACGGCATCGTCCACGGCTACCAGGCCGAGATCGACACCACCCAGCGGGCCTGGAGCGCCGGAATCTACGACGAAGGACGCCGCGCGTGGCTCGCGCCCCTCGACAAAAACCCCGAAGCCCGGGGGGCCTTCAAGCAGGGCCAGTGGAACCACATGAAAATCGAATGCCGCGGAGCTCGCATCCGCACCTGGCTCAACGGCATTCCTTGCGCAGACCTTCAGGACGAACTGACCCCCAAGGGCTTCATCGCCCTCCAGGTCCATGGCGTGGGCGACCGCCAAACCCCGCTCCGTGTCCGCTGGAAAAACCTGCTCCTCACCGATCTCAGCGCACGCCGGTAAGGACTCCGAATTTGTGTGGGTTTGGATTTTATCTGGGCATAATCTCGGCAATGCTCCGCGCTGATGTGCGTTCTACTCAATTGCACGCGCGGTAGGCTGGCCTCGCCGGAACAATCCTCCGGCCCGGCTACACGAGCACCCGATGGTCGCCAGCCTTCAACATCGCTGGTCACGCCTCCGGGTCTCAAAAAGGGGTATTCGATCATGACTCGCTTCGGCACGCTGGTTTTCGCGGCCCGTCGTCTGACCCTTGCCACCGCGCTCGCCGCCGGAATGGCCTTGGGCCTCGGTCTCGTCGGTCCTTCGTCCGTCGCCTTTGCCCAGGGTGGCGGCGGTGGGGGCGGAGGAGGTGGTGATCGCGGCGGGGGCGGCGGATTCGGGGGCATGGGCGGCATGTTCGGCGGCGGCGGGGGCATGAACCTCCAGCCCACCCTTTCTTCGCGCGACCTCGATCGCGCCGTCAAAATGCTCGCGCTCGACAAGGACCAGGAAGACGCCGTCAAGGCCCTCCTCGAAAGCTACCAGCAGTCCTACCGCGACAAGGCCCAGCCCGTCCGCGACCGCATGGACAAGGCCCGCGAGGAGTTCCGCGAGACCCGCGACCCCTCCGTGTGGACAGAAGTCCGCACCGAAACCGAGAAGTTCCGCCCCGTGGGCGAGCAGCTCACGCAGACCTTCATGAACGACATGAAGTCCGTGCTCAACGAGCAGCAGGCCGCCAAGTTCCCGAGCTTCGAGCGCGCCCTCCGCCGCAACCAGACCATGAACCGCGGCCTCATGTCCGGCGAGCGAGTCGACCTGATCGCGCTCCTCGAAAAGCAGGAAATCCCCGAGCAGACCCGGGCCGAAATCGCCCCGATGCTCGAGTCGTATGAGATCGACCTCGACCGCGAGCTGCAGGCCCGGACCAAGCTCTGGGAGGAGCTGATGCCCAAGATGGGCGAGCTCATGCCGCAGATGTTCGGCGGCGGCGGGGCCTCCAAGGAACTCCAGGACATCATGGACAAGGGTCGCGACGCCGGGATGCGCGTCCGCGACGTGAACCGGCGCTACGCCCGCCAGATCTCAGGCGTGCTCCCCGAGGGCGTCCGGGGCGCGTTCGACACGGAGTTCGAGAAGCAGAGCTATCCGATGGCGTTCCGCGACACGCGGATCTCGCGCCAGCTCACCGCCGTGCAGGGCTTCGCCGATCTTTCCGGCGAGCAGAAGGAGTCGATCGCGCAGCTCGGCGAAACCTTCAACAAGGAAAGCGAGTCGCTGACGCGCCAGCTCATCGAGGCGACCGACAAGATGGAGTCGACCGTCACCGCCGATCAGCTCATGACCATGTTCCGACCGGGCGGGAACGACGACTCGCCGGTGGGGCAGATCAACCGCAAGCGTCGCGATCTCAATCGGACGACGCAGGAAAAACTCGAGGCGATCCTCACCCCCGAGCAGGTGAAACGCCTGCCCCAGGACGAGGGGGGTCGCGGCGGGCGTGACCAGGGCGGCGACAACCAGGGCCGCCAGCGCGGACGCCGCGGAAACAACGACGCCGGTGGCGACGCTCCGGCGCCCCCGACTCGCCGCCCGGATTGAGCGCAAGCGACGCCGATGAAACCAGCGACCCACCCCAACCGGCCACCCCGACCGGGGGGGTCGTTGTGTTGCCGGTCGGGGGAGGCCGGCATCGCGAGGTCGGCGTTGGGAAAAACCATCCCCAAATTCCACGGATTCGGTGTTCTTCCGACGGATTCGCAACCGGCGTGCATCTGTGCGGGAATCAGGGGCTTCTCCCGTCGCGATGTCGGCGGGCGTCGTCCGGCCGAACCGCCCGGAACCACGCACGGGAACAGAAAAAGGGAACCAGCGTCATGAACATCCGCCGCCGCTCGCTCGTCGCGTCCATCCTCGCTCTCGCCGGTTCGGCGGTGGCCACCGCGGGCTTGATCGCGGGCGCGGCTCTTGCGCTCACTCCCATCCAAAGCGCCTCGGCTCAGCTCAGCTTCCGCGGGCCGGGCTCCGACTCGTGGCAGTCCGAAGCGAGCATCAACAGCCGCTCGCTCGATCGCTACGCGAAGGTGCTGGGTTTCGATGACGACCAGAAGGCCGCGGCCAAGGCGCTGCTGGAGGGCTTCCAGGAGACCGAGCGCCAGCACAACAACACGATCCGCGAGGCGTTCCAGATCGACCGCGCCGAGGGCGAGGCCGCCGAGAAGGAGGGTGAGAAGCCCAAGGTCGAGCGGCGCGTGGTGAAGCGCGCCGAGGGCAAGCCCGCCGACGCCGGCGAGGTGCAGTTCAAGGGCCCGGACCCGGAGGCGATCGCCAAGTTCGAGGCGACCGCCAAGGCGACCGCCGAGAAGAAGGAGCAGTTCTTCGCCGACCTCAAGACGCTGCTCACGCCCGCGCAGGAAGGCAACTGGATCAGGCTCGAGCGGATGGCCAGGCGTGATTCGGGCCTTCGCTTCGCTTCGGTGTCAGGCGCGGGCGTCGATCTGGTCACGATGGTGGACAAGCTTGCCCTTCCCAGCGAGGCGGCGGCGGCGGCGCAGCCCCTGCTCGATCAGTACGAGAGCGAGATGGACGTGCTCCTGGTCGAGAAGAACAAGGCTCACGCCGAGGTCAAGCCCGGCGAAGGCCCGGACATGAACGCCATCAAGGCGATGATGGACAAACAGCACGAATCGGGCCTCAAGATCCGCGACCTCAACCGCGCCTACGCCAGCAAGATCGCCGGCGTGCTCCCCCCGGAGCACCAGGCCAAGTTCAACGAGACCTTCCGAACCACGAGCTTCAAGAAGGCTTACCGCGAAGGGCGGACCGACAAGCTCCTGACCAACGCGCAGAAATTGTCCAGCCTTGACGCCAACCAGAAGGACAAGCTGGCTCGGATCCAAGAGCAGTACGCCAAGGAGCGCCGAGCGGCCAACGACAAATACGCCGAGGCCATGGAAAAGGCCGAGAACGACGGACATCGCTCCGGCGTGATGAGCTTCGGCCCCATGGGCGGCGCGAACGAGCCCAAGGAACTCGCCGAGGCCAAGGCGGCCCGCAAAGAGATCGACAACAAGTATCGGGATCAGGTGAACTCGCTGCTCACCGACCAGCAGCGGGCGGAGATGCCGCCCGAGCAGCAGATGGCCGGCATGGCCAACTTCGTGATCGACGACGGCAATGGCGGCCAGATCGAGCACTCGATCGACATCGATCCCGAAGACATGATGCTGGATGTCGAAGAAGGTGGCGCGGTCATGATCATGGAAGCGCACAGCGACGGCGCGGAAACCACCACCACCGTGATCACCGGCGGCGGGCCGCTCGTGCCCCCGGCTCCCCCCGCCAAGAAGCCCGACTGAAATCCTCAGATTCGGCAATGCACATGGCGTCGTACCGTTGAGCCTGTACGGACGAAACGGCCCGGGCGCGGTAGGCTCGCGCACAGAGCGCCGAGAATCGAAGCCCCGGGGAACCTCGTCCAAGGAACGGCAAACGCGGCATGGCAAGCGAAGGACTCAACGGCACGGCATCGGCCCCGCTCCTGGAGCGGGCGCCGCAGGTGGACCTCGGGGTCGCCTCGGTCATCAGCGCCGAACAGGCGATCCGCCTCCGCGCGGTCCCGTACACGGTCGAGCACGGGCGCGTGCTGGTCGCGATGATGGACCCCGCGGATTTCGACGCGGCGGACGAGATCGCGGCCCACGCGCGCAAGCCCGTCACGCCGATCGGCGCGCGACGCGACGTCTTTGACGAAATGATCCGCACCGCGTACTCCATTACCGCGGCGCAGATGGCGGCCAGGCTGGGCGGGCAGGCCGACGCGGACGAGCTCGTCAACAATCTCGAGGCGGTGGAGGCGGCGGACCTGCACCGCATGGCCGAGCAGCCTTCGCTCATCAACCTCGTCAACCTGATCGTGCTCGAGGGAATCCGGGCCCGCGCGTCGGATATCCACGTCGAGCCCTTCGAGAAGAAGCTGACGGTCAAGTACCGGATCGACGGCGTGCTGGTCGAGCAGCCGCCCCCGCCCAAGAACCTGCAGCCGGCGATCACCAGCCGCGTGAAGATCATGGCGGGCATGAACATCGCGGAGCGCTACGCGCCCCAGGACGGGCACATCACGCTGCGCTACGAGGGACGGAAGATCGACATCCGCGTGTCGACCGTGCCCACGCTGTACGGCGAGTCGGTCGTGCTCCGTATTCTCGACAAGGAGTCGGTGAGGCTCGACCTCGAGGCGCTCGGCATGCGCAAGGCCGACCGAGACGAGATGGACCGGTTGGTCGCGATCCCGCACGGGATGGTGCTGGTGACGGGCCCGACGGGCTCGGGCAAGACGACGACGCTCTACGCGGCGCTCACGAAGATCAGCGACCCCACCAAGAAGGTGCTCACGATCGAGGATCCCGTCGAGTACGAGCTCTCGGGCGTGAACCAGATCCCCGTCAACCCGAAGCGCGGCCTGTCGTTCGCGACCGGGCTCCGCTCGATCCTGCGCCAGGACCCCGACGTGATCATGGTCGGCGAAATCCGCGACGGCGAGACGGCCGAGATCGCGGTGCGCGCGGCGCTCACGGGCCACCTCATCTTCTCCACGCTCCACACCAACAACGCCGTCAGCGCGGTGGGACGCCTCATCGACATGAAGGTCGAGCCGTTCCTGCTCGCCAGTGTGCTCGAGGGAATCCTGGGTCAGCGGCTTGGGCGGCGGTTGTGCCAGTCGTGCAAGACGCCGGTGCCGCTGGCGGAAGAGGTGAGGCACCGACTGCTCCCCAGCGAGCGCGAGCTGTTCCCGGGGCTGATGGCGTACCGGGGCGCGGGCTGCGACGAGTGCGACGGCTCGGGGTTCAAGCGACGCCTGGGCTTCTATGAGCTGGTGAGCGTGACGCCGCAGATGCGTGCCGCGATCGGCCAGCGGCTCAGCTCGCAGGACCTGCTGAAGTCCGCGGGCGCTGGGTATCAGTCGATGCGCCGCGACGGGCTGGCCAAGGCCGCGGCGGGATTGACGGGCGTGTCGGAAGTGCTGCGGGCCACGCAGGACACCGAGAGCGAGATGGCGGCGGCGGAGACGATGCACTGATGCCGACGTTCCGCTACCAATCCGCGGGCTCGAGCGCCAGCGCGACGATCGACGCGCCGGATCGCGCCAGCGCGGTGCGCGAACTGGTGCGCCGCGGCGTGACGCCGACCAAGATCGAGATCGACGCCGGGCACTCTGGGTTCACGGGGCACTCGGGATTCTCGGGGAATTCGGGATTCTCCGGGAATTCAGGATTCACGGGGTACACGGGGAATCCGGGACGATCCATCGGCTCGCGCCCCGCGTCGAACGGCAAGGCGCTCCGCACGGCGGGGATGGTCGCGGGCCACGTTGCCGACGAGGTCGTCACCGGCGGCGCGGTTGATATGGGCGTGTCGGCGGCCGCGCTGGTGGCGCGAGGCACGATGTCGCGCGCGGAGATGGCCGCGTTCATCCGCGAGCTGGCGACCGCGGTGCAGGCGGGCCTGCCCCTGGTGCAGGCGCTGCGCACGATCGCCAAGCAGGGGCGTTCCGATCGCCAGCGCGTCATGCTCGGGCGCATCATCGAAGAGGTCGAGCACGGTAAGTCGCTGGGCGACGCGATGGCGGCCCAGGGGCGGAGCTTCAGCGAACTGACGGTGAATCTTGTGCGGGCCGGCGAGGCGTCGGGCAAGCTCGACGAGGTGCTGACCCAGGCCGCGGACCTGCTGGATCGAGATGTAAAGCTGCGCCGGAGCGTGACGGCGGCGACGCTGTACCCGGCGATCTTGGCGGGGTTGATCGTGGTCGCGGTGATCGTGGTCGTGACGTTCATCGTTCCCAAGATTCTGAAGTCGATCGCGGGCCAGGTCGTGCAGATGCCCTGGCCCACGCGGGTGGTGCAGGGTGTCGCGGGGTTCTTTGCCGATTGGTGGTGGCTGATCATCCCGGCGGTGCTGGTGGGGTTCCTCGCGACGGTGCGGACGTTCCGCAAGCCCGGGCCGCGGATGTGGCTGGACACGCACCTGCTGGGCGTGCCGATCCTGGGGCGCCTGCTGCGCGACGTGGCGGTGGCGCGGTTCACGCGCACGCTGGGCACGCTGGTGTCGGCGGGGATTCCGGCGGTGACGGCATTGCGCGTGACCAAAGGCACGCTGGGCAACAAGGCGATGGAGCGGGTGATCGACGACGTGTGCGACCAGGTGTCGGCGGGGCGCACGATCGCGGACCCGATGGAGAAGAGCGGCTATTTCCCGCCCATGCTGGTGCAGATCGTGAACATGGGCGAGCGATCGGGGCGGCTGGACAAGCTGCTGAACCAGGCCGCGGGCGCGTTCGAGGACCGGACCGAGACGAGCGTGAAGTTGTTCACGACGGCGTTGCCGCCCTTGCTGGTGGTGATGCTGGCGTGCGTGGTGGGCTTCGTGGTGCTTTCGATTCTCCTGCCGCTGCTTGAGCTGCAGGAAGCGGTGAGGTGAAAAACATGAACACATCGGCACATTCGCACATGGCACATATCCGCGCTTCGCGCCGTGGCTTCACGATCATCGAGGTGATCGTGATCGTGGTGATCCTGGGCGTGATCGCGGCGTTGATCGCGCCGCGTCTCTTCTCGCGCGTGGGTCAGTCCAAGCAGGCGGTGGCGGCGGCGAACGCGGCGTCGCTGGCCAACCAGGTGCGCTTGTTCCTGGCCGACCACGGCAAGCCCGAGGCGGGCGCGTCGATCTCGATCCTGTGGGAGCGCCCCGCGAACATCGCGGAGGACAAGTGGCAGCCCTACGTCGAGAACGCCGACGCGCTCAAGGACCCCTGGGATCGTCCGTTCATGCTCGTGATCCCCGGCACCAAGAACGTGGATTTCGACATCGTGAGCTACGGCTCCGACGGGCAGCCCGGCGGCACGGGCGAGGACGCGGACGTGATCAAGCCGTAGGAGCCTGTTTCCCCGCGGCGCATCATTTCGCCTCGCCGCTCTTGGATCGTGACCGGTTCCGATTCCTCCGTGTCGTGCTCTTCACTTCGTCTCTTCGTCTCTTCTGAATCCGCCATGAACACCCGCCGCATTCAACTTCGCCCCGGCTTCACGATGATCGAGCTGATCGTCGTGGTGGTCATGCTGGGCGTGCTGGCGGGCGCGGTGATCCCGCGGATGATGCGGCGTTCGGATCGTGAGGCCGAGCAGAACGTCCGCGTGCTGGCGGACCTCTTCTCCACGGCCGCGGCCCGCTCGGCGATCGCCGGGCAGCACGTCGCGCTCTGGTACGACGCGAGCGGCGACGGCAGGATGTGGATGGAGACGTCGCGGGCGGGGAGCGCGTCGGACTTTGAGACCAACCCCGCGTGGGCGCCGGACCCGATCGTGGGCGAGCAAAGGGCCGATCGCGTGACGTTCGTCTCTGGCGCCGTCGACGGGCGGGCGCTCGACACGCGCAAGTGGACGATCGAGATGATCCCCGGGCAGGAACGCGGCATGGTCGTCGCGTCGTTCCGCGATCGTGAGGGAACGCGCGCGTGGTCGATCGTGCTTTCGCCCGGCTCGTTGCGGGCGCGGGTGGTTGAGGGCGCGACGCCGCTCGATGAGAGCGTCGACCTCGACGCGACGGGGATGGGGGAGGTGTCGTGGTGACGTCACGCTCCAACCTTTCATGCTGTCGACGCGAGGCGGCGACTCCATTGCCGGCGATCGGGGCCCGCGGGGTCGCGTGCTGTGAGGAACCGGCGGGGACCGCCGGGCCACCCAAGGCACTTCGTCGCGGGAGCATTCTCGTCGACGTGATCGTGGGCTCGGTGATCCTGGGCCTGGCGCTGACGGCGATGATCGGGCTGGTGGGTCGCGCGATCTCGGAGCAGACCGGCGGAGAGCAGCTTCAGACGGCGGCAATGCTGATCGACGAGCAGCTGGCGCTGGTCTTGGCGCGCGGCCCGGACAACTACGCCTCGCGCTACGAGATTCAGGGCCCGTGCGACCCGCCGTTCGAGCAGTTTCGATACGAGCTGGACATCCAAGAGCAGGGGGGCGCGAACCCGTATTTCGTGCGCGCGACGGTCTTCTGGGAGGCGGGGGGAAGGACGCGATCGGCGAGCGTGGAGACGCTGATCGCGCCGCGCCCGGGCGAGGTCGAGGACCGCACGTTGGACCAGGGCGTGACGCGAACGCCGTAAGGAAATTGAAACACGGAGAACACGGGGAAAGCACGGAGAGAATGCTGAAACACGAGGGGACGAAAGACAGACGAATCCGGGCGCGCGATGGCGGCGAGAGTCGATCACAACGGAGTAACGGTCGGACAGGAACGAGAGCCATCGCGAGTGGGGGCGAGTGAACACGGATCGCGACAGACCAAGATGAGCACGCACGCGACCACAACCCGGGCCTTCACGATCGTCGAGCTGGTCGTTGCGCTGCTCGTCGGCGTGATCGTCGCGGGCGCGACAACCACCGCGCTCACGCAGTTTTCCCGGAGCAAGTCCCGCGCGACGGCCCGCCAGGAAGCGTTCGCCCGCGCCGAGGCCGCCGCATCGCTCATCGCGACCGACATCATCGAGGCCGCCCGCGATCAGGACCCGACATTTACGCGTCTGTCGATCGCCGACGGCGGCGAGCTCGGACTGGATGCGCGCGATTCGATCCTGATTCTCGCGCGTTCCATGCGCGTGCAGGCCCGCGACGCCGGCCTGCCCAGCGGCGGCGAGGGCGAGGTGCAGTATCGCGTGGACGCGACGGCGCAGGGCCTCGCGCTCTGGCGACGCACCGACGCGCCCGCCGACGAGTTCCTCGACGCGGGCGGCCTGGCGCGGCCCGTGGTCCCCGGCGTGGTCGAGCTCTCGATCGAAGCCGACGATGGGACGCAGTGGGCCACGTCGTGGGACAGCGACGCCGACGGCGTGCCCTACGCGGTGCGGATCACGGTTGTCGCGTCCTCGGATGACAAGGCCGTGCAGGCCAAGGCCAGGCGAACGGTCGCGCTCGATCGCACGCCCGCGCCGATCACGCCGCCGATTGAGGACACGAGCGCCGACACGAGCGCCGCGACCACGGGAGGTGGCGGATGAAGCGCCCCGCTTTCTCTCGTGGCGAGATTGGTTTCGGAGTCGTTCCGCGGGCCGGGCGCGATGCTGGCGGCAGTGCCGGATCGACCCGGACGTTCGCGGGGCCTCGGGTCCGGGGTCCAAAGACGGAGTTTTCGAGCCGGGGCGCGGCGCGTCGGCGCGCGTTTGCGACCATGCTGGTGTTGTGGGTGGTTGCGATCGGGGCGGTAATGCTGGCGGCGGTGCAGGCCGCGTCGTTCCGACAGGCCGCCGCGGGGCGCGAGGCGCTGGCGCGGGTGCGGGCCCACTGGGCGGCGCGTGCGGCGCTCGAGAACGTGCTCTCGAGCCTCGACGCGAGCACGCAGAGCCCGGACACCAGCGATGCCTATGCGGTCACCGACGACATCACGCAGGTGAGCGAGGGCCAGCTCGCCGGCTCGTTCTTCCGCGTGTCGTGGACCGACAACGGGCAGGAGCGCTTCGGCGCGATGGACGAGCACTCGAAGCTCAACGTCAACCTGCTCACGCAGGCGGAGCTCATGCTGCTCCCCGACATGACCGAGGACGTCGCCGACAGCATCCTCGACTGGATCGACAGCGACGACGACACACGCCCCTTGGGCGCGGAGATCGGCTACTACCTGACGCAGCCGGGCGCGACCGTGCCGCGGAATGCGTATGTCCGCTCGATCGCGGAGCTGGAGCTGATCAGCGGGGTGACGCCCGAGATCGTGCGCGGCGAGGACTGGAACCTGAACGGGCGGCT
Organism: Phycisphaerales bacterium; assembly: GCA_020853815.1. Classification (GTDB taxonomy): domain Bacteria; phylum Planctomycetota; class Phycisphaerae; order Phycisphaerales; family UBA1924; genus JABWBC01. Next base: position 50,275 of record JADYYE010000168.1, read on the forward strand.
CGATCCCAACGAGAACGACGGGAACGCGTCGTGGCCCTGGGACAACGCCGACGGGCAGCTCGACGCGGGCTGGTCGGCGATCCTGACGGCGTCGAGCGTCGATGGCGGGCTGGCCGAGTCGGGGGAGGAGCGGCTGAATCTCTCGATCGCGACCGCCGACGAGGTCGCGCAGCGGATCAACGTGACCTCCGCGCAGGCTGACGCGATCGTCGCGTACGGGGCGAGTTCGAGCGCTGTCATGAGCGATTTCATCCGGCGAGACCTCGACCAGCTTGGGTCGACCGGTCAGCAGGGCGGGACGGGCGGCGCGCGGGTTGAGCCCCTCTCGACCGATCAGCTCGCGGCGCTCTTCGCCGAGGCGACCATCGACGCGGCGGCCGCCACCGCCACCGCCGAGACCACGAGCACGAGCGACGAGGCAACGCCAACGACCGCCGCGCGTCCGGGCAAGCTGAACATCAACACCTGCCAGGCCGAGACGCTGCAGTACCTGACCGACATCGACCCTTCGACGGCGGACGCGATCATCGCGGAGCGCGAGGCTCGTCCCAAGGGATTCACGTCGATCGTGGACCTGCTCGACGTCGCGGGGATGACGCGCAACCGTCTCTCGCGCATCTCCAATGTTCTGGATGTGCGCTCGAACGTGTACCGCGTGGACTGCCGCGGGCGCGACGAGCAGACCGGCATCGAATGTGAACTGATCGTGACCATCGACCGTTCGACCCTTCCCGCGACCATCACCGAGCTTCGGACCCGCTGAGAAACGCATGGCGACGACGACACCCACCACCGACACGCAACGCCTGGGCGCGCTCTTTGAGCTGGGCCTGGTCGTCGCCGAGCGCACGGCGCGCGGCGTGCGCGTGATCGAGGCCCGCACGCTCGGCGCGATCGCCGAGCTTCCCGCGGCGCTGGCCCAGCACCGCGTCCACCACCTGGTCCGCGTGCTCCCCGCCGCCGACACCGTCTGCCGCGCCTCGCGCGTGGACAACGCACAGCCCGCCGAGCTGCTCTCGGCCCTGGCGCTCCTGGGCGAGGCCTCCCTCCCCGAGGACGCGCCGGCCCATCGGCGTGCCGGCGGCGTGGTGCCCGATCTCTCGGCCGACGGCAAGCGCGGCGCGATCTTCACCGCGTGGATCACTCCCCCGCCCGAAGAGCCCGACCTTCCCGTCGAGGACGAGACGTTCATCGCCTCGGCGGCGGCGCTGGCCATGCTCCGCGCGCCATCGGGGCTCGCGGTGCTGTGCGACCGCGCGGGCGTGAGCATCGTCGCCTCGGGGCCCGATCGCCTGGCGGCCCGCGCGATCGTGGAAGACCCGACGAATCCCGGCGCGATCGCGGCCCGCATCGCCGAGACGTGCCGGGCCGTGGGCGCGAACGCCGCGAGCGAGGTGGTCGATTCACGGGCGCACCTGCGGCTGGACGCGGCCTCGCGCGCGGCGCTGGCCGCGCGCGTCGAGGGGCTGGTGCCCGAGCAACGCTGGCTGGATCAGTACGGCGTGGCGATCGGGGCGGCGCTGGCCGCGCTCTCGCCCGATGCCGTGACGCGCTCGCTGGCGCAGCTGCGTGACCAGCCCCCGGCCGAGCGGCGCACCGCGCCGGAGCGATTCGCGGAGTGGGTCTCCGTTCCGCGGAACGCGCTGGTGGCGGGCATCGCGGCGGCGGCGCTGGTGATCCTGGCGCCGCTGGGGATCGCCGCGGCGCGGAGCGCGGTGCTCAAGAGCAAATCGGCGAACCTGGCGCAGGTCGACGAGCAGCGGGCGGCGCTCTCCAAGCAGGCCGCCATGTATCAACAGCTCGAGACGATGCGCTGGCCCATGACCAAGTTGATTGGCGACATCTCGGCCGCCACGCCGCAGGGCGTGATCGTCGAGGTTCTCCGCCTCTCGCCCGAGCAGGGCATGATGATCAAGGGGACCGCCGACAGCCAGGAGGCTTTGGGCAAGCTGCAGTCTCACCTGAACCAGACCGGGCTGTTCGACAAGCTCAAGATTGATCGCGCGGTGTCGGGCTCTTCGGGTGTGGAGTTCGATATCTCCGCTAACGTGCTGAACCCGACGATTTATGTGAAGCCCGTCGACGACTTCGCGGAAAAGCCCCTGGCGGTGCGTCTCTACGGCGAGGCGGCCCGCAACGCGCCGATCGTGGCGACCGAGTCCGGCTCGTCGGATCGGCCACGCGAGAACGGCTCGGGCAACGGCGCGAGCGGCTCGCGTGATTCCGGGCGTGATGTGGGGCGCGAGAGCGGGCGCGAGTCCTCGCGCGATTCACGTTCGCCCGCGCCGGCGGATTCGTCTCGTTCGTCGCGTCCGGCGTCGGGCTCGGGCCTGCCGAGCCTGTCCGACGTTCCGCCCGAGCTGACCGACGCGCAGATCGGCGCGATGGACCGGACCACCGCGATGAAGGAGATGGTGGCGCGCCGGCGCGCCTCGTCGGTGCAGGGGATCGATCCGGGCGTGAAGGCCCGCCTCGATACCGAGGTCACCAAGCTGCAGGAACGCATGAAGAACGCGGGAAGCGGGGGGACCACATGAGTCTTTGGGCTCGCTTCAACTCGTGGCCAAGGGCCGCACGCTGGCTGGTCGTGTTCGTCGCGGCGCTCGGGGCGTATTTCCTGGTGGTGGAGCCGGCGCTGGATTCCACGCTGCGCCTGGGCGGGTCGGCGGACGCGCTCGAGTCCCGCCTGCGCGGGGCGTCGTCCTCGGACCAGGGCTTTGTCTCCGCGCTCGGGCAGGTGGAGAGCGGCGTGCAGCGCTTCGGAGCCGTCAATCTTCCCGTCGAATCCACCGCCGGCTCGGAGGCCTTCAACCGGCGCGTCGCGGAGATTCTCAAGGCCCACGGCGTGCGCGACAGCACCGCTACCGACCGCGAGGTTCCGGTCGCGTCGGGCCCGCTCACGCAGGTCTACACCGCCCAGAACATGCGCCTCGACCGCCTTGTCAAGGACCTGCAGTTCGAGACCACGCCCGACAACGTCGCCCGGGTGATCGCCGACTTCGAGCGCGCCCCCGAGATCGTCGCGGTCTCGCGCGTGCAGATCACCAAGCTCCAGTCGGGGCGCGGCGTGCCGGCGGGCACGGTCCGCGCCAACATCACCGCCGAGGCGTGGAAGCTCTCCAGAAAGGGTCGTGGAAGGTGAGCCCCGTTCGTCCACATCAGGTTTCGCTGGGCGTGCTCTGGTCGCGGATGTCGCGCGCCGGACAGGCCGCGCTGGTCGTCATCGTGCTCGCAGTCGCCGTGCTGGCGTTCCCGGTCATGGCGATGGTGGGCACGCTGCTGACGCCGGCGGCGTCGCCCTCCGCGGCACAGGACACGCGCCGGCAGGAGATGCTCAAGAAGTTCGAGGATTCGAGCGAGCGATCGCTGGCACAGACGAGCGGGCGATCGCTGTTCGTGATCCCCGCCGCCCCGCGCGCGCCGCGCAGCGACCCGCCGCCGACGGTGACGGACACGACGCCCAGGCCCCCCTCGAGCTACGGCGGGCCGGCGCTGGCGGCGATCATCAACGACACGGTGTGGTTCAGCGACGGCACGCGCCTGCGGGCGGGCCAGGACGCCGACAAGCCGCTGTCGGTCGTGAAGGTCGATCCGCCGTGGGGCGCGACGATCAAGTATCGCGGCGTGGATTTTCCGGTGACGCTGTTCGAGCGCGACAAGACGGTGATCCCGCCGCCGAAGCCCGTTGAGACCAAACCGGCTGAAGTCCCGCCCGGGGAAACCAAACCCGGCGAGGCCAAACCCGGTGAAACCAAGCCGAGCGAGAGCAAGCCGAGCGAGAGCGCCGCGACGGACGCCAAACCCGAAGCCAAGCCCGAAACCAAGCCTGAAAGCAGCCCCGAGTCGACCCCCAACCAGCCCGCGCCCGCCACGCCGGCGACGACGCCCAAGTAAACCCAAGCCCGCAGGTTCAACCCCATAGGTTCATCATGAATTCACGACCCATCGATCGTCGCATCCTGACCAAGGGCGTTGTCGTTCCCGCGCTGCTGGCGGCGTTGGCCGGCTCGGCCCTCGCGCAGGAGGCCCCGCCCGCCGCCGTTCCGGTTCCTGCAGCGCCAGCGCCGAGCGAGCCGCCCGTCGCGACGCCGCCCGCCGAACCCAAGCCCGAGAGAATCGACGCCGCCACCAACCGGCGCGTGCTCGACGGGCCGGACACCGTGCTGGCCTTCAAGAACGTAAAGGTGAGCGACGTGGTTCCGTTCATCGTGGAGGCGACGGGCAAGGTCGTGATGCCGCAGCCCGAGGTGATGACGCGCTCGATCACGGTGCTGAATGATCGACCGATCCCGCGCCAGCTGGCGCTGGACATGGTCATCATGGCGATGCACCAGATCGGGGTGGCGGTGGTGGAGGGCCCGACGATCATCACCCTGCGCGACATCAACGAGATCACGCGCCAGGACGTGCCCGTCGTGCCGGGCGACGAGTCGCTCCTGGAGCGCACCGACTATGGGTCGATCGTGCAGAAGGTCTACTCGATGCGCAATGCCAGCGCCAAAAACGTCGGCGAGCTCATCAAGGACAACGTGCCCGACTTCGCCAAGATCATGGTCGACGAGCAGTCCAACCAGCTCGCCGTGCTGGGCAACATCGGGCTCCTGCAGCGGCTGGAGAAGCTGATCGCCTCGCTCGACATGCCCGCGGCGGCGTCGCTGGGGAGCGAGACCTTCCGCCTGCGCTACGCGGACGCCGAGCAGGTCGCGACCAACATCAAGGAGCTCTTCGCCGAGAGCCAGGCCCGCACCGGCAACCAGAACCAGCAACAGAACCCCTTCCAGAACTTCTTCAACCGCGGCGGCGGGAACAACAACCAGCAGGGCGGGCGCGGCACGCGCGGGAACCAGAACCAGCAGGGCGGCGGCGGCGCGACCGGCACCGACATCGCCACCAGCGCCAACCTCCGCGTCACCGCCAACACGCAGCAGAACTCGGTCACGGTGCTCGCGGAGCGACCGATCCTCGACCAGATCCGCACGCAGATCGACCAGTTCTGGGACAAGCCTCTTCCCGACGAGGCGGTCGTGCCGCGCGTCTACGACCTCAAGAACTCCGACCCGATCAAGGTCCGCGACCTGCTCGAGGGCCTCTTCGGCAAGGGCACGACGACCACGCAGGGCAACAACACCACGACGGCCCAGGGCGTGGGGCGGCTCGCGGGCCAGTTCTCGTTCCAGGCGATCCCGGAATCGGGGCGGCTCGTCGTGGTCGCCAAGAGCCCGGACAACCTGGCCGTCATCGACAAGATCATCCAGGACCTCGACCAGCCGCAGTCGATCGGACTGCCCGAGGTCGTCGAGCTCAAGCACGCCAACGCCGAGGACCTGGCCGAGCAGCTCAACACGCTCCTGGCGCAGGACGGCACGCTGGCGCAGATCCGTCGCTCGGAGAGCGGCCTGTCGGAGAGCACGCTTACCACCAGCCCCTTCGCTCAGGACGCCGCCACGACGACGGCGAATCAGAACACCCAGAACAACGCGACGACCAGCGCGTCGAACATCCAGTTCTGGTGGCAGCGATCGCGCCCGCCGACCGACAAGGCCGGCGCGTCGAACCTGGTCGGCGCGATCCGCATCGTGCCGGTGTGGCGCCAGAACGCGCTGCTCGTGCTCGCGCCGCCGGAGTATCGCGCGTCGGTCTCGCAGCTGATCGGGCAGCTGGATCGCCCCGGGCGTCAGGTGCTGATCTCGGCGGTGGTCGCGGAGATGTCCAGCGACGACGCGACGGCGCTGGGCCTGCGCTGGTCGAGCTCCGCCATCACGCCCACCAACCCCGACAACGCGATCCAGTTCGGCACCGACCAGGACCGCTCGGGCTTCATCGGATCGCTCTTCAATTCGTCGGTGCTCGACGTCAACATGAACGTAAACGTGCTGCTCCAGGCGCTGTCGGAGAAGACCGACGTGCAGATCCTGTCCGAGCCCAAGATCTTCACCAGCGACAACCAGGAGGCCGAGTTCTTCGACGGGCAGGACATCCCGTTCGTCACCGACTCGCAGACCAACAACAACGGCAACCTGGTGCAGAGCTTCGACTACCGGGCCGTGGGCATCCAGCTCCGCATCAGGCCGCGCATCGCCAACAACAAGGACGTCGACGTCCGCGTCAATCTGGAGCTCTCGTCGATCGTTCCGGGCGAGACGCTCTTCGGCGGGTTCGTGGTCGATCGGCGCGAGACGACCACGCAGCTCATCCTCCGCGACGGGCAGACCGTGGTGATCTCGGGCATCATCCGCAAGGAAGACTCCGACATCACGCGCAAGGTGCCGCTCCTGGGCGACATCCCGCTCCTGGGCGCGCTCTTCACGTCCAAGGAAAAGAGCGTCAAGAGCACGGAGCTCCTGGTCTTCATCACGCCGATCGTGGTCGAGAACCCCGAGGAGCGGCAGAAGCTCAACGAGCCGTACCAGGATCGCCTGAATCAGATGCGACTGCGCCTGCAGGATCCCGAAAAGGAAGGCAAGGGCGCGGAAGAATCGGGCGAGAGCAAGCCCAAGAAGAAGACCGCGCAGGACTTCGGCTACGACGGATGAACGCGTGATGCGACGCTCCAACCAACCTCGACTTCCTCTCGTGGCCGCGCTGGCCGCGATGCAGACCGCCGTGGGGTGCGTGACGGTGCGCTCCGAGCCAACGCCCCGCGAGTCCACACTCCATCCGCGAATCGTTCCGGCATCGCCCGAGTCCAGCCAGCCCCCACCCAATCTGCCCACGGGAACAGAGCCGCCCGTCCAGCCGGGCGCGCCCGTCGCGCGCCCCGTGCCGCCCACCTCAAGCGCCATGCTTCGTTTCTCGATCTTCCCACTGGGCACGATCGAGTACGACGGGCAGGTGCTGCCGCTGGTGTCGCCCGACGCTCGCTTCGTTGTGGTCCAGGCGGGCCTGGCGCCGACGTGGCCGACGCTGCTGGCGCTCGACAACGCGGTCCCCGCGATCACGACCAGGCTCGTCGTGTACCAGGTGGAGAAGACCGGCCTGTCGCCCCTGCAACTCCCGGTGCTCCCCGAGGGCGCGATCCTCGGGCGCTCGTGCGACGCGGAGGGCTTCCTGATCGAGCAGCCGCGGGCCGACGGCACGCGCGCGATCGCCAAGGTCGCGTGGACCTCGGGACGCGTCGAGTGGCTCGCGGATTCGCCCGCGATCAACGCCCACGGCGTGCTGTCGCAGGCGGGCGACCTGGCCTACACCACGCGGAAGAAGGGGAGCCCAAAGGCCGACCTGGTGATCCGCACGCGCGACGGCAAGCTCCGCGTTCGGCCCGCCGGCGACGTCGGATATCTCTTCCCGGTCTACGCGGGCGAGCCCAAGACGCTCTTCACGCTCGCGCGCTCGCAGGGCGGCATCGACCTTGTCGCGCTCCGCGACGCGCCCACTTCCGACGCCGACACCGCCATCGCCCCGGTGATCGCCACGCGCTCGCTCTCGCTCTCGTCCGATCCGGCGCTGGCGTATCAATGCACCGCGGCGTTGCAGGTTCCGCCGCCACACGCGATCGCGCTGCAAGCAAGCGGCGCGGGCTCCGCGTCCGATCCCGCGATTCCCTCCATGCCGGGCGCGATCGTCGGCGCGGGCGGCACGCCCCTCTCGCTCTTTGTGCCCGACCTTGGGCGCACGGCGGAGTTTGACCTGGCGTCGGGCTCGTGGAACCCGCTGAGCGAGAAGTCGATCGCCGCGGTGCGCTCGCCGATCGCCGATCATCCCGGCCTGTTCGTCGCGGTCCCCGAGGGGCTGGTCTTCACGCCCACGGCGGACCATCGCGCGCCGGCGCCCGCTCGCCCCGCGATGGCGCGGCTGCTCGACACGCCGTATGTCCCACGCGCGACCGCGAACCCCGACCTGCCTCTGATCGTGTTCGGCCCGGCAGGCCCGACCAAGCTCACGGTGATGGGCGTCGGCCTCCCGCCCGCTGAAACCCCGGCGCCAGAGAACAAGCCGCCAGAGAACAAGTAGACCGCGCCACGGGGAATCGCGATTCCCGGTCCAGCCCGGGCACGCGCCGAGTTCATGCTTGATATTGGTCTCCGCGATCCTTGCGAGCCGGCGGGGTGGAGGTTGACCTCGTTTGCCGTGGTCCTTGCTCTTTGTCGCTGCACCAGCGCCCAATAACGCGGAGCATCCTTCCGCCCGTGCCGCCTGTTCCGGCACAGGGCGCACACGCGGCGCGGCGCACGCGCACGCTCCCTGTTTTCATGGTGTTTGCCCCCGGTCAATCTCACGGTTGTGGTGAGTCGGTCGCTTTGGCCGGCTCGACACCATTACAGACTTGGAGGACAGAGACATGAACGCGATGATCAAGCTTGGCGTGGTTGGTGCGGCGGCGATGGCTTCGGCGGCGAGCGCGGCGATCTACATCGGTCAGCCGCTCTACGTCCCCGCCGGGCACGAGGCCGTCGTCACCTTCCACTCCTCCGACGCCGGCTGGACCGGTGACGTGTACTGGATGGGAGGTGATCAGGAGCGCGAGGGCCTCGGCCAGTGGCTCTTCAACAACCACGCGTCGTCGCCCGGCGACAGCATCAGCCTCGGCGTCTTCGAGAACCAGACACCCCTCTACTTCGCCTATGACATCACCAGCGGCGAGCTCAACACCTACCGCATGACCGACGAGGTTGAGATCATGCAGTTCGCCTACGAGGACATCGCCCCGGGTCACTTCCGCATGCGGATCGAGGACATCAAGCTCCCCAACGGCGATATGGACTACAACGACTGCATGTTTGACGTCCGCTTCTACAACACCCCCGCGCCCGGCGCTGTGACGCTTGGCGGCATGGGTCTTCTTCTCGGCTTCCGTCGCCGCCGCGCTTCGTAACGAGGCGTAGCGAGCGTGCCCGCGGCCTGTCCGACTCGACCCGGACGGGCCGTTTTCCTTTTTGCATCGCGCGCCGTGCGAGGGATCCGCTCGCGGCACATCATCGAGAGATTCTCCATCGCGCAAGGTCGGATTCGCCCCGAGCCGCGCAACCTGGTTGGGCGCGCGGCGAGCTCCCGACCCGGGCCTTTCTCGCGGACTCGTCAGGTTCGGCGTCCAAACGCGTGGACGCGAGAGTGACTCTCGTCGCACGGGTTGTTACTGGGCCGTCACGGCGTTCACGACCACAACAGCCGCCCGCGCCCGGCGCCGACGCCGGATGATCGCGATCGTCATCGCGACGATCGCGATGAGCAGCAATCCCGCTGCGATCGGAACCACGATCGACAGAATCGAGAGGATCGTCGCGCCGAGTGTTTCCACGCTCGCGATGATGGGATTGCCCAGGCCCGCCGTGCTCGCGGTCGATGCGACGCGCGTCGTTGCGCCCAGCAGCTTTACGCCGCCGGCGATCGTTCCGCCCACCGCGCCGCCCGCGGCCAGCGTGCCCGCCCAGCCGATCAGGGGCTGCGCCGCGTCGAGCTGCGTCGCCATCGCCAGCGTTCCCACCGCGATGGCGCACGGGGCGGCCAGCACATCGACCGCGTGATCGACCCACGGGATGTGTCCAGCGCCGACCTCGAGCACCGACGCCACGCCGAACGCCACCAGCGCCGGCCAACTGGAAACCCAGTCAAAGCCGTGCGCGAGATTGACCCAGCCGAACTTGGCGGCGGCGGATAGAAGCAGCATGGGCAGAAAGACCCGCAGCCCGCACGCCGCGGAAAGCCCCACACCCACGCATATCGCGATCACAAAGTCCATTCGACGCTCCTGCCCACTCATTGGGCTTGGGCGGGTCGGCGTTTCATGCACCGATCGCGGGCCGAACGCGGTAAAGTGAATGCTCTTCGTGGCACGGACCCGTCTTCGGGTCCGTGTGCTTGTGCCCAAGGAAGGCGACGATGTCCGAAACACGAACCGACGCGACTCCTTCATCGCCCGCTTCCCGCAACGCCACGCCCTCGCCGCGCCCGCCCCTGCGCCGGCGCGTCGTGCGCCTCGTGTTCATCGCGCTCGTGCTGTACGCGGCGTATCTCGCCCTCATGTACCGCGCCCAGGACTCCATGATCTTCGTCGTTCAGCGCGTCCCCGAGGCCCAGGCGACGCTTCCGCCGCCGCCCGGCTTTGAGCGCGTGATGATCGACGGGCCCGGAGGCCTTCGGCACGAATCATGGTTCTTCGCCGCCCCTGGCGCCAGCGCCGAACACCCCGCGCCCGTCGTCATCTTCTTCCACGGCAACGCCGACATGATCGACTGGCTCGCCGATCGCGCCCGCGACTACGCCGCCCTCGGGTGCTCCGCGCTCCTGGTCGAGTATCCGGGCTATCGCGCCAACCACGGCAAGCCCTCCGAGCAATCAACCGTGGAAGAGGGCGTGCGGGCCGTCGAGCTCATGCGCGCCCGCCCCGGCGTCGACGCGAACCGGATCGTGCTCCACGGCATGTCGCTCGGTACGGGCGTGGCGGCCCAGGTCGCGGCGCGCACCTGGGACAGCGCGCAGGCCGGGCCCGCCGCCCTGATCCTCGACTCGCCGTTCACCAGTGTCGCGTCGTTCGCCGCACGCTATCTCGTCCCGCCGTCGATCGTGAAGCACCCATTCCACACCGATCGCGTGCTGGGTTCGCTCGCGTGCCCGATCCTCATCATCCATGGCACGCGCGACACCATCATCCCAATCGAGCACGGGCGAACACTCTCCACGCTCAACCCGCGCACGACGACGGTCGAGCTCGACGCCGGGCATCTTGATCTTGATCGCGTACACGAGGCGTACTGGGGACCGATCCGGCAGTTTCTCGCCAAGGCCGGCGTGATCAGTGGGGCGAACTGACGATCCGAGTCATATCGTCACGCATGCGATGCGTCATCCAGCGTGTTTCAGAGGCGAGCGTCTCCAGCGTCGGCGGGATGTCGATGGACGGCGCCGCCCTTCCCGACGACGCGGCCGCCCACGCGGCGATCGAGCGCGGCCTGCTGGCGCTGATCGGCTTTGAGACCACCGACACCGACGACGATCGACGCTGGATCGCCGAAAAAATCGCCAACCTCCGCGTCTTCGAGGACGAGCAGGGCAAATTGAACCTGAGCGTGCTCGACCTCCGCGGCTCGGTGCTGGTCGTGCCAAACTTCACGCTTGCGGGCGCGTGCGCCAAGGGCCGTCGCCCGAGCTTTGATCGCGCCATGCGCCCCGAGCACGCGGTCAAGCACTTCGCGGCGATCCTGGACGAGCTCCGCGCGACGGGACTGCGCGTGGAGAGCGGCGTGTTCCGCTCCATGATGAAGGTGTCGCTCGTGAACGACGGCCCGGTGACACTCTGGCTCGATTCGAACGAGCGCGGCAAGGGAACATGAGCGGGGCGCGTGGCGCGCCGCCGACCGCGCCCGGAGGCGTGCCACCGATGTCGGCCTTGCGACATCGGTGCTTCTTGTTTCGCGCGACGTGCCCATCCCCGCGCCCACGGCGTCCACCCCACCCCAATACAATGTGCTCGTGAGCCGGACGATCACCAGCCAGTTCGCGGAGACCCCGGGGCGCAAGGCCGCGGGCGAGATCATCGCGACGCTGCGCGACGCGGGACACATCGCGTATCTCGCGGGCGGGTGCGTGCGCGACGAGCTGCTCGGGCGCGTGCCGCAGGACTACGACGTCGCCACCGACGCCACGCCGCCCGTGCTCACCCGGCTCTTCCGCAAGACCAGCGAAGTCGGCGCGTCGTTCGGCGTCGTGCTCGTGAAGCTCCACGGCGTCGTCACCGAGGTCGCAACCTTCCGCGCCGACGGCACGTACAGCGACAAGCGCCGCCCCGACGAGGTGCGCTTCAGCACGCCGGAAGAGGATGCCGCCCGGCGCGATTTCACTGTCAACGCGCTCTTCCTCGATCCCGCCGACACCCGCGCCGGGCCGCACGGACGTGTGATCGACTTTGTCGGCGGGCTGGCCGATCTGGAGAGAAGGGTGCTGCGCGCCGTGGGCGATCCCGACGCGCGCCTCGCGGAGGATCACCTGCGCGCGCTGCGGGCGGTGCGTCTCTCGGCCAAGCTCTCGTTCACAATCGACGACGCGACCCGGGCCGCCATCACACGCCACGCGCGCGACCTGGCGGGTGTGAGCCGCGAACGCATCGGCGATGAGCTCCGCGCCATGATGTCGCACGAGACGCGCGAGAGAGCCGTGGCGACGCTGGCCGAGTTGGGACTCGACGCGCCGGTGCTGGGCGAGACGCCCCGGACCACGCCGCCTCACATTCTCGCGCGCCTGCGTCCCGAGGCCGGCTTTGGCGCGTGCCTGGCCGCCTGGGCGCTCGATCGGGGCCTTGAGGTCGGCACCACCGACACCCAGCTCCTCGTGGCGCGTTGGCGATCCGCCCTCTGCCTTTCCAATGACGAGCGGGCTTCGCTAGCCAACATTCTCCAAACGATTCCAACTATCGAGCGGAAGTGGGATTCGTTGGGGGTGGCGGCCCGAAAGCGTCTCGCCTCGACCCTCGCGTTCTCGGACGCTCTTGATTTGGTCTTTGTTCGAAACACATCGCTCGCGGGCCGCGTATCGGACGACGTGGCATCGCTGCGCGCCACGGCCTCCGGGCTTTCGCCTGATCCGTTGGTGTCGGGCGATGACCTGATCGGGCTGGGGCTCTCGCCCGGGCCCGGTTTCAAGGTGCTGCTGGAGGCGTTGTACGACGCGCAGTTGGAGGAGCGGATCGTGTCGCGGGACGACGGCCTGAAATTGGCGATGGAACTCGCTGGCTCAGGGGGCGTCTAGATTGGTAATCTGTTGCGGGGTGGTTGCCGCGCGCCATGTCGGGCGCGGTTTCGGCCCCGATACAATCCGAGGCCCGGTGGGTGGTGGAGCGCCGGCAGGTGGTGGATCGGAAGTCTCGGCACGGCCGATGATTGGCCGCGCTTGAACGCGACGCGAGTCGGGAGGTTGGTCATGGCGAAGATCAATGGACGTTGGTTGGCGACTCTGACGCTGGCGGCGCTGGCGTCGGTCGCGGGCACCTACGGCTCGGCACTCGCCGGCGCGCCCGCCGCACCGCGGGCCTCCTTCGTCTCGGCCGATGAGGACACGCTGATCTTCAAGGACGGCAAGGTCGTCACCGGCAAGATCGTCAAGGAGGACGCGAGCACGATCAAGTTCAAGGGCACGATCGGCGGCATCGAGTTCGAGGCCGACTACAAGAAGGACGACATCCTCGAAATCAAGCGCGCCAAGGTCGACCCCAAGGGCGACAAGCCCAAGGCCGCCGACCCCAAGGGCGACGACAAGAGCAAGACGCCCGACACCAAAGCGACCAAGGACGAAGCCGCGCCCGTGGAGGGCGGCGTGAAGTACTACACAATGGAGCTCTCCGGGCGTTTCGGCTGGGATATCTCGCAGACGCCCATCCGCGACTGCATGAAGGAAGCCGCCAAGGGCGGCGCGGAGTACATCATCGTCGTGATGAACAACGACTGGTCGATGGGCCCCAAGGAGCTGGGCCTGGAGCGGAGCCCCGAAGAGGCCGCCTTCGACGAGCTCTTCCGCGCCGAGGACATGGACGACATCTTCTCCAGCGAGCTTCGCACCTATGAGAAGCCGCCCAAGGTCGTCTTCTGGGTCAACCGCGCCATGGGCGGGGCGGCGTTCCTTCCCTTGGTCTGCCCCACGATGTACTTCAAGAGCGACGGCAAGCTGGGCGGCATCGGAAACCTGACCACCATGTTCGGCGGGACCGGCGATGAAGTCGTCCGCCAGAAGCAGTACTCGCTGCGCCTCAAGCACGCCGAGGGCATCGCCAACACCGGCGGCTACCCCGTCGAGCTCGTCCGCGCCATGGCGATCCCCGAGTTCGTCCTCACCGTCGCCTATCCCAACGGCGAGCCGGTCTATTACGAGCGCATGCCCGAGGGTCCCGGCGAGTTCCTCCTCACCGACGACGCCAAGGAAGGCAGCCAGGACACCGCCAAGGCGCTGGAGTCCGGCGAGGGCAACGACGTCCTGACGCTCACCGCCAAATTGGCCCAGGACCTCCGCGTCAGCAAGGGCACGGTCGACGACATCGATCAGCTCAAGTTCGAGCTGGGCATCTCGCGAACGGGCGTCGAGGTCAAGAGCCGCGCCAAGCAGATCATGGAGGGATGGTCCAAGGGGCTCGAGCAGGGGATGCGCGACCTGCGCCGTCTGCGCGGCGACGCCGACGCCATCCAGGTCGGTGGCGACTTCCAGCAGCGCACCAAGGCCCGCGGGCAGAAGAAGCAGCTTCTGCAGCGGATGCAGGGCATCCTCAAGAAGTACGGCGAGGTCTTCGGCGAGGAACGCCGCCTGGGCATGGATTCCACAATCCAGCGTGAGATCGATCTCCTCGATCACGACCAGACCCTCGACGTGCAGCAGCAGCGCCGGCGCAAGTAATCACACAGGGCCGCGCGGGCATCGCCCCCGCGCGCCTCGGAGCACATGCACATGAAACTGACCGGGATGTTGGGCGGACGCGCGTGGACGTTGGTGGTGTCGGCGGCGGCGCTCCTGGCCTCGCTGACGCTGGTCTCCGCCCCGGTGGGCGCCCCACGCGCTGCCGCCGCGGCGTTGACCCCCGTTTCCACGCCGGCGCCCTCCGCCGACAAGGACAAGGTCTACCTGAAAGACGGGCGCGTCCTCGAAGGCAAGATCACCAAGGAACTCGATGGCTATGTCTGGCTCCTCCAGGACACCAACGGCATCTCGCACGAGGAGTTCCTGAAGCCCGGCGACATCGACAAGATCGTGCGCGCGGGCGACGGCGCCACGCCCGCCGATGAAACCAAGCCCGAAACCAAGCCCGACGCCAAGGGCGAGGCCAAGCCCAAGCCCGGCCCGGGCGATACCCCGCGCGCCGCCATCCTCACCGCCGAGGAGATGGTCGGCATGCAGATGGCCGCCAAGCCCCTCAAAGACGCCATCCCGCTCCTGGAGAAGGACGGCGTGAACGTCGTGGTCATCAAGGTCAAGTCGGGCGGCGGCTTCCTGCTCGAAATCCAGCGCATCAGCGACGTCATCCACAAGGAATACAAGCAGAAGTTCCGCACCGTGGCGTGGATCGAGTCGGCCATCTCCGCCGCCGCCATGAGCTCGCACTGCCTCGAAGAAATCTACTTCATGCCCAACGGGAACTACGGCGCCTGCACCGGCTGGAGCGGGGCGCTCCAGGCCATGAAAGGGCGAGGCCTGGAGGCGACGCTGCTCATGATGGAGGAAATCTCCGCCCGCGGCGGGCACCCCAAGGAGATCATGCGGGCCATGCAGATCTCTGGGCGCGACGAGGTTCTCAGCGAGCTGGAGATCGAGCCGCCCAGCGGAAAGCTCTCCGCCGACATCGACCCCGTCACCGGCAAGGTCACCTGGTACCAGGACCACTCGGGCAAGCACATCCTCAATCCGCTCGCCAACATCGACATCCTCACCTTCAGCGCCCCGGACGCCGAGAGGTTCAAGTTCTCGCGCGGCACCGCGGCCACCAAGGAAGAGCTCGCCAAGCTCATGGGCTACCAGGAGATCGAGTGGGTCGGCAAGCCCAAGAAGGGCTACGCCTGGCCAGTCTCCGACGCCGAGGAAATGCAGATCAAATGGCGCGCCGACATCACCGAGGCCCAGGCACGCCTGAACGAGTACTTCCAGAAGTACGGCGTGGCGGTGCAGACCGCCCAGTCCATGCAGAACCGCGCCGATCGGGCCGCCTGGGTCGCCAAGGCCCGCGGCGCCCTGGACTTCCTCCGCCAGCTCGTCAAGCGCTTCCCGAACATCGGGTTCCTGCAAGGAATCGACGACAACTGGTTCCGGGACCAGGAAGAACTCCTCCGCCAGCTGCTCAAGTAGCACCGGCTCGCGTACCGCCATCCCGCGCCCCTCGCACGCGCCCGGCCTCCCGGGCGTTTTTTTTCAAGGGCAAGTCGCGGGCGGCCCGCCGCCTTGCCCATACCCGGTTGCAACGCCGGAACACACGGCCTGTCGTTGCCGACGCGCGTATCCTCTCCGGCCGGACGCTTTTGCAGGGAGGGCGCGTGGACGCCGAGCGGATTTCATCACCCGTGACATCTCGCCTGAATGCCGTCGCGTTGGCGGGCGTGTTGGCGGGTGTGTTGGCGGGCGGGCCGGCGATCCTGCTGCTCGCCGGCTGCAGCGTGGGGGGGAGTACGTCGGCCTCGCGGGCCAACGACGAGCTCCGCCGGCGCGTGATGGCGCTCGAAGACCAGAAGAAGACGCTCGAACAGACCAACGCCGAGCTGCTCGCCAAGGTGTCCGAGTGGTCGAAGGAGCGCGGGCCGGCGCTCCCCGCGGACGTGCTGGCCGCCATGCCGCGCTGCGCGTCGATCTCGATCTCCGATCTCGGCACATGGCTCGATCCGGCGGACGTGGGCAAGCCCGCGACGAGCGCCCACGTTTCGGTGTCGTGTCTCGACGGGCGCGGGCGATCGATGCAGGGCGTCGGCACGCTCCGCGTCGAGGTCATGGTGCTCCCCGCGGGCGAGACGATCGTGGACAGCTCGGGCGGGCGCTCCGCCAGAGAGGGTGCGACGCCGATCCGCACAGCCAAGATCGAGCTCGGTCCCAGCGCCCTCCGCGACGCCTATCGCGAAGGGCTGTTCGGCGCGTCGTATGTCGTCGATCTTCCGCTCGAGCCGCTCGCGGAGCGGAGCGCCGTGGTGCTGGTCCGCGCGTCGTTCGCCGATGCGATCACCGGCGCGACGCACGAAGCCACCAAGCTGGTCGATGTGCATTGAGCATCGAGCGTCGAGATTTCAGATTTCAAAGCCCAATTGTGGACGACGCCTGCTGATCGCGCTTCCGCGCCCGACGCATGAGGAGGTAGTCCGCAAGGCTTGGCATCGCCACACCCAGCGCAAAGAGCATGTGCATGGGCAGGCTGGTCCACACCTCGCCGCGGGGCTTTCGCAGGCACGCGACGGCGGCGTCCGCGACCTGCTCGGAGGTCTGCACGAACAGGCCCTTGTCGGGCCGCCCGAAGGCCCGCTTCTTGAGCCCCGACCGCGACTTGAGCGTGTCGGAAAACTCGCTGACGGTGCCGATGGGGTGGATGGACGAGGAATGGATGCCGGAGCAGGCGAGTTCGACGCGCATCGCGCGGGCGAAGTGGTCCTGCATCGCCTTGCTGCTGCTGTAGGCCGCCATGCGCGGGATGCCGAGCTTCGACACGCAGCTCGAGCACCACAGCAGGTGCCCGCGCTTGGCGTCGAGCATGTGCGGGAGGGCGGCCCGCACGAGGTTCATCGAGCCCCAGAAGTTGGTCTCGAAGAGATCGCGGAGTTCCCGGTCGCTGGTTTCATGCACCGGCTTTTCGATGCCGTAGCCCGCGTTGGCGAAGACGGCGTAGACCGATCCGAACGCCTCGCGGGTCGCGTCGACGAGTCTTTGGCAGTCTTCGGGCCGCGCCACGTCGCCGGGGACAGCGATGGCCCGACCGCCCTCGCGCGTGATGGTCGCGACGAGTTCGTCCAGGCGATCGGCGCGCCGCGCGGAGACGGCGACGCACATGCCCGCGCGGGCGCAGGCGATCGCGGTCGCGTGTCCGATGCCGCTGCTGGCGCCGGTGATCGCGATGGAAAGGCCGCGCACGTCGATCGGTGGCACGCTACTCCTTCTTTTCGGTGGTCGACTTGGAATCGTCGCCGGTGATGGCTTTCTTTGTGGCGTCGCTGGCGTCTTTCAGGTCCTGGCCCGCGCCGCTGACGGTGTTGCAGGCGGACAGAAGGGCGGCTCCCGCGAGCAGCGTCAGGGCGAGTGCGGCGCGGACTCCCGTCGAAACTCGATTCTGGCTCATGCGTGTCTCCTTTCAGCTACCGACATCAACTTTAGGTGCCCCGGGCCTCTCGCGATTTCGCGACAGAAGCCAGCGTGGCTCATGGCAGCGCAGGAGCAGCGCGGTCGCCGGGTACGACACGCCGCCCAGCACGCACGCGCCTGCCAGGCGCAGCGCGTGGTCCTTCCATCCCGTGGAGGGCGGCAGATAGCGCAGCATCACCCACACCAGGAAGCCCATCGCAAGTGTCGAGACCAGCAGCTTGACGATGGCCAGGAACGTCGGCGTGTCGAGCAATCGCTCGTGGACCTGGCGGCGGCAGAGCAGCGCCAGCACCAGCGCCTGGATCGCGGCCGTGGTGCTGGTCGACCAGCCAAGCCCCGCCTCGCGGAAGAACCAGATGAGCGTCGCGTTGAGGCCGGCCGCCAGCGCGACCATGCACAGCGCGACGCGCATCGGGGTCTTGGTGTCGCCGCGGGCATAGAACGCGCGGGTCAGCACGTGGATGAGCGAGTACGCCCAGATGCCGGGTGCGTAGCCGGCGAGGACATCCGCGGCCCGTTCCACCTGCTCGGGGCTGAAGCCCTTGCCGCCGAATCGGTAGAGGAGCGGCATGGCGTCGTGTCGGACCAGGAACAGCCCGACGCTGGCGGGGAGCCCGATGAAGAGCGAGAGGCGGACGCCGCGCCGGAGCGTCTGCACGAACGCGGCGGGCTCGTCGGCGTGGCGCGCGAGCATGGGGAACGCGGCGGTCGCGACCGCGATGCCGAAGACGCCGAGCGGGAACTGGTACAGGCGCTGGGCGGCCGCGAGGATGATATTCGACGCCTTGTCGAGGGGGTAGGCGTAGCCGAGCAAGGTCGGCCCGATCCAGATGGGCCACATCGCGATGAGCTGATCGACCAGCGCGGTGATCTGAAGCGTTCCCATGCCGATGAGCACGGGGACGAGCTTTCTGAGCATGCGCACGCCGCGTTCTTTGACGGGCGCGACGTCGCGCGTCCATGTGACGTGCCTGCGCAGGACGAGGAAGAACCATCCGGCCTGTGTGAGCCCGGAGAGCACGGTCGCGGCGCCCAGCGCATACGCCGTCGTCTCGCCGCCGAGCGATCCATGCCAGAGATGCCACACGCCGACCGCGATGATGAACCCGTTAAGCACGAGCGGCCCGGACGCCGCGGGCCCGAAGCGCCCGTGGACCTGCAGCACGCCCCCCAGGATCGCCGCCACGCAGATGAACGGCATGAACGGGAGCATGAGCATGATGAGCTTGATCGAGAGGTCACGCTCGGCGTCGGCGGGAAGAACCAGGAGCGCGATGAGCAACGCCAGCTCGATCACCGCCGTCAGCAGCCCCGTCGCGATCGCAAGCCCGCCGACCACCAGCGACGCAAACCGCCTCGCCTGCTCGGGGTCGTTCTTCTCCGCCGAGGCGTATTCCGGGATGAACGCGGCGGAGAGAGCGCCCTCGCCGAAGAGCCTGCGGAACATGTTGGGGATGGCAAAGCCCGCGGTGAACGCCGAGCCGATGGCCGTCCCGCCGAAGACACGGACGAGCACGACGTCGCGGACCATCCCGCCCAGGCGCGAGAGGAACGTCATGCCGGACACCACGCGCACGGCGGCGGCCAGTGCGCCGTGCCGGCGCTCGTGCGACTCTTGCTCGTGGCGGGCTTCCGTGCCGCTCATCGAACGCGTCTCCTCTGTTCCGTCGTTGGCTGCTCGTGGTGGAACGGCTCTCCAGAGCCGTGCGAGCACCCCTCAACGTCGTTCGTCGCTCTTGCACCGGTCTGGAGACCGGTGCCACCAAGACAAGGAAACGACAGAACCTACCGCGGCCAGACCACAAAGAACAGGAACCAGTTCAGCACCAGGATGGGGAGCAGGATCGCCGCCGCCCACCCAAGATACCCGAAGAACGACGGCATCTTGATCGACCAGGACTGGGCGATCGAGCGGACCATGAAGTTCGGCCCGTTGCCGATGTAGGTCATCGCGCCGAAGAACACCGCCGCCGTCGAGATCGCGTGAAGATCGCCCGAATGGACCGGGTCGAGCAGCCAGGCATGGATCGTCGCGGCGTTCATCTCGCCCGCGCCGAACGCGGCCTGGAAGAAGTTGAGGTACGTCGGCGCATTGTCGAGCACCGCCGAGAGTGAGCCGGTCGCGAAGTAGAACGCCGTGGGTGTGTTGATGCCGAGCTTCGCGCCGTTCTCCGCGAGGTAGCCGAGCGCGGGCGCCATGGTCGCGAAGATGCCAAGGAACAGAAGGCCCACCTCCTTGGCGGGGAAGAGGTCGAAGTGATTGGCCTTGTGCAGGTCCTTGCCGGCAAGGAAGTACGCGCTGATGGCGACGACGGCCTGCATCGTCGCGCCGACCGGGAAGCCGTCGAAGTTCGCCAACTTCTTGAGCATGGGGTCGACGAACACACCGACCAGCATCAGCAGCAGGCAGACGACGCCGGCCCGCCCGCGAACGCGGAAGTGGAACTTCTCCTTGGCCTTGCCCTCGGGGTGCCCCACACGCGAGTCGAAGACGAAGAACGCGACGAGCAAGAGGCCGTTGACCAGGAGCCAGTCCTGCCACAGGTGCTCGATGGTCCAGGCGAAGGGCACGCCCTTGATGAAGCCGAGGTAGAGCGGGGGATCGCCGATGGGTGTGAGCGCTCCGCCGCAGTTGGAGACGATGAAGATGAAAAAGACGACATGGAGCGCCTTGATGCGTCCGGCGTTGAGGCGCATGAAGGGGCGGACGAGCAGCATCGAGGCGCCGGTCGTGCCGACGAGGTTGGCGAGCACCGCGCCGATCGCCAGCAGGATCGTGTTCATGCGCGCGTCGGCGTGCCCCTGCACGTCGATCACGATCCCGCCCGACACGACGAACAGCCCCACGACCAGCGCGATGAAGGCGTAATACTCCAGCCCCGCGTGGAGCATCGTGTACACGCCGTAGGACGTGCCGTGGACGAAGGGCATGTCGAACGCGACGGCGTAGTAGGCCGCCACGATCCCGCCGAAGAAGAACGCAAAGTCGGGGAAGTGATCGTGCCAGAAGTGGCCGCTCACGAAGGGCATGAGCGCGATGCTGGCCAGCAGCAGCGCGAACGGCGCGCACAGCCAGAGCGGAATGACCGGCGCCGGGCCGTCGTATCCCGCCCGCGCCAGCGCGTCGGGCGCGATCAAGCCCGGGGCGAGCTTGGCCAGCACCACGCCGATCCCGATGCCCACGATGCACGACACGACCCACATGAGCGGGCCCGCCAGTTTCTTCTTGCCTTCAGCCACGTCGTGACTCACGCCTTGCTCTCCGAGCGGAAACGCCACGCGATGAGCGAGGCGATGAGAATACCCGTGATGTTCGCCGCCAGATCATCCCACGCCGCCACACGCCTGACCAGCGGCACCGCCTGAAGCCCCTCGTCCAGACAGGCGTAGATCATTGCGACGGGCACGCACCGCGCGATGTTGCGCGGGCTCCGCGCCGCGTCGAACGGACTGGTGGACATCAATAGGATCGCCCACACGCCGAAAACACCCGCGTGTACCGGGAGGTCCCAGCGTCCTTCCGCGGGGATCGCGACCTTGGGCCAGTGCGTCATCATGAAGAGCAGGCCGGCGTACCCGCCGAAGACGAAGCGGCGCACCGCGGGCGACGCCCAGGGGGCGCTCGTCACGACGCGGCCTCGGATGAATGCGGAGTTTCCACGCGCGGTCGCGTGACTACCAGCTGTGAGGGCTGCTGTGCGGGCTGCTGTGCGGGTTGCGCCGAAGAAATCGACGCGGGCGGCAGAGTCGCCGGCTGGCTCGTCGCCTCGGGGCCGCGCTTGGCGAGCATCGCGTCCCAATCGCGCAGCAGCGCGGCGCCGAGGGCCGCGTAGTCCTCCGCGCCCGGCGCCTGCGGCGCATAGTCGAAGATCGTCTTGCCGAAGCTCGGGCACTCCGCGAGCTTGATGTTCCGCCGGATCGCCGGACGAACGACCCGCGCGAACTTCCAGGGCAGGTTCCCCTCGCCGGCGGCCTGGCGCGCCTGGTCGAAGAACGCGTCCATGTCCGCCACGACCTCGCGCGTGTGCGTGCTGCTCGCGTCGTGGGCGCACAACACCACGCCCGCAACGCGCAGCCTGGGGTTGATCGCCTTGCTCACGAGCCCGACGGTCTCGAGCAGCTTGCCCACGCCCTGCAGCGCCAGGAAGTGCGCCTGCATGGGGATCAGAACCTCGCGGGCCGCCGCCAGCGCGTTGATCGTGAGCAGACCAAGCGAAGGCGGGCAGTCGATCATCACAAACTCGAATCGCCCACCCAGAGACGCAAGGACCTTTTCGAGCCGCCTCTCTCGCTCGGGCACGCCCGCCAGCTCGGTCTCGGCCGCGGCAAGGTCGGTCGTCGAGGGGAGCACCCACAGATTGGGATTGACCTCGACCACGGCCGACGACGCGTCGCACGCGGGATCGATCAGGCAGTCATAGATCGACGCGCGGTCGGCGGCGGGGTCGATGCCCAGATGCAGCGAGGCGTGGGCCTGCGGGTCGAGGTCGATGACCAGGGTAGGGCGTCCCGCCCGCGCAAACGACGCGGCGAGATTGACCGTGGTGGTCGTCTTGCCCACGCCGCCCTTCTGGTTCATCAGCGCGATGAGCCGGACGGGCCTTGGGGGATTGGGCACGGGCGGGAGCGGCATGGGGCGAGTATAGCGGCGGGGGGCGTGCGCCAACCCCTCTCCCTCGCCTCAAAGTCGCTGGAATTGTGCGGGATTACGCCGACTTGGCGGGCGGCGTCGCGTCCGCGGCGGGCGCGGGGATCGCCGGCTTGTCATAGGCGGCGGCGGCTTCCTCGATCTGCTTCTTGCGCGCGATCTTGATCGCCGTCACGCCGATGAACGCCGCGAACATGAACGCCAGCACATACACCACGCGGGCCCGACCGAGGCTCAGCGCGACGCCCAGGATCGCAAAGCCCGTCCCGATCGCGTAGAGCGTCAGGGCCGCCCCCTTCACGCCCAGCGCTCGCTTCAGCATGTGGTGCAGGTGGTCGGCGTCGGCGTCGGAGAGCTTCTTGCCCGCCATCTTTCGGCGGACGATCGCCAGGCTGGTGTCGATCAGCGGGATCGCGTAGATGATGAGCCCGGCGGTCACGAGCTGGGTCTTGCCCGTGTCGCCCAGCATGAGCACGATGCTGATGGTGGTAAAGCCGAGCAACAGCGACCCGCAGTCCCCCTGAAAAATGGTCGCCGGGTTGAAGTTGTGGGGAAGGAATCCCAGGCACGCCCCCAGGAGCGCGAGGCAGAGGATGATGCGCTGCCCGTCGCGCGGGCCGTCGTCCACCACCGCCAGCCCCAGCGCGATGATGAGGAGCCCGGCCGACGCGATGCCCGTCACGCCGGTGAGCAGCCCGTCGAGCCCGTCGATCAGGTTCGAGGCGTTGCACGCGCCCAGCACGAAGAGCCCGATGATGATCGTTCCGGCCCAGTAGATCAGGTCGATTTCCAGCGAGCCGCTCCCGATCGGGAGCGGAACCTGCCAGGTCATGGCCTCGTTGCCGAAGAGCTTGCCGATCGGCGCCAGCACGCCGCGCGCGACATTCGCGCCCACCTGGTCGATCGCCAGCGCCGCGGCCGCGAAAAGCTGCCCGGAAATCTTCAGCCGCGGATCGAGCCCGACCACATCGTCGATCAGCCCCGTCAGCATGATGACCGTCATGCCGATCAGGATCGCGGGCGGCACGGGCAAGTGCATCTGGTCGGCCTCGTAGAACTTCGAGGGGTGGAAGCTCATCAGGCCGGGCTGGAGGATCGCCAGGTAGCTGTAGAAGATGCCCGCCATCATGCCGACAAAGCACGCGGCGCCGCCCAGATAGGCGATTGGCTGCCGGTGAATCTTGCGGGCCTCGCTCGGGCGGTCGATCACGCCGTTTTTCACCGCCAGCATCCGCATGATGGGCGTCGCGACCAGCGTCACGCCGAATGCGATCACGAAGACCCACATGTAGTTGTTCAGGATGTCCAGGCGCGAGGGCGGATCGGGCGTCGCGATCGCGCGCAACGCCGACAGCGCGTCCTCCTGCACCTTCGGGTCCTGGAACGACGAGCGGACCGCCTCGGTCAGCGCCTGCGGCAACGAGGCGTCCTGCGTCGGCGACAACGCCTGCGGCAGGTCCTTCACCACGCTCGACGCCTGCTGGATCAACCCCGAGCCTCCTCCGCGCCACAGCCGCGCGCGTCCTTCATCCACGACGCGATGTCGCGGATCGTCTGCTCCAGCGGGACACGCGGCTCAAAGCCGATCGCCCGCCGAACCCGCGTCAGGTCCGGGCGACGCTGGCGCAGATCCTCAAATCCCCCGGGAAAGGCGTCCGTGTACGGAACCAGCGCCACCCGCGAGCGCGAACCCAGCACGCCGATCACCCGGCGCGCCAGCTCGATCATCGATATCGGCTGATCCGACCCTACGTTGAACACCCGCCCCCAACAGTCGCGTGATTCCATCAGCCGGGGCAACGCGGCGGCCACGTCCCGAACATCGCAGAAGCACCGCGTCTGCTCGCCGTCGCCGTGGACCTCAAGGTCCGTTCCCGCAAGGGCGGCGCCGACGAACCGCGGGAGCACCATCCCGTAGTCGCCCACCTGACGCGGACCCACCGTGTTGAAGAACCGCACGATCACCGCGGGCACGCTCCTCTGGTGGTGAAACGCCAGCGCCAGATACTCATCGATCGCCTTCGTGCAGGCATACGACCAGCGCGTCATGGTCGTCGGACCATACACCACGTCGTCCTCTTCCGAGAACGGCGTCTTCTCCGACTTGCCATAGACCTCGGAGCTCGAAGCGATCAGCGTCAGCGCCCCATCGCCCGAGGGCGAACGCCCCTGCGCGAAGCGCAGGATCGCCAGCGTCTGGTCGATGTTGGTCTGAATCGTGCGGATCGGGTCCTCCACGACCAGACGCACGCCCACCGCCGCCGCAAGGTGATAGATCTCGTCGAAGACCTCGCCCTTGCCGAGCGCCGAAAGCGCGTCGTGCAGGTCGGCCTCGATGAAGCGGAGCCGCCCCGAGGGCGCGGGCATGTTGCGCCGGCGCCCGGTGGAGAGATCGTCGACCACCGTCACCTCGTCGCCCCGCGCGAGCAAGCGCTCCACCAGGTGCGACCCGATGAAACCGGACCCGCCGCTGACGAGCACGCGGCGGGCGGGCGAGGTTCCCGAAGAAGCGGGCGATGGAGCCATGTCTTACGCCGCGTCGCGGTCCTGTGTCTGGTACTCGTGGGTGGCGATGATATTGGAGCGCATGTACCCGCCCGCGGTGCCCTGCACGCCGTTGATCAGCACGCCCAGGAAATCGCTGCGGGTGTCGCCCAGCTCGTTGCGGAGACGGGCGACCATGCCGCGCTTCTCCGAGAGCGCGCGGACGACGAGCATGGAGGCGTCGCACTTGGAGGCGAGCGTCAGGCCGTCGCCCGACACGCCCAGGGGCGAGCAGTCCACCACCACGTAGTCATACTTCTCCTTGGCCTGGCGGAGCACGTCGCCCATCGCGTTGGTCGCCAGGCGCTCGAACACCCGGCTGGGACGCTCGCCGGCGGTCATCACATGCACGCGCGGCTCGGCGTCGACCTTGTGCACCACGCCCTCGAGCGTGTGCGAGCCCGCGAGCACCTCGCCCAGGCCCGGCCCTTCCGTGAACTGGTACACCTTGTGCAGCGAGGGGCGCCGCATGTTCGCGTCGATGAGCAGCACCCGCTTGTCCGACGCCGCCAGCGCCAGCGCCAGGTTCGACGCCACCGTGGTCGAGCCCGACTCGGGCAGCCCGCCCACCACCAGAAGCGCCCGGTGCCCCGCGGGCTCCAGCCGCTTGAGGACCGCGGCCCGCACCTGGCGGAAGCTCTCGGCCATCACGCCCCGCTCGTGCTTGATGAAGCACGTCTCGAGCACGCCCGGCTCCTCCGGGTCCTCGTGCGCGTCGGGCACGATGCCGACGATGCGGGCCTTGGGGATGATCGCCACGTCCGCCGGGCCCTTGACGCGCTGGTCCACCATCTCACGGAGAACCAGCACGCCCAACACGAGCCCGAACACGACGATCGCGCCGGCGGGAACCATGATCTTCAGCTTCGGGAACGTCACCTCGTCGGGCAGACGCTCTTCCTGAAGGACCAGGATTCGCTTGTTGGTGTCGAGGCTCTCCAGCGCGTTGACCGTCTGCAGCGACGACTGCATGACCGTTCGCTCCTGGATCAGCCGCTTGGCCTGCTCGTCCATGTCGTCGATGGTCGCCTCGGCCTGGGTCAGCTCGGCCAGGCGGACCGAGTATCGCTCCTGCTTGGCCGCCAGGTCCGAATCCTGCGCCTGGAGCTGCGACACGGCCTTCCGCACGCTGTCCACCTCGGCGTCGAACTTCTGACGGAGAAGGCGCTGCCGCTCCGATTCCTGCTGGCTCTTGGCCGCATCGATCATGGCCTTGTACTGCTTGACGTCGCGGTGCTCGTCGGTGAAACGCAGCTTCAGGCCCCGCAGGCCCGACTCCAGATCGTTGATCTGGTTGGCCAGGCTGAGCATGAGCGTGTCGTTCTCCACCACGTCACGCAGCTGATCCGTGTAGCTGGGGCCCGCCGGGTTCTGCAGCTCGGCCTCCAGCTCCTTGAGACGGACCGTGAACGACTCGATATCCAGCCCCACCTTCACCCGCTCCTGGTTCACCACCCGCAGCGCCTCCGACGTCTCGTTCGACAGGCGGTTCAGGTTTGTGTAGCTCACGTCCTTCATCAGGCGCTCGCGCTGGCCCTGCACGGCCTCGATCTGCGACTGCATCTCGGCGATCGTCTTGGTCAACGCGTCACGCTGCTGACGGTTCGCCGCTCGCGTGCTGTCCGCGATCGTCCGCTGGTACGCGTCCCGCACCAGGCCCACGATCGCCTTCGCCTCCGCCTTGTCGCGGTAGGTGAACGAAAGGTCGATAAGCCGGGTCTGCGGCACCACGCGCGCCGACACCGTGTCCTGCAGGTCGATCAGCGCCTCGACCGTGTTGAACTTGCCGTCCTCCATCCGCCACTTGGCCCACTTGGGGGCTTCCTGCGGCAGGCGAGGGTCCTCGGCGACGCGCTGCAGCACGCCCGCGGAAGTCATCAGCTTGGTCTGCGTCTGCATGTACTTGTCAAGCTCGGCGTCGTCGACCTGGCCGTACCCCGTCAGCTTGTCCAGCTCGGCCACCTGCACATAGGTCTGGAAGAGCACGTTGGAGCGGAAGTAGGGCCAGGTGAGGAGCCAGGCAAAGTGCGCCCCGCCGCCGATCACCGCGCCCCCGATGAACGCCGCCGCAAGGATCCACTTGTACTTCAAGAGAAGTTTCAGCGGATCGATCGAAACCACGGGCAACGGCCCGGAGGCGCTCGGGCCGCCCGCGGGGCGCGCCGGTCCACTCATACCCATCGGCGCAGGAATAGTCGCCATCTGTTCGTCCCTTCAAACTGTTCCGGCGGGCGCGAGCCCCGCCGAAGGCCCCGGGCGTCCCGGGGGGAAAATCACTTCAACTTGCTCTTCACATCGTCCAATTCACCCTGGAAGACCGTCTTCAGCTCCGGGTTCTGGGTCAGCATCGTCTCCACCGCCGCCACCAGTTCCCTGGCCTTGTCCATCTGGTTCTGCAGCAACCGCAGCTCCGCCGAGTGCAGCAGCACCGCGATCGTCGTGCTCGGGCTTCGCACCACGCCCGCGGCCCGGTCCAGCGCCACATCCGCCTCCTTCAATTCACCCAGCTTCAGATGGATGAACCCGAGGCTGTCCCACGCGTCGCCGCTGTTGGGATTCCCCTTGGTCGCGGCCAGCGCGTGGACCTTGGCCTCCTCGTACTTCTTCAGGTGCTTGGCCAGCGCGTAGGCGAGATTGTTGTTCATCTCCCAGTCGTTGGGGTAGCGCTTGACGCCGTCGCCCCATGCCTTCACGGCCTCGTCGAACTTCTTGGTTCCAAAGAGCCCGCTGCCCAGCAGGCGATAGGAGAGCTGGACCGCCGCCGGCTCCTTGTCGGCCTCGATCACGCCGCGCAGCAGCGACAGGGCCGTGTCCACCTGCGCCGGGTCCTCCATCAGCACCGAGCCGCGGTAGAAATCGGCCCACATGCGGGCCCGCCCCTGGATGTTCTGAACCTCCAGAATCTTGGCCAGGTCCAGCACGTTGGGGATGATGCGCCGCGCCTCGCCCATCCAGCCGATCGCCTTGGATGTGTCGTCGAAGTTCACCTTGCCCAGCGACGCGGCCAGGTCGCGCTCCGCCTCCTGCTTCCGCCCGCGGGCCGCGAACAGCTTGGCCCGCGACACCAACAGCTCGGCCGACGCGTCGACCTTGGGTCCCATCTCGCGCAGCACGCCTTCGGCGTCCTGCAACGCCGCCGGCTTGACGTCCTTGCTGTTGAGCAGCGACGACAGGAAGGCGTACGCGATGTCCGTGCGCTTGTCCAGGGCCCAGGCCTGCGACAGGAACCGCTGCGCCCGCACCCACTCGCTGCGCGACATGAAGACCTGCCCGATGCCCAACCGAACGTTCGAGTCGTTGGGACGCGCCTTGGTCGCCTCGTCGCCCACCTCCTCGGCCTCGCCCGCGCGGTTGAGGTCGATCAGCGTGCTCATCAGCGCCTGACGCAGGTTGTCCATGCTCTGGTTGCCGCGCACCGCCTGACGCAGGTCCGCCAGCGCCCCGTCCAGATTGCCCAGCTGCTGGTAGAGCGACGCCCGCGACTGCAGCGCGAACGCGTCCGTCGCGTTGATGCGCAGGGCGGCGTCGTAGTCGGCCTTGGCGTCGTCGTTGCGGTCCTCGCCCTGGGCGAACTGCCCGCGACGCACATACACCAGCGTCGACGACGGGAACTTCGCCACCGCCTGGTCGAACGCCTCGCGCGCCCCCTTGGCGTCGCCGCGACGGCGCGCCAGGTCGCCCTTGAGGAGCAACAGGTCCGGCCCGCCCGCGTCGTAGGTCACCCCGTCGATCATCGCCTTGGCGTCGTCGTGACGCCCCAGCATGCTGTACAGCTCGGCCAGGCGGAGGCGAACCTCCTGCCTCGACCCGTCGGCGCCCGCGTCCACGACCTTGCGGTAGTACTCCGCCGCCCGGTCGCGCATGTCGCGCGTCGTCAGCAGGTCCGCGATCGAACGATCCACCTCCATGACCTTGGGGTCCTGGAAGGGGCGCCCGCGCTCCATCAGCGCTACGCCCGCCGCCACGTCGCCGCGCTCCGCGACGAACTGGCCCGCCATGACGTAGGGCTCGAAGTTGGTGGTCTTGGGATCGAGCGTCGCCAGGTAGTCGTCGATGGTCTTCTTGGCCGCGTCCAGCTGGCGCTGCTCGGTGTGGAACCGTGCCTCGATGAGGGCCATCCGCAGTTCGTCGGCCTCCTTGCGGAGCGCGTCGATCAGCGGGCGGGCCTTCTCAAAGTCGCGCTTGTCGAGGTACATGATCGCCAGCGCGATGCGGTTGCTCCGGTTCGCCGGCTCGCGCTCCGCCACCTTCTCTCGCGCGTCGACCGCGAAGTCGCGGTTGCCCGCCTGGGCCTCCAGGTTCAGCCACAGGCTGAAGAACCGGTCGTTGTCGCGCGCCACCACCGACGCGCTGCGGGCCCGCAGCAGCGCCTCCTCGCCCCGCCCGCTCTCGGCCAGGACCGAGATCACGTCCACCAGCGTCCCCACGTCGTTGGGACGGATCCGCAGCGCCTCGTCGAACGCCCGCACCGCGTCCGGCACGCGCCGCAGCTCGTACAGCTCACGCCCCAGGAACCGGTACACCTCCACCGGGAACGTCCCGCCCGCCTGGATCATGCTCTCCAGCCCCGAGACCGACTCGCGGTGCCGCCCCTGCGCCGCCTGCAGCCGTGCCTTCCAGAATCGCCCGTTGAACCCGTCGAAGTTCTTGGACTCCGCCCGCTTCACGACCGCGTCCGCGTCCGCGAACTCGCTCCGCTCCAGGTTCAGGTTGAAGAGCTGCTCGACCACCTCCGCGTCGTCGGGCTTGAGCTTGTCCGCCGCCACCAGCTCGCCCTTGGCCTCGGCCGCCTTGCCCGCGCCGCGGTACACGTTGTAGCGCGACAGCCCCTTGTCGTACTCGTCGACATCCGTCTGCGCGTTGATCTGCTCGATCGCGAACTTCACCGGGTCGTCGGACTCCATCGCCGCCTTCAGCCGCGGCAGGTCCTTGTCGTCCGGGCGCGCCTTGATCGCCTCGTCGAGCAGCACGATCGCCGCCGCCTTCTGGTTCAGTCGCGCGTACCCGCGGATCGCCCCGTTCACCAGGCGAGGGTCGTACGCGTTCTCCCGCACCGCCTTCACCAGCATCTCGACGGCCTCGGGCACGTTGGGCGCCTCAAAGCCCTCGCCCGTCGCGACCTTCTGCGCCTTGAGCAGGATCGCCACGATCGGGTCCGAACCCTCCGAGACCTCGCCCTTCACCATCCGGATCCGGTTGAGCACTTCCTTGGCCTGCGCGTTCTCCGGGTCCACCTGCAGCACGGTCTGCACCATCTGCTCGGCCTGCTCGCGGTTGCCCAATTGGGCCTCGATCTGGGCCTGCAGGATCAGCGGGCCCGGCGCGCCCGGGATCAGCTCGCGCACCTTGATGACATAGTCGCGCGCCTCGCCCGGACGCTGCAGCGCCAGCGCCGCGTTGGCGATCGACCACAGCGCGTCCGCGTCCGTGTCGTTGATCGCCTTGCTGAACTCCGTCAGCAGCCGGTGGGCCGTCGCCCAGTCCTTCTTGGCGTACGCCACCATGCCGTCGATCATCTTGAGCTGCGGCGCGCCGTCGGGAACCTGGCCCGCCAGCTCCTGGCGGTACTTCAGCGCGTCGCCGATCAGCTTGTCCCTCTCCGCCTGCTCCTTGGCCTGGTCGATCAGGCGCAGCGAGTAGGTCGCCTGCCAGAAGGTCGCCTCGGTCTTCATCACGTAGCGCCGGACACCCTCCTGGCTGATCGGCGCCGCGGGCAGGCCCTTCACCTGCTCCATCGCCGCGATCGCTTCCGGGTAGGCCAGCCGCGTGCCCAGCATCCGCGCCCGCATCAGCACCAGCGCCGAGTTATCGGGGAACCGCTTGACCAGGTCGTCGGCCACCGCGGTCGTGCGGGCGAGCTTGGCCCCGGGGTCGATCGTCGCTTCCAACTGCTGGAAGCGCTGGAACGCCGGGAGCAGGAGCGTCAGCGCCTCGGGGGTCGCGAAGGCCTTGGCCACCTCGTCAAGCCGCGGCTTGAACGACTCGGTCGCCGCCCGCACCGCGTCCGCCGCCGCCTTGCCGCTCTTGCCCGCCACCGCCGCCAGCTGCGCCGCCTCCATGTCGTGGACCAGCACCAACCCCTTGACGGACTGCGACTCCGAGCCCTGCGCGAACTGGCGCAGGAAGTCCACGCCCTGCGTCTTCAGCTTGGTCGCCTCTTCCTTCTGCAATCGCTCCTGCGCGCGCCTGGCCTGCGAGAGATGCCAGTCGTGCATCGCGATCGCGCTCTCGGCATCCTTGGGGTCGGCCTTCAGGGCCGCCTCCAGGTCCGCCTTGGCCTGGTCGACCTCCTCGGGCTTGATGTCCTCGCTGGTGGACATGGCCCGGACCATCGCCAGGCCGCGGTAGCGCTTCAGCACGTTCCACGGGCCGTCCTCCGGCGCGCTCTTGAAGTAGTTCAGGATGCGCGTGGTCTCGTTGGCGAGGTTGTCGAGCATGTTGCGCGGCGGGTCGATATTGGCCATCTGCCCCCACAGCTCGCCCAGGTACGCCCGGTGCGCCGGAACATCGGTCGCCCTGACCAGCGATATCTGGCGCAGCGCCGGCACATACGCCTGCGTGTACTTGCCCTCCAGCTTGGCCCGCGTCTCGGGCGTCCACTTCGCCAGGCAGTCGCGCCACTTCTCGATCGCCTCGATGTTCGTCTGTTCCTTGTTCACCGCCTTGGAGTACAGCAGCTCCGCCGCCTCCAGCGATCCCTCGGCCATCCGCTGGTCGCCCTGCTTGGCCAGGTCGCTCGCCGAGCGCAGCGCGATCGCGTACGCCATGTACGACAGCCCGCCCACGATCACGATCGCGCCGGAAGAAAGCATCACGACGAACTTGGTGTTGACCTTGGATTTCTTGGCCATAAAAAAAACCTCGCTCCTGCCTTACTTCACCGGCGCGG
Source organism: Phycisphaerales bacterium (assembly GCA_020853815.1). Taxonomy (GTDB): domain Bacteria; phylum Planctomycetota; class Phycisphaerae; order Phycisphaerales; family UBA1924; genus JABWBC01. The sequence continues at coordinate 82,092 of JADYYE010000168.1, forward strand.
GTGCGTCGGTTCGCGCCCGCCTGGGATTGTCACTGGGATATTCGCCGCTCACGACCTTCGTCCAGTCGGGAACGCACCGCATCAGGTCCGGGAACAGCTCGTCCAGAAGCATCCCCGCCTGGGCCGCCAGCTCCTCGGGCGACGACGCCCGGGCGCTGTTGAACTGCACCTTCAGGTAATACGCATAGTCGTCGGTCAGGTTGAACGCCAGCAATCGCACGCCCTCGGCCGTGGTCGACAGCCCGCCGTTGGCGATGAACACATACCCCGAAAAGAGCTTCTGCCCGTTGGGCCCGCCGAACTCGCTCACCCGCAGGCGCAGGTCCTCCGCGCCGATCGGCATGGGCATCCAACGCACCACCGCGCCGTACTGATTGAGCAGCGGCGCCTCCATCACCTTTCCCATCAGCTCCGCCGCAACGTCCTTCTTCGGGCGCCAGCGCTCCATCTTCAGCGGCACCTTCACGTCGGGCCAGGTCGTCTTGAGCTGCCAGCCCGCGCCCACCATGCACCGCTCGGGCACGTGGGGCACCGTGTCGATCATCCCCGTGTAGTACGCGCCGTGGAGCTCGACCGCGGTCGGCTTCCCTTCCTTCGTCGCCGAGGGCTTCACGTACCAGCGCGAGACCTGGTTGCTGGTGCCCAGCTCCTCCAGGTTCTCCTTGGTCATCACCGAGTCCGAGCCCTGGCGCTCCCAACTCATCGTCTTGACCGGCAGCCCCTGGAGCAGGATGCCGCCCGCCCCTTCGCTCGTGTCGGGCGTGATCGCCTTCTTGGTCATGTAGAACCCGCCGACGCTCACGATCGCCTGCAGGCCGATCGCCGCCCCGACCAGAAGCGCCGACGACAGCACGAACGCCGGGCGACGCATCGAGCGCCAGCCCAGGCCCTCGAGCAGCACGGGGCGGCTCGCCCTCTTCTCGTCCTCGTCCGTCACCGCCCGGTTCAGCATCCACACGATCAGCATGAACAGCCCGAAACCCGGGATCAGGATCACCGTGCCGATCATCATGTGAACGTCGCCCGCGGCGAAGTTCGGGTTCTTCATCGACGCCAGCCCCAAAACCGCCACGCGCAGGACGTTCATGAACACCGCGACCGGGATCGCCAGGAGCAGCAACGCCGTGCGCTGCCACCAGTGGCGGCACTGGATCAGCGCCACCGCGCCCGCCAGGGCCGCGAACGCCACCACCATCCGCATCCCCGCGCACGCCGCCGCGATCTCCAGCGGGACCTGCACGCCCTTGGGCGTCACGATCGTCATCGTCTGGCCCATGCGGTCGGCGAAGAAGGTGTCGTCCGCGAACACGCCGTAGAACTTCCCGAGGATGTTGATCGTCAGCACCCCGCCCGACGCCGCCACCGATTGCAGCCTGGTCGTCATGGCGATCATCACCTGCTCGCTGATCGTCACGCCGAACGCCAGGTACGCGATGGGCAGGAACGCCACCCGCATCACCGATGGCCCCGCCAGCAGCAGCACCGTCCCGAAGATCGCCAGGAGCATCGACGCCCCGGCGAACATGTGGTTCTTGATCCCAAGCAGCATGAACGGATAGCACACCAGCCCCAGCACCAGCGGCATGAGCCCCGGCCAGAAGACCCGGGCCCGCGACGACATCAGCGCCTCGCGCTCTCGCCACAACAGATACCCGCTGATCACCGGCACCAGGAACGAATGCCCCCAGTCCTGCGGCCTCTCGATGCTGAACTTCGCCTGGCGCGTCAAAAACTCGTGAAAGAACGCCAGCAAACCCACGCCCAGGATCGACACGCCCACGATCATCGCCGGAGCGGTGAACAGCTCGCGCAGCGTGCGCGCCCGGGCCGCGCTCAGCCCGCCCACACCCGACATGCTCGCCGCCGTCGTGCTCACGCCGCCTCCGAACGCACCCTCTCCGCCCCGCGTTCGCATCCGGCGTCCGCGGTGCCCCATCCCGTGCTCGCGCGGCCTCCGCCGCGGCGTCGCCGATCACTGCGGGCCAAAGACGTCGTCCGCAAAGTTGCGGTCCAGCACAAAGCCGAACCCGTACGTCGCGCGGAAGCCGTTCCTCACCACCGCCAACGGATACGCCCAGAAGTTCGTACCCACGTTCACCACGTCGTCACGCTTCAGATAGATGTCAGGCATCGTGCCTTCCTTGACGGCACGCAGGTCCAGACGGATCGTCGCCTGCCGGTCCTTGCCCACCATCCGCGTCAGGTCCACGCGCTCCGGCACCGCCAGCGACGACAAACCGCCCGCCGAAACCACCGCGCGCGTCAGCGTCATGCGCCCCACGTCGGGGATCGAGTACGGGCCGGGACGCTGCACCTGGCCTTCCATATAGAACACGCCCACCGGCGCGGTCGGGATGCGGATGATGTCGCCCGGGCGGATCACCACGTTGTACTGGGCCGAACCGTCGAGCAGCGCCTTGAGCGGGATGCGGATGACCCGCTGTGTCATCAACTGGTCCGCCGTCAGCTCGCCGCCCTGCGCCGCCACCTCCGCCGCCGCCAGCGCCGGCTTCACCTGCACCCAGCGGCCCTCCAGGAACACCCACGACGACGCGCCCTCGCCATTGGCGGCGGGCGCCGTCGCCGCCGGCGCGCTCAGCCCGCTGTCGACCAGGTCGATCACCGGCTCCTGCGCCGCGGCGGGCGTGTGCTCCGGGGGCTCGATCGCCGGCTGACGCCCCGCGGGGCGCAATACGCCGGGCGAGCCGCCGCCCGATGCCGGGTCCTTGGCCGCCTCGCCTTCCTTGGGCTTGCTCAGCTCGTCGATGAGATCGATCAGGTTCTCCGCGGGCTGCGTGCTCGGCTGGGTATTGGGCTGCGTGCTCGGCTGGGCGGGCTGGCCCATCCCCGAACTCGACCCCGAACTCGCCGCCGGTCGGGCCATGTTGCCCTTGATGAGGTCGCTCAGCGGCACCTGGCGAACCACATAGACATACTCGATCGTCTCGTTGAACTGCCCCGCCGCCGTGATCGCCTCGTACAGGCGATAGTCGGGCTTCGGAATAAAATAAGGCCCGGGCTGCTGCACCGCGCCCACCACCGTAAACGTCTGCTGACGCTTCTGGATGATGACGACTTCCACCAGCGGATCGTTCACAAACTTCTTGAGGCGCTCCGTGATCAGGTCACGCGCCTGGTCCAGCGTCAGGCCGGTCAGCTCCACCTGGCCGATCTGCGGCATGTTGATGCGCCCGCGGATGTCGACCTCGCGGTCGTACTCGCTCGCCGCCGCGTTCGAGCGCACGTCGTCAAACGCCGTGACCCGCACCTGGTCGCCGGGACTCAGGCGATAGTCGCTGGGCTCGGGGATGAGGTCCTGCGCCGCGGGATCGGAATACTCCACGAACTCGCCCGAGTCCTCCTCGATGCTGGTCAGGCGCTCGAGGATGGGCACGCTCGTGGGCGTCTTTTCCCAACGCCCGATCGTGCTGGGATCGATGAACGAGTCCATTTCGCACCCGGACATCACAAAAGAGCCGGTCGCCAGCCCGCACGCCGCCACCATCACTCGCGCGCGACGCGCCGCCCCGGAATTGCTCGAGCTCGCCATGGGTAGTTCCTTCAGCCTTCCCGATCGATCCAAACCGTCTTGCCCCACAAAAGCCGAACCGGAACGATAGCACAACGGCCGCGGGGCGGAACGCTAACCACGGCGGGGGCGCAGTCAACACCCCTTCGCACCAACTGGCGCGCGAAGGTTCTGCAGAATCGACCGTTCCAGACCCACCGGTTGAGCGGGCGACCGCCTTTTTACGGGACCAGCTGGCATAAGTTCGCCCCACCCCACTCGTTGGCGCGGAGTTTGCCCACTTCGACCCTATCCTTCCTTGTGTCCAACCCGCCCACCAACCCCAACCAGGCGCCTTCGTCCTCCCCGCCCGCTCCCGCCGAGATCGACGCGGGAATCGCCCGCACCCTCGCCCGCCACCCCCGCCCCCTCGGCGGCGACCCCCTCCGGCGCGTCGACAAGCCCCTGGTCTCCCTCTCCGGCCTGGTCCTCAATAACCAATCCGGCGCCCCCGACCAGCTCCTCATCAAGAAGAAGCCCGCCTGGCTCCGCGCCAAAGTCCCCGGCGGCCCGGAATACCAGCGCCTCAAGGGCGTGCTCTCCGAACACAAGCTCCACACCGTCTGCGAAGAGGCCAACTGCCCCAACATGGGCGAGTGCTGGTCACGCGGCATCTCCACCATCATGATCCTGGGCGACACATGCACCCGCGCGTGCGGCTTCTGCAACGTCAAGACCGGCCGCCCCCCCGCGCTCGACAAGGATGAGCCCCGCCGCGTCGCCGAGTCGATGCGCCTCATGTACGAGCACGCCCGCCTGAAGCACATCGTCATCACCAGCGTCAACCGCGACGAACTCTCCGACGGCGGGGCGGGCATCTGGGCCGAGACGATCATCCGCACCAAGGAAGCCTGCCCGGGCCTCTCGATCGAGGTGCTGATCCCCGATTTCGAGGGCAATCCAGCGGCGCTCCAGATGGTGATCGATGCCAGGCCGCACATCATCAACCACAACCTCGAAACCGTGCGACGCATGTACCCCGCGGTGCGCCCGAGCGCCAAGTTCGATCGCTCGCTGGAACTCCTCCGGCGCGTGAAAGAACAGGGCGGCGTCGCCAAGACCGGCATCATGGTCGGCATCGGCGAACGCGACGAGGAAGTGGTCGAACTGATCCGGGAAGTGCAGGAGGCCACGAAGGCATCAGGCGTCGGGCATCTGTCATCGGGGAATGCCGGTCGCGCCGCGCCCTACGCCGCAATTTCTTCGCCTTCCCCCGATGCCCAATGCCCGATGCCTGATGCCTGTGACATCTTGACCATCGGCCAATACCTCCAGCCCACGCGCAACCACCTGCCCATCGATCGCTGGGTGACGCCCGAGCAATTCGCGTTCTTCAAGCAGGAGGGCCTCGCCCGCGGCTTCAAGGTCGTCGAATCCGGGCCGCTGGTCCGCAGCTCCTACCACGCCGACCACCAGGCCGACGTGCTCAGCACGATTGAGGACGAGCGGGCCAAGCGCGGCTGAGTTCGGGTGGGTCGGCGCTCCCGCGCCGACATCTACCCGGTCTACGGCCCTTTTCGCGCGACGAGCGTTGGAGTAACGGAAGGCGTCGGCACGGAGTGCCGACCTACCAAAGCCGACGTGCTCAGCACCGTCCAGGACGAGCGGGCCAAGCGCGGGTGACATCGCCACAAACCGCCCCGTCTGCTGCTGTCAAACTAGAGCCAACAGGGTCAATGTCCATTCCGGGAGTTTTTGGAGAATGTTCTTGACGACGCGGCGTGGTGCGTATAGCGTCTGGTATACAAACTGAAACACTGAAACACTGAAACACTGAAACACTGAAACACTGAAACACTGAAACACTGAAACACTGAAACACTGAAACACTGAAACACTGAAACACTGAAACACTGAATCGCTGACAAATTAGTCGATCTATCCCTCGATTTTTCGCTGCAGACTTTTTCCACCCGACTCCGAAGCCGGCGCGGATCCGTCCACGCCCGGCATGAATGAACGATTCCGCCCCGGAGAGCCCTGGCATGCTGACGCGTGCGGACGGACTCGGCCTCCTGGAACGCAGAGGCCGCGCAATGCGCGGACTCAATCGTTTCAGGAGTATGAACATTGGCATCTGAAGTCCGCTTCGCCGAAGTCCGAAAGAAACTTGAGCAGCATGGGTGGACACTCTCCCGAATCTCGGGCTCGCACCACGTCTTCGTCAAGCCGGGCGAGCGATCGCACATCTCCATCCCGGTCCACGCCGGGCGCGTCAAGCCCAAGTACCTTCGGAAGATCGAACGGGACTTCGGCATCTCGTTCTAAGCGGGTTACACCGGGGCCCAGGGCCCCGTTCGACCCCAAGACCTTGTCAGCCGCCCGCAAGTTGGCCGCTCAGTACCGGCTCGTCATCGAACAGGACGCCGAGGGCGACGGATTCCTTGGCTGCACCGTCGAAATGCCCGGCGTTATGGGCGGCGGGGACGATCTGGTCTCCTGCATCAAGGACACGCTCGAAGCAACGACGGCCTCGATCGCCCTGATACTCGAATCCGGCGAAACGCCCCCGGCCCCGGCGCGCGAAGGCAAACGCGACCAGCAGGTCAACATCCGCCTTACCGCCGAAGAACGCCTCACGCTCGAATCGCTCGCCAACCGCGAGGGTTTCCGGAGCGTCTCGGACTACGTCCGCTCCGCCGCCCTCGGGCGCACCTCGCCTCGGCGATGAAGCAGGCCAGCCTCCCGCCCCTCAATCCGCCTGCGAATCCAGCGGACGGAACTCGCCGGTCTTGCGGTTGTTCTCGGCGATCAGGAGCGCGTGGATCAGGTTGAGGCGGTCGGCGATCATGTGCATGTTCGCCGGACGCTTGTCCGGGTTCACCTCGACGCACGGCATGATCAGCTCGTTGAGCTTGGGGTTCACCTTCGGGTTGAGCTCGATCGCGGCCTTGGGCTTCTCGATCAGGTTGTCGTCCAGCGAGCCCACCAGCTTGTCGCCCTTGGCCAACGCCGTCGGCACGTTCTGGCCGGTGCAGATCGCGTACATCGTCGCGCCGAGGTTGTAGATGTCGGTCTTGGTGGTGATCGGGCGGCGGTGCACCTGCTCGGGCGCGATGTAGTCGGGCGTGCCCTGGATTCGCGGCTTGACCGTGCCCGCCTCGCACGACTGACCAAGGTCGATCAGCTTCACCGTGCCATCGGGCTCAACGACGATGTTGTTGGGCTTCATGTCGGCGTGGATGAAGCCGCGCTCGTGCATGTGGGCCAGGCCCAGGGCGGCCTGGTGGAAGATGTCGGTGGCCTGGACAAACGTCTTGGGCGGATGGGTGTCGAGGCTCTTGCCGTCCAGGAACTCCATCACGAGGAAGACGTCGGTGACCTGGATGATGCGCCGGGTGCGCTTCACCATGCGCTCGATGTGGCGCACGTTCTTGTGGTCGAGCTTGGAGCCGACCCGGTATTCCTGCTCGGCCTGGTCGAGGAACCGGGTGTCTTTGTCCTCTTCGCGGCGTTCGACGTGCTTGAGGGCCCAGACCTGCTTGGACTTGGGGTCCTGGACGAGGTACACCACCGACGCCGCACCCCGCCCGAGGAGGTCCAGCACCCGGTAGCCTTCGACAGTCTCGCCCTTGTTGAACTCCGGCACGCCCCCGACCTTCGGCTAAGGGCGTCGCGCGACGCCCGGACTCTAGTTTCGACCCGCCCCACATGACCCGACCGGCGCTCCACGCCGCGCCGGGGATGGTCCCTTCGCGTCCGGCACGCCGCCGGTTCAGCCGGAGCATCCGCAACGGCCACGTTCCCGGCCCATCCGCCGGGGCACGCCCCAACCGGAACGCACGCTCAACGCCGTCCGCCCGGATGGGACCGACCCGCCCGGTGACACAAGAACGTGCCGACAAGCCCGGAGCTTGCGACGGCGTGGACAGTTTATAGGCAAAGCTCGGGCGGGGTGTCGACCACGCCAGCCGGATCGGTCCTGCGATCGAGATTACCGGTCTGTTAGGACAAGGCCTCCCGGAGCTTCCAAATCCGGGGCGGCGGCCCAAGAACGACCCAATTTGGAACCCCCCCAACGCTCGCTTTCGCGACAAACACAATTGGTTCAGAATCCGAGCAAGGGGCACCGTGCCCGCGCCGGTACACTCGGACGCTCGCTCTCTCCAAGCGTGGAGACCGCCATGATTGTCGATTTTCGCACAACCCCCGATGAGTTCCTTCACCAAACCCGGTGGGTGCTCGACTCCCCGAGCGATCGCGGCCGCTTCGCCGTCGCGTTCGAGTACATGCTAAAGAACGTGCCCCTGGGCGTGCTCAACCTCCCCGACCACAGCAGCCCGTGGACGCCGGGAAAAGGTCAGCGCACCACGCTGCTCTCCTGGCTTCAGGCCATCCGGTTCTCGGCGTCCGTCTACGCCGACGAGCCCGTGAGCAAAGGCGCGGTTCTCAAGCAGTTCCGGCGGGTCAGCGATCCGCCGGGTACCCGGGGCAATTGGTTCACTCTCACATCGACCGAACTCCGCTTCACGGCGCTGCCCAAAGGCCATTACCGCGCCGATTACTACATCGCCACCGCCGGCTTTCGCTGTCTCTTCTCGCGCGCCGCCGACGCCTTCGCCGGATGGGACGCCCGGCACGATTCTCACATGCATCGTTCCAGCCCCTATCGACACGGAGGCGCGGTGCAGTATTTCATCTATTCGGGCGGCTCGCTGGCGTCGTGCCTCGTCCCGGCCGAACTGCAATCCCAGTAAGAGCCCGCGAACTACCCCCGCGCCATCAACACCACCGCGTGAACCTCAACGCCCTCGCCGCGCCCCAGCGCGTCCAGCGTCTCGTGCGTCTTCCCCTTCACGTTCACCCGCGACGCCTCCACGCCCAGCATCGCCGCCAGGCTCGCGCGCACCGCTTCCTTCTGCGCCGAGAGTTTCGGTCTCTCAAGAATCACCGTCGCGTCGACGTTCACCACGCGGTAGCCCATCGACGCCGCCTTCGCGACCGCCGCCTCGAGAAACGTGCGCGAGTTGGCGCCTCGGTAGTTCGGATCGGTGTCGGGGAACAGCTGCCCGATATCGGGGAGCGCCAGCGCTCCCAGGATCGCGTCGGTCACCGCGTGGCACAGCGCGTCGCCGTCCGAATGCGCCACGATCGGCGGCCCGCCCCGGATCGCCACGCCCCCCAGCACCATCGGGCGCGCTCCCTGCAGCGGGTTCCCCGTCCGGTGGATGTCATACCCAAGGCCCACTCGAAACTCGGGCCGAGATTCCGGTCGATCATCCGACGCCCGGCCCGCGGCCGGCGAACCCGCGGCCGGCGCGGGCGTAGGTTCATTCACGCTCATGGCCACGAGTGTAACCCCACCGCGGACCCGGCCACCCCGCTCCAGCCTACGCCGGACCTGCCCGTTCCCGCCCCGCCCGTCAACGCCCGGATTGCCGCCCCGCGCTATCGACCCCCGCCGCCCTTGGTCGATACAGTCAGTCCCTCATCCGCCTGGAACGATTCATCCGCCCCGAACGCCGGGCCGAAGTCGGCCCCCGCCCCGGGCGATCGCTGGAGCTTCCGATGTCGAACGCGTCCCGTCGCCGTGCCCTCCCGAGTCTCCTCGCCGGCGCGCTTGGCGTGGCGGCCACGCTTGGCGCCGCGTCCCTGCCCGGCTGCGCCACCTACGCCCCCGGCGGCTCGGGCTTCTCCAACGACACCTACACCTACTACAGCACGCCCCACGAGCCCAAAAACATCATCATCGTCGACACCCGCACCGGCGAGCGCTTCTGGATGTACGAGATCCCCGCCGGGCGACAGCTTGTCGTCCGCTTCTATGAGGACCAGTACCGCGACAACGCGTACACGCCCGCCGCGATGCGCTGGCAGGAGATGCCGATCGGGCAGAAATACGGCACGCTCTCCAACGTCATGGCCGTCCCCGACGCCGGATGCCGCCGCGTCGACATGGACGTCCGCCCCGGGCCGGAGATGCCCACGACCACCGCCGACACCATCATCCAGTCGCCCGACACCGACTCCGGCGAGTCGTACTAAGTCCGCTCGCGTTCCGGCGCGAACACCCGAAGCCTGTCACCCGTTCAAGGCCCTCGACATCCGGTCGAGGGCCTTTTCTTTCAATCGCGCCGGCGCCCGCGCGACCGTTCGCCGACTCCCGCTTCCCGCCCTCTCCCCGCCTTCTCCCCGCCTTCTCCCCGCCAAACCCCGCGCCCCACAACAGCTCATGCCCCGCCCACGGCTGGCTCATTCAATAGAAAAGGCCCGGGTCGCCCCGGGCCTTGTGCTTCACTTCTTGACGCTGGCATTCCGAGACTCTGTGACTCCGAGACTCCGTGTCTTCACTTCGTCTCTTCGTCTCTTCCCCCAGTGCCTCGTGCCAAGTGCCCAGTGCCTTTTCCTCAGCACCCCGCGTCAAAGTGGTCGGCGAACTCGTCGTAGTCGTTGCCGTTGACGAAGCCGTCGTTGTTGAAGTCCGCCGCGGGATTGGCCGCATCGAACATCTCGGCGAACGCGTCATAGTCGTCGCCGTTCACGAACCCGTCGCCGTTGAAGTCCGCCGGGCACAGCGTGGCCAGCGCGGCCTGCACGGCCTTGTACAGGTTCACGCGCCCGTGCCCGTACACGTTGTCTTCGCCGGGCGCGCCGATGTCGTCGCACGAGTTGAACATGATGTCACGCGCCTCATGGTGCGTGAGCGCCGGGTTCACCGACCAGATGATCCCCAGCACGCCGTTGGCCACCGGCGTCGCCATGCTCGTCCCGCTCCAGGCGGCGTAGGTGTTGCCGACGGTCGACGACCAGATGCCGTCGCCGGGCGCGAACACGTCGCACGCCAGCCCGTAGCTGCTGAACCACGCGCGATTGTCGGTCCAGTCGGTCGCGCCCACCACGATCACGTTCGGCCAGTCGAAGTAGTAGTGATCGCGGCTGGAGTTGTCGGCCGCGTACAGGTACACCCCGCCGATCGAGTCGATGTAATCGCCCGTCGTCGAGATCGTCTCGTACTCCACGCCGGTATAGCTCGTGCTCGCCGTCCGCGAGCCGTGCTCCACCGCCCAGCGCGCCGCCTCCGTCAAGTCTTCGAAGTACGCCCCGCCGCCCGACGAATCCGTCACGCGGCACATCATGAACTTCAGGTTCCAGCCCACGCCCGCCACGCCCGTGTTGTTGTTCCCGGTCGCCGCGGCGCACCCCGCCACGTGCGTCCCGTGCCCGTGGATGTCGTAGATCTGCCCGCCATCGACCTCGGCCATGTTCGACGCCGAGTTGTACCCCGGCACGCGGTTCTGCAGCTCGACGTGGTTGTAGTCCACGCCCGTGTCCGTCATCGCCACCAGGACCGACGACGAACCCGTCGTCACGTTCCACGCCAGCTCCGACTGCATGTTGACGTGGTGCCACATGCTCGGGAAATACGGGTCGTTGGGCGTGTTGAGCGGATAGCAGATCCAGTTGGGATGAACGTACTGGTAATCGCCCGTCGCCATGAGCTCGGCGGACAGGTCGTTCTCGCCCGTGCCACGCGCCCGCCGATCGGCGTTGGGCACGAAGATCGTGTACTCATCAACCTCGGGGTAATAGTTCTTCACCATCCCCGTCAGCCGCTCACGTGCCCGCGCCGCCCCCTCCGTGTTCAGGTCTTGGCGCGGACGGACGATCAACTGACCCGAAAACTCCAGCTCGCCCGGCCGCTCCACGAACAGCGGCGGCTTGGCCTCCGCGACCGCGCACAGACCGGCCAACACCACCAGCATCGAAACCTTCTTCATACGCACTCCTTCACCCCACGCCCGAACCTGGCGGCACGATCGCCCGCCGACAAAGCCACTCAGAGGCCCCGGACACCCGAGACCCGCCACTCCAGTATCCCACATCCCCTGCCCCCACACAACCAGAACCTCCGCGTTTCTGGCGGCCCTCATTTGGCGGCCCGCCTCTCCGAGGCTGATTCTCTGAACCAAGAGAGGCCGTCTTCGCGCCAGGGTCCGAGTTGACCGAAGGCTCCAACCCGATTCTCGCCCAGCTCTCCTCCCCGCGCCCCGGCCCGCCCTCGGGCCCGTGCTCCCGGTCTTGGGTGGCCCGGCGGTCCCCGCCGGTGTGTACCTTCGCCCGCTCCGGCGGGCGTGAACAGCCCGCCTCGGCCCGACCACGCGCGGACCTCGCGCCGATCACCCCAGATCAGCGTCCTCCGCGAATAGTTATGGGCCCCACCCGCCGCCCGCGGCCCGCTGTCCGCCACTCGCTGTCCGCCGCCCGCGGCCGAGGGCCAGCATAGTGCAGGAGAACACGAGCCCTGCCGCCCCGGGCGCGGGGATGGTGACGGTGTAGATCGCGCGGTCGTGGGAGAACGAGCTGTCGCCCTCGAAGATCACCCAGAACGCGGCGGTGGTGCCGTCGAAGCCGTGGTCTCCCATCGAGGCGAGGATGACCCTTTTGCCATCGATGATGTCGCCAGGCCCGACGACCCTCTGCAATTCGCCGCCGTAGTTGGTGTAGATCGCATAATCGTTCGCGCCGAAGATCAGGACGCCGTTCTGATAGTCGATCTCGTTGATGCCATTGAAGCTCTCGGAGGGTCCGGGCGGATCGGCGAGGGCGTCAACGAGTACCTCGATCGAATCGCCGGCCTTTCTCGCGATGTACTGATGGTCCGGTCCCCCATACGCTTGGAACGCGATTTCACTTTGATAGGGGCGCACGTCTCCCAGAGATGAGATCATCTTCCCATTGGGCAGGCTCATGGTGTTGTCGACGAGTGTGGTAAGCACACCGCCCTCGTGCCTGATGATGCCCTGATACCCGGACGCGGTACCTCCCGTGAAGCAAGTGGTGTTGCCGCTGAGCCGCCCTTCGCCGAAGAAGCTGAACAGGTCCGACCGATTAGGAGGGCTCATGGTCTTGTCGGCGATACGGGAAAGTACGCCGTCGTCGCTGCGGTAGATGCCGAAGGGTTGGCCACTCGCGTCATTGCGACCGGCGAAGGCCGTCGAAGTGCCGACGCTGTGGTGGCGAAACTCGATGCCGGTGAACTTGCCATTTCCGTCCGGGATGCTGTCCATGCGATCGGCGACATGACCGAGCGAAGTGCCATCTTCGTAGAAGACGCCGCTGTTGTCCGGTGCTGCGGCATAAAACGTCACGCCGCGTGACGTTGCGTTGATCTCGTGGTACACCTGAATCTTTGTGTTACCACCGGGAACGACCGTGTTCTTGTTGGCGATGGTTCGGCCGACGCCGGACTGCCACTCGTAGACGCCGTAGCCATTGCCCGACTTAGCCTGTCCGAGGAATGCAACGCGGTCGGCGTAGACGCTGACATACTGAAAGGAGGTCGCCCCGTCGAACTTCTCCGTGCTGCCGGGAATCACGGTCTTGGAGTCCACGATCTTCGTAAAGCTCCACGGCTGGGCGAGCGCGGCCTGGCCCGCGGCGAGCATCGTCAGCGCGATCACGAGCTTTTTCATCGATCGCTCCCTGGTGGCACCGCTCTCCAGAGCGGTGCGTGGTCGTTCGATTCTCCGTGCCGATGCCTTCCTTCTCTTTGTCGCTCGTGGTGCGATGAGGGCCGTAGGGCGAGAAGATGTCGGCGCGGAGCGCCGACCGACCCTCCCGCGTGCCACGGACCCGTCTTCGGGTCCGTGCCCTGATCTCACTCACGCCCACAAACCTTTCGACAGTTCCGTGCCACAAATCACGGACGTACACACCGGCGGGGACCGCCGGGCCACCCAGAAACCCCAGCGCGCAGTGTCCCCGCGATGGGCCCTTGCAACCATGCCACGGGTTCGGGGCGAGTGCCATGAAAACGCGGCGGGATGCGGCGATATGAAGCCGGCTCCGGGTAAGTCGGCACTCCGTGCCGACGCCTTCCCTTACTCCATCGCTCGTCGCGCGATGAGGGCCGTAGAGCGAGAAGATGTCGGCGCGGAGCGCCGACCCACCAAGATCGTGGTCAAGCCCGCAAGGCCGGACTTGGCCACGCCAGCCGGAGCCCGGGCTTGCCGCGCCACTCCCGATGCTCCTCCCGAAGCCCGAATGCGTCCCGCGGGCGCGCCCTCGCCACGCAAACCACCCCATCCGTGGGCTCCCGACGCGCGCATCACCGCTTTGGTGCGCAATCTTGCGGTGATACGGGGCTTGTTCCCCGCTCCGCCTTGACGGGAACGCCCCCCCTCGTCACTATTGGCGGTTCGATTCCAACCACCAGCTCGGGGGCCCAGCCCCGAAAGGATGTCGGCATGTTCACACGCTCAGGCGTTCGCGCTTCCAAGCTCACCCTCGCCACCCTGCTCGTCTCCGGCCTGGCGGCCCTGGTCGGCTGCGGTGAAAAGAAGGATTCCGGCGCTCCCGCGGGCGGCAACACCGGCGGCAGCGCTGCGAGCACCCCCGCGCCCGAGACCCCGGCCCCCGAGGCCACGACCTTCAAGGTCGGGCACTACGCCTCCCTCACCGGCTCCGAGGCCACCTTTGGTGTCTCGACCGACAACGGCATCAAGCTCGCGGTGGAGGAACAGAACGCCGCGGGGGGCGTGAAGGGCAAAAAGGTCGAGCTCATCACCTACGACAACCAGGGCAAGCCGCAGGAGTCGGTGACCGCCGTCACGCGTCTGATTCAGCAGGACAAGGTGCTGGCGGTGCTGGGCGAAGTCGCCAGCTCGCGTTCGCTCGCGGGCGGCCCGGTGTGCCAGCGGCTGGGCGTCCCCATGATCTCGCCCTCGTCGACCAACCCGGACGTGACCGCGGTGGGCGACATGATCTCGCGCGTTTGCTTCATTGACCCCTTCCAGGGCTATGTCGGCGCGAAGTTCGTGGCCGAGAACCTCAAGAAGACCAAGGGCGCGACGCTCTACAACCGGGCCCAGGCCTATTCGTCGGGGCTCAATACCAACTTCAAGGACGCCTTCGCCAAGCTGGGCGGCTCGGTCATCAGCGAGCAGGCCTATTCCGACGGCGACAACGACTTCTCCGCCCAGCTCTCGGCCATCAAGGCCGCGGGCGCGGAGTTCATCTACGTTCCCGGCTATTACACCGAGGTCGTCAACATCGCCAAGCAGGCCCGCAAGCTCGGGCTGAACGTCCCGCTCATCGGCGGTGACGGCTGGGACAGCGAGGAGCTCAAGAACGCCGGCGACGCCCTTAACGGCAGCTACTTCTCGAATCACTACTCGCACGAGGACCCGCGCCCCGAGGTGCAGGAGTTCGTGAAGAAGTACCAGGCCAAGTACGGCAAGGTGCCGGACGGCCTGGCCGCCCTCGGCTACGACGCGGCCAAGATCCTGTTCGACGCCGCCGCCCGTGCGCCGTCCATGGGCGGCAAGGACCTGGCCGCCGCGATCAACGCGACCAAGGACTACCAGGCGATCACGGGCAAGATCACGATCGACGCCAACCGCAACGCGCAGAAGGACGCGGTCGTGCTGGAGGTGGTCAACGGCGTGCCCAAGTACGCCGCCACCATCCCCGCGCCCAAGAACTGATCGACGGAGCGTGCCGGCGTGCCGCCGCGATGGTCGCGGGCGGACCGGGAGTGACCAGGACGACGCGCAGCGCCACACGAAGTTCGCCCGCCTCGGAGAGGCGGGCCACCAGGAGCCCCGGGCCTCGCCGGACCACGCCGCCGAATGACGCAGTTCCTGCAAACGCTGTTCGACGGGCTGACGGTCGGGAGCCTGTACGCGCTCATCGCGCTGGGCTACACGATGGTGTACGGCATCCTGAAGTTCATCAACTTCGCGCACAGCGATGTCTTTGCCCTGGGCGTGTGGATGACCATCGTGTGGTCGAAGTGGCTCGGCCTGGGGCAGCCCGGGGCCGCGCCCACCCCGTGGTACATGGGCGCGCTGGTGCTGGTGCTCGCGATGGCCAGTTGCGGGCTGGTCGGGTTCGTGATTGAGCGGGTGGCGTATAAGCCGCTGCGCTCCGCGCCGCGCCTCAACGTGCTCATCACCGCGATCGGCGTGTCGCTCCTGCTCCAGAACACCGGGCAGCTCAAGTTCGTGTTCGGGCCCTATCCCAAGCCGATCCCGTCGCTGATCGATTCGACCGAGATCTTCTCGATGATCGGCGTGTCGGTGCGCATGGCCGACGTCGCGGTGATCGGGACGGCGGCGGCGCTGATGATCGCGATGCAGTGGCTGATCTTCGGGACCAAATTGGGCGCGGCGATGCGGGCGGTGAGCTTCAACACGCGGAACGCCAGCCTGATGGGCATCAACGTGGACCTGGTGATCAGCTTCACGTTCGTGGTGGGGTCGATGCTGGCGGCGGCCGCGGGGTTCCTCTACGCGATGAAGTACGAGGGCCAGGCCAAGCAGACCGCGGACAGCATGTGGGTGATGCTGGGGCTCAAGGCGTTCGTGGCGGCGGTGGTGGGCGGGATCGGCAACGTGCGCGGCGCGGTGATCGGCGGGCTGCTCATCGGGCTCATCGAGTTCTTCGGCGTGTCGTACCTGTCGAGCCACTATCGCGACGCGTACGTGTTCGCGATCCTGATCCTCGTCCTGCTCCTGCGCCCCGAGGGCGTGCTGGGCAAGGCGACGGTGGAGAAGGTGTAAGAGGAAGGCACTAGGCACTAGGCACTAGGCACTAGGGGAAGACAGAAGACAGAAGACAGAAGACAGAAGACAGAAGACAGAAGACAGAAGACAGAAGACAGAAGACAGAAGACAGAAGACAGAAGACAGAAGAC
>JADYYE010000329.1 GCA_020853815.1 Phycisphaerales bacterium
TGTGCGATTCTCTCGGCGGTCTACACGGGCTGGGTTGGATGGACGTGCTACGGGATCGCTCTCGCTCAATATCTGTTGATTGGATTGGTGACATCACGCGATAAGCTACACGACGTTCTCGCGGAGTTCGACGCTCAAACGCACATGCAGCGAGAGGAACTGGTGGCGGAATTGGCGGCAGCTGCGGCTTCGGTAAAGAAGGAAAACGAAGAGGAAGAAGAGTTCCAGGAGAAGAAGACGCTCCGCCAACAGAAACGAGCCCAGCGGGAACTGTGACGTCTAGACTCGCTTTGAAACGCAGCTGAATCGTCGCCTCAAGAAATGACAATCGAAGGGGTACCGAGAAATCATGGGAGGTGACTTTGGAAAAGTTCGCTCGATCTTTTTGCGATCAAAATTCTCAAACTGTCAATTCCAACCGAGGCGAGTTAGAATATAACATTCGCATGAAATTTGCGGTTTAATTGTGATTTGCGAGATTGCAGGGTCGTTTTCAGGGATACGGGCGTGAATATTCTTTTGACATTGGACAGCTCTTCGGCCACCGATAAAGCAGTGGCATTCGTGTGCGAAATCATCCGCCGCGGAGGGACGAACGGAATTAACGTGACATTGTTTCACGCGGTCGAGTCAATTTCGGAGTCGTACCTGTTATCGGCGACGAGCGCGGTGGCCGAGGCATTGAAGAAATCGGCACGCGAACTCGAGATGGCGGCGAAGGCCAACGGCGAAAAGATCATCGAACGGCAACGGCAAAAGCTGATCGAAGCGGGTGCGGCGGAAGAGTCGCTGACTTCTCGGATCGTGGTGCGAGAAGGGTTGCCGGAATCTCGCAAGGTTTCGGCGGCGCTGGCGATCATCGAAGAGATGAAATCTGACAGTTACGATGTTGTCTGTCTGGGCCGTCGTGGTTCGACCGAAGCCCAGGGAAGCTTTCTCGGCAGTGTGGCCGAGAAGGTTTTGCGGGAAGCGGTGGGAAAAACTGTGTGGGTCGTCGATTAGTATTTTGTTTCAGTAGGTCGTCACGCTATCGGCCCGAGGGTGGTGTGTGAATCCAGTGGTCCCGTGACGAACGACAACTAAAGAGGTCGGCGATGGATCTTCCAACCTGTCCCAGTTGCGGGCAGTCGGTCTTGGATGATGACGCGGAAGAATGTCCGTTTTGCGGCGGCGCCATGAA
>JADYYE010000169.1 GCA_020853815.1 Phycisphaerales bacterium
CAGAAGACAGAAGACAGAAGACAGAAGACAGAAGACAGAAGACAGAAGACAGAAGACAGAAGACAGAAGACAGAAGACAGAAGACAGAAGACAGAAGACAGAAGACAGAAGACAGAAGACAGAAGACGGAGGACGGAAGACTGAGGGCAGGACGGAAGACGGAAATCAAGACCGAGTGGTGTGTCGGGTTTGGCAGCTTGACGGAGGGTGCGTGCTGGGGACCAATGCGAAGCGATGGTGGAATCTGGACGCCAAGATCGCGCGGCAGGAGGACGGATGATCCAAGTCGTCCGCCGTTTCTGCCCTCGTGCCCAGTGCCTAGTGCCCAGTGCCTGTGGAGTTTTTTAGTTGTCAAAGCTGTTCGAGGAAACCCGGTCTCTGAAAGCTCCCGCGTGGGGGGTGATCCCGCGCGCGGCGTGGCCGCTGCTGGTCGCGTGCGCGATCGGCGCGCTGATCTATTTCGGTGTCGGCCCCCTGGTCGGCGGGTTTGTCAGCAAGGTGATGCTGATCGTCGGCATCAACATCGTGCTGGCGGTGTCGCTCAACATCGTGAACGGCTACACGGGCCAGTTCTCGATGGGGCACGCGGGATTCATGGCCGTGGGCGGCTATGTCGCGGCGGGCATCGTGTACTACGGCTCGATCAAGCTGTGGGGGAGCACCGATCCGGCGGGCGGGATCCTCAGCATCGTGCAGGAAGGGCCGAAGGCCGGGCCGCTTTTGGGCAAGGGCGATCTTCTCTTCGTCGCGTCGTGCCTGGTGGGCGGGCTGGTCGCGGCGGGCGCGGGGTATGTCGTCGGATTGCCGAGCCTTCGCCTGCGCGGCGATTACCTGGCGATCGTGACGCTGGGCTTCGGCGAGATCGTGCGCGTGATCCTGCAGGGCTCGCACGACCAGATCCAGCCGTGGAAGGCCGCCGACGCCGCGGCGATGCCGGTGTATGAACTGGCGTGGAAGCTGGGCGGTCCCAAGGGCTTCAACCTCGTTCCGACCTACACGACGCTCTTCTGGGTCTATTTCTGGGCGGCGCTGACGTGCATCGCGGCGTATCGCCTGAAGTCGAGTTCGTCGGGGCGGGCGTTCCTCTCGATCCGCGAGGACGAGGTGGCGGCCCAGGCGATGGGCGTCGACCTCACCAAGTACAAGGTCCGCGCGTTCGTGTTCAGCAGCTTCTTTGCGGGCGTCGCGGGCGGGCTCTATGCCCTGGACATCGGCGCGATCTCCGCGGGCGACCTGAACTTCATCAAGAGCTTCGACATCATCATCATGGTGGTGCTGGGCGGGCTGGGCTCGATCTCGGGCGCGGTGCTGGCGGCGGTCATTCTCTCGATCCTGCCGGAGGCGCTGCGCGATTTCCAGAGCTATCGGCTGATCGTGTACGCGCTGCTGCTCATCGTCATCATGATCGTCAGGCCGCAGGGTCTGTTCGGCGTGCGCGAGCTGTGGGACCTCAGGATCTTCAAGCGTCGCGGGGGTGGTGCATGAGCGCCGGCGCGATGCTTGAGGTGCGCGGGATCTCGATCGCCTTCGGCGGCCTGAAGGCGGTGCAGGATTTTTCGCTTTCGATCCCGCGCGGAGGGCTCTACGGCCTGATCGGGCCCAACGGCGCGGGCAAGACCACCTGCTTCAACCTGCTCACCGGCGTGTACACGCCCAACGTGGGCTCGATCGCGGTCGACGGCGTGGACGTCACGGGTCTGCCGCCGCACCAGATCGCGGTTGCGGGCCTGTCGCGCACGTTCCAGAACATCCGTCTTTTCGGGCAGCTCTCGGTGCTGGACAACGTGCTGCTGGGGCTGCACCTGCGCGGGCGACATTCGCTGGCGAGCACGCTGCTTCGCACGGGCTTTCACGTGTCGCAGGAGCGCGCGATGACGGCGATGGCGATGCGTCTGCTCGACACGTTCGGGCTGGCGAATCGCGCCGAGGAGCAGGGCAAGAACCTGCCGTACGGCGATCAGCGGCGATTGGAGATCGCGCGGGCGCTGGCGACGGAGCCGAAGGTGCTGTTGCTGGACGAGCCGGCCGCGGGCATGAACCCGCAGGAGAAGAAGGCGCTGCGCGAGCTGATCCAGCGGGTGCGGAAGGAATTCGGCGTGACGATCCTGCTCATCGAGCACGACATGGGCGTGGTGATGAACATTTGCGAGCGGATCACGGTGCTGAACTTCGGCCAGACGATCGCGGCGGGCACGCCGGACGAAGTGCAGAACGACCCCAAGGTGATCGAGGCGTATCTGGGGACGGAGTAGAAGAAGTCAGGAGGCACTAGGCACTGGGCACTGGGGAAGAGAAGAAGAAGTCACGAAGTCACGAAGTCACGAAGTCACGAAGTCACGAAGTCACGAAGTCACGAAGTCACGAAGTCGGGAAGGCCGGGAGTGGTGCGCTGCTGGGGTGGATGTCATGCTGAGCGTTGAAAATCTCAGCGTCAGTTACGGGGCGATCAAGGCCCTGCACGGGATCAGCCTGCGCGTGGAGCGTGGCGAGATCGTGACGCTGATCGGTTCCAACGGCGCGGGCAAGACGACGACGCTGCGGACGATTTCGGGGCTGGTGCGTGCCGCCGCGGGGAGTATTTCGTTCGAGGGCGTGCCGATCGGCAGGCTCCCGCCGCACCAGATCGTGCGGATGGGGATCGCGCAGTCGCCGGAAGGTCGCGGCGTGTTCGCGAACATGAGCGTGGACGAGAACCTGTCGCTGGGCGCGTACGCGCGGAGCGACAAGGACCAGATCGCCAAGGACCGCGAGCGGGCGCTGGAGCTCTTCCCGCGTCTGCGTGAGCGACTGTCGCAGAGCGCCGGCACGCTGTCGGGCGGCGAGCAGCAGATGCTCGCGATCGCGCGGGCGCTCCTGGCGAGGCCGAAACTGATGCTGCTGGACGAGCCGAGCCTGGGCCTGGCGCCGCAGGTGGTCGCGACGATCTTCAAGATCATCCGCGAGATCAACGCGGGCGGCACGACGATCCTCTTGGTCGAGCAGAACGCGCACATGGCGCTGAACGTGGCGCACCGCGCGTACGTGCTGGAGGTCGGAAAGATCGCGATGGAAGGTCCGGCGGCGGAGCTCGCCAAGAGCGACGAGGTCCGGCGCGCCTACCTCGGGCACGGCTAGCGGGCGCATGTTTGGTGTTTGTGGTGGATCGGCGAGACATCCGATCGCGTTGATAAGCTGATGAGGTCGCGTGTTCGAGGGGTCGACTGGCGCAGATTGGGCGTGCTGACATGAGCGGAGCGAGCGCGAAATCCGGGGCGATGAGCGACATGGCGCTGGGGCGCGGGCTGCCCGAGGGGATGGTCGGCGTGCCGCTCCTGGGCGACGCCGGGCCGGTGCGGCTGGCGATCGTGGCGCACGAGAAGGCCGGCGACGGCGAGCACCCGTGCGTGATCCTGCGCGAGACGCTCGACGCCCGGATCTTCCTGGGCGCGGTGCTGGACGCGGCGGCACGCGTGATCCAATGGGTCGAGGTGTGGGTGCAGGATGTGGACGGCCTCTCGGACGCGGTCGCCGAGTTCCGCGACGCGATGAACAACGCCAGGCTGGACGAGCGATTCGCGCAGCGTGCGGCGGCGGCGACGGAGTTCGACAAGTCGCGCGACGCGGGCTCCCCCGCGCAGGCGCCCGCGATCGTCTGCGGCTTTGAGAAGGCCCACCCGCAGCCGATCTTCGTCAATCGGAGCACGCTCGAGGTCGTCCGCCCGATCGAAAAGGGGAGCAACGGCGCGTGGGTGCTGTGCACCGACGACGCGGCGCTGGCCAGCGCGGGGCTGCCGGCGTATTCGTCGACGCTGCACCGCTACCTGTACGTGCGCGAGCTGAAGGACCAGACGGTGTTCGTGCCGGTGACGCGCGGCGCGCCGAAGAACACGCACACGGTCGGGCCCGACGAGGCGATCAACCCGCGGGGCGAGCTGGCGGCGATCAACCTGGGCGGCGGGCTGATGGGCGTGCGCCCCTACGAGCCCTTGTCGCTGGAGAGCTATGTCGATCAGATCGGCGGCTTTGCGCCGGGCGGAGAGGGTGACGGCGGATCGGGCGGGATGCTCACGCTGGGGCGTGGCGGCAAGGCCGGGCGATTGCTGGAGCGCCTGCACCTCAAGCTGCGCCTGATCGCCGACCTGGTGTCGCTGGTGCGGGGTGAGATCGCGGCGACGCAGACGCCGATGCTGAACCTGACGGCATCGAGCTTCGGCGTGCGCGCGGGCCAATCCGCGTGGGGCTTGCCGTCGCTGTGGTCGACGCACGCGGTGCTGCGTCATTCGGGCGATGCGATCGAGGTGACGCTGGCGGGGAGCGACCTGACGTATTTCGTGTCGAGCGGGTTGCAGGGGCCGACGGTGTACGCGCCGGGGAGCGCGGGCTCGGCGGGCGGGGCCGGGACGCTTCAGATCAGGCAGGTCAAGAGCGAGGACGCGGGCGTGGTGGTCGAGGCGACGCTGCGTTCGCAGGAGCGTTTGTTCCTGCAGGCGGGCGAGACGCTGGCGCTGCGCGTGCCGGTGGGCGGCGTTCGCCTGGACCTCTACGCGATCGTGGAGCCGGGGCGCGCCGGCGGGGCGGGCGGAGAGATCAGGCTGCGCACCGTGCCGCAGAAGCTGGGCGAGCGTGAGGCGGGTCAGCTCAAGGCGGCCGAGGGCGTGATGATGCCGGGCGTGATGTTCCGGACGATCGCGCTGACGAGTTCGCCCTGCGATCTGTTCAGCCTCGGTGTGCTGGCGATCCGGGCGCTCTTGGTCGACGGCAAGCAGACGCTGGCGGTGGCGCTGGATGAATTGCAGAGCCTGGTGAGCGTGCTGGCGGCGGACCATGATCCTTCGGTGCCGCTGGGCCTGCGGGTGCGCGGGATTATTGAGGATGCGAAGGGGTCGGCGTCGCTGGCGGCGCTGGGGCCGCAGCGATTGACGGCGGACGCGTGGGAGCCGCGGCAGGCGCTGGAGGTCGTGACGCCCGAGGTGTGGGGGGACGTGATGGCGATGATGGTGAGGTGCATGGTGGGGAGCGGGCCGGACGCGGCGTGCCGGGATTTCGGCGATGCGCGGGCGGGGCTCTTGCACCGGGTCTTCGATCGGATGGGCGAGGACGTGCGCGACCTGGTGGTGCGGACGCGGATGATGGTGGTGGGGGATGTGCAATCCAACCGCGAGGTGAGCGCGATCGTGGGGAAGTACCTGGCGGGGGTGGGTGCGGTGCCGGCGCGGAGGTGATGGAACGGCTATTCTGGGACGGGTTCGGGGGACAAGCCGAAGAATGAGCCGGGGCGGGCGGCGCGAACGCCGCGATGGCCCCGTTCGTGGGTGAAGAGCAACGCGGGATTTCACGCGAAGGAGACGACCAATGACCAGGACGATCCGGTCGATGATGGTGTGCGGCGTGGTGGGGGCGGCTGGGCTGGTGCTGACGGGGTGCGACAGCGCGCCGCGTCCGGTGCCGCATTCCGCGGAGGTGTCGCTGGGCGACAACCTGCAGGGGCAGACGGTCGAAGTCGACATCGTGGGCGTGAACAACGACGCGAACCTGGCGGAGTGGGAGACTTACAACGTCAACGACTACTTCAAGGCGGGGGACGCTCGGCGTGCCGAAGCCCGAAAGCACACCATGAAGTTCGCCCAGGGCTCGACCAACACGGTTACCCTGTCGAAGGACGACGCGGTGTGGAAGGACTGGAACAAGCCGACCCACCTGGTGATCCTCGCGAATATCCCGGGGATGTCGGACCAGGGCGGCCGGGCGACCGATCCGCGGCGCAAGGTTCTCCCGATGTACAGCAATTTCTGGGAGAAGCAGGAGCTGCAGATCACGGTGCAGCGGAGCGGCGTGAAGGTCCTGACCCCCGAGAAGCCCAAGAAGAAGTAAAGCGCGGATGGGCGTGAGGTTTTCCGCCGGCGCGGTACCATTCCGGTCGGCATTCGGACCGGGGGGTGGCCCCACGGGCGGTTGTCGCGTGTCGTGACTTTTCCGGCCTTGGCTCGCTCGGGCCGGGGCGGTGGTTTTCGTTCCCGGTCGGGCGGGGTTCTTCATGCCGGTGTACGGCTCGTTCGAAACGGTGCGCGAGGTTTCCCGCTCGGGGCGGGGCGCGGTGTACACCGCGCGCCGTGTGGGGACCAGCGACGAACGCTTCGCGGTGAAGATCTTCGAGCTTCCGGCGTACCTGGCGGAGGAGGGCGAGGTCGAGCGCGAGTCGGCGTTCTTTCTGCACGCCGCGGAGGTGCAGAAGGCGGTCGGCAGGCCCGGCTCGGCGTGGGCCCCCGTGTATGAGAGCGGGGCGATGGAGGGTGGCGCTTGGTACGCGACCGACCTGTTTGATCGGTCGATCGAGCGGCTGCTGCTGAACCGCCCGGACCTGGAGCCGGCGGACCTTCTGCGCGTGGTGGATTCGGTGCTGTCGGGGCTGTATGAGCTTCGCGACGCGGCGGGGCGGGCCCACGGCAACCTGAAAAACTCGAACGTGCTGCTCGCGGGCAAGGGCGACCTTTCGGCGGCACGGGTGGTGCTGTGCGATCCCTGGGCGACCGAGCGATTGCGCGGCGGTGAGGCGCGGGAAGACCTTCGCGGGCTCGGCGACCTGGTCCACTGGCTGGTGCTGCACCGCGGCGTGCGCCGCCCGACGGGCTGGCCCGTGCAGACGTCGTCGGAGTGGAAGCGCCTCGGGCGCGTGGGCGACGGGTGGCTGGCGCTGACGAACAAGCTGCTCGATCCCACGGACGAAAAGCTGGTGCTGGAGGACGTGCCGTCGCTGGTGCCGGGGGGAAAGGTGCGCCCGGGCTCGTCGACAACGGTGCTGCCGACGCCGGTGTCGCGGGCGGGTCGGGATTCGCGGGTGGACTCCAAGTCCCATCCTCCGAAATCCGAGCCGCCGAAGCCAGAGCCGCCGAAGTCAGAACCGCCCAAGCCAGAGCCGGTGAAAGTGGAGACGCCGCGGCCCGAGGCGGCGAAGGTGGAAGCACCGAAAGTCGAGAGCAAGGCGGAGGTGGTACGTCCAGCGTCGCTTCCGGTGGTGACGCCCCCGGTGGTGACGCCTCCGGTGGCGACGCCTCCGGTTGGGCCGCCGAGCAAGCCCGCGGAGCCCTTGGCGCCCGGCGCGATTGACGCGGATGTGACGCAGGACTTGCCTTCGCAAGGAAGCGGGGTTGGTTCGGGGGTGGGGGTTGGTTCCGGCGTGGGCGCGGGCTCGCGCGAGGCGGGGCAAGTTTCGGGCGGGGTTTCAGGTGGGGCTGCGGCGGGCGCGGGTGTGGGGGCGGGGTCGGGCGCGGCCGCGCCGGTTCTGACCTCGCGAGCGCCGTCGATGGCGAGCGTGGGGCGGGTGTCGGCGGCGAGCGTGGCGGACGCGCCCAAGTCGTTCGAGGAGTTGGAGGCCGAATCGCGGCGCCGGCAGGCCGAGCCGAAGAAGACGAGCAACGCCAAGTGGATCGGGATCGGGGTGGGCGCGGTGGCGCTGGTGGCGGTGGCGGCGATGCTGATCCCGAATCCTCCCTCCAAGCCAAAGGATGAGCCCGTGCCGGGACCGATCCCCGCGCCGACGCCAAACCCGACCCCACCCAACCCGGGGCCCGATCCGCGGATCGCCGAGACCGAGCGAGCGCTGGACGGAATCCGCGACGCATTGGCGGCGGGCCGTCGGTTTGCGGAGAGTTCGGCGTCGGGATCGATCGAATCACTTGTGGGCAAGGTCACGGACGAATTGGCGCCGGAGGCGGAGTCGAAGAACGGGAGTCGCCGGGGTGTGCGGGATCGGGCCGTTGGACTTGGAAAGATCGCCAAGGCGTCAACGTTGGCGGACGCGCTGGGAAGCGCCGCGCAGGGTGAGTCCGAGGCGAGGGAGGGCGTGGCTCGCGCGATCGAATTACTGGCCGCGCCCAAACCAGGCGACGTGGGAGAGCTTCGTACTCGTGCGGCGGACTTTGCGAGGCTGCGCTCGGTCGCGGAGAAGCTGAGAGATTCGACGCTCAGAGATCGCGCGATCAAGCACGCGCAGGACTCGTATTTGGCATGGTTCAAGGGCATGCCGCTGTTCGACGCCCGGCTCGAACAGGGCGTGCCGCAGGCGAGCTCGTACGGTGTTTCTGGTGACGCGCTCCCTGACGCGGTCAAGGTGTCGGGGTTGATTGCGCCGTTGGGCACGGTGACGGACAAGAGTGAAGGCGCCAAGCGAGTCGAGGCGGTCCGCAAGGAGATCGAGTCGAAGTATCCCGCGCTGGCCGCGGGCGCGAAGGCGCGGTTGGATGACTTGGCGAAGAGGTTTGCGCCGGAGATTGAGATCACGCCTCCTCCGGTCAAGCCGACGCCCACGCCGGTGAATCCTGACCCGCCGCCTGTCAATCCGAACACGGCAAAGATCGCCGCCGCCAAGGGCCTAATCCAGAAGATCGCGGGTCAGCTGGCGCTCGGCCTTGATTTCAAGGATGTGTCGCCCGACGGCGGGGATTCGATCGAAGAGCTCCTCACGCAGGTTGACGCCGGCGTTGAGAAGGACGCGGTCGCGGGCGACGCGGCGCTGACGGATGCACTTGCCCGGGCTCGCGGCCTGGGCGCGATCTCGTCGATCGCCGATGCACCCGCGGCGGCCAAGCGTGCGGCGGACGAGGCGGGGCGCGGGCGGGCGTCGGAGGCGCTGGCGGCCGGTTCGCGGGCGCTCTCGCTCTTCAAGGACCCGGTGCCGGGCGACCTTGATGCCCTCGAAGCGGGCGGGAAGTTCGTCGCGGATGTGCGTGATTCGGTTGGCAAGCTGCCGGATGGTGTGGCGGCCAAGCGGGATGTGTTGGTGAAGTCCGCGAACGATCGTCGTCGCGCGATGTTCATGGCGAGCGTCGGCAAGATGTCGATGGGCGACGAGGCGATGGTGCGGCGCGTGGCGGGCATGGCGTCGGGGTTCGGCGTGAAGTCGGATGAGCTGCCGGTCAAGGTGCGCCTGAATCTGTTGGCCCTCACGTTGCGCGACGAATTGGCGAAGGCGGGCGACGACGCGGCGGCGACGGCGGCGGTGGGGAGGTTCAAGGCCGGGGCCGGGGCGCTCGGGGCTGAGGTGGCGCCGCTGGTGGCGACGATGATCGCGGGGTTGGACGCGGCGGCCAAGGCGCCCGAGGCGCCGGCGGGGCCGGTGCTTGATTTCGCCAAGGTCGGGCCGATGAGCGTGGGGGGGGGCTGGTCGCTGGACGCGGCGCACCCGGCGGCGGGCGACTCAAACGTGACGTACAAGTCGCCGTCGGGCCAGTCGGTGCAGTTCATCCGGCTGGGGAACGGCGCGTACCTGTCGGCGACGGAAGTGACGGTGGGGGTGTTCAACGACGCGGCTCAGCGAGACGCAGAGCTTCTGAACCTGCTCTTCAGCCTGAACACAGGCAAGGCGGGTAACAAGGGTCCGAGTGTGTGGGAGCGCAACACGAACAAGGATGGCATCCTGCCGTCCAGACCGGGCGGTTGGGACACCTCTGGCTGGCTCTTCGACGTTCCTTCGCTGTCGAGCGCCAAGGTCAAGCCATATCCCGATGAGTTGATTGGAGCCGTCGGCACGCCTTCGGCGCTTCATCCGATGCAGCAGGTGAGCTCAACGGTGGCGAGCCGCGTGGCGGGCAAGATCGGTTGCCGCCTGCCGACGGCGGAGGAGTGGAAGGCGGCGGCGGAGATGTCGTCGTCGGCGGACGCGCGCACCCCGAACCGGCGCGATGCGACGTGGGATGCATACAAGGTGTATCTGGACGGGCAGTTCAAGAACCTGGCCGGCGGGCCGCCGATGGATGCGCCCTGGCCGGACAAGGGATCGTTCGATCCCAAGAAGACGAACACCGGGCCGAAGGCGGTGGCGGCGGTTGCGGGGAATGACCAGGTGCTGTGGTTCCGCGAAGTTGGTGGTCCCGATGGGCGTTTCCACGATCTGGTCGGCAACGCGGCGGAGTGGGTCGCTCCGGCCGGGCCGTCCGCGGGCCAGACACCGAACGATGTCGCAAGGGCGCAGGTGATCGGCGCGTCGGCGATTTCGTCGGATCAGATCGCGCCGGATATCGCTCAGGATCCGACCAATCGCACGCGGGCCGCATTCTCTGATGTCGGCTTCCGCCTGGCGTTTGACGCGGTAGGCGGGACGGCTCCGGCCGCGGAGCCCTTGATCGCGCGCCTCAAAAAAGCCGCCGACGCCATCGCCCTGGCGAAGTAGGACGCGGCGTCGGCGCTCTCTCCAATCCTGTCGCGAGCCTCCGGGCGGCGCGGTCAATCGGCGTTTTGCTCGGTGACCTTGGCGGTGGTGACTTTGGGCGCGATCGTCTTGGCCGGGTTTGCCTTCGCGCTGGCGCCTGTGGCGGGCTGGGCTTTGGCGGCGCCGAGCGACTTGGCTTGCGGCGCGGGCTGGGCCGCGGCGGTGCTGGCGGATTTTGGCGGGTTCACGAAGAGGTACGCCCCGAAACGATCGCCGGCCCCGAAGCCTTCGTCGCTTCCGTAGGCACGGGGTGAGTCTGGGGAGCTCGAGCACCCGGCGAGCGCGGCCGCCAAGCCGGCAGCCAGGGCGAGCGTGGCGGGGACCATGAACCGAGAACGGGACATTCGCATACGTCGCTCCTCCGATCGTGCATTCGACGGGACGCCACGTCCATCGACGGATCGCGCGCGCGTCTGGCGGATGAAGGCGCGGAAATTGCGTGATGGGACCATGGCGTGCGCGGGTGGCGCGGCTCGGGGGAGCGTGGGGATGGTGTGGGGGGCGCGAGGGATGCGGGCGGGACCGTCCCTCCGGGCGAGCGAACGGTCTGTATGATGGCGGCCTGAGTTTTCGGGCCGGACGGCCCGGGGGGTTGTGTGCACGACGCGTCGAGCGAGGTTTCCCGGAAGGTGATGGCCCTGTCGGCCCGGCTGCGCCTGGTGCAGAGCCAGTTGGCGGACGAGTCGGCGGAGGTGCGTCGCGAGCAGTTGGACGGGGAGATTTCGCGCGCCCTGCAATCGATCGCGGCGGGTGATCGCGAGGCGTTTCTGCGCGAGCTTTTGAGCGCGTTTCCCACGGCCGAGGGCGGGTCTTTGCCCGCCAAGGGCGGGGCGGCGGCGGTTCAGACCAAGGTCGTGGAGGTGGTGAAACCCCGCGATCTGACGTTTGAGGAATTGGTGGACACGCTTTTGAAGCAGTGGGGGCTGGCGACGCCGGAGCAAAGGGCCAAGGCCGCGGGCAAGATCGGCGCGGTGGGGATCGGCGGGGGCGGAGGCGGGGCGGCGTTGTCAGAGGCGCAGGTGGCGAAGCTGCGGGAGCGGCTGGAGCTTGGCGCGGGCGAGGTGCCGGACGCGGCGCGACTGATCGAGCTCTCGATCAAGATCGTGGAGTTCGTGAATTACATCGATCGTGTGGCGTGGGGGGCGTGGAAGGACACGGCGCCGTCGGCGGCGCTGCGGGCCAACGGCACGATGCGGCGTTTCCTGCGCGAGTACCTCGCGGGGGCGGGGGACGCGGCGGGTGGCGGCGCGGTCGCGCCGGAACTGGACCGCCTGCGCGAGTTGTGCCGGGCCATGATGTCGTCGATCGCGCGGGCGGCGCCCGATCGGTTCGCGGAGCGGTTCGTGTCGCAATTGTCACCGACGGCGATCGAGGAGAGCGTGGGCGATTCGGCGTTCCGGAACAAGGACGCGGACTGCTGGAAGGCGTACAAGCTGCGCGCGGGCCAATTGGACCGCGACGCGATCGCGCAGGAGATCAAGCAGGCGATCGCTGGGTTTGTCGAGGACTGGATGAGAAGGGCGGGCCTGTAAACGGAAGACCGCGCGGTCGCCCGCGCGGAGGGGAGTCGATATGGCCAAGGGAACGTCGCAGCCGCAGGTTGGATCGCTCAGCCCGGTGCATTGGCACGAGGGGCTGTTTCTTCAGCCGCACCACCTTCAGACGGCGGCGCGTCAGGGCGAGGAGCGCCTGGCGCGCGAGCGTCGCCTGGGGTGGACGCATCCCTACGGCGTGGTGGACATGAAGCTCTCGGTCGATGCGCTGGAGAACCTGACGGTGCGCTTCGATCGCCTGCGCGCGATCATGCCCAGCGGGCTGGAGATCGACGTTCCCGACACGACCGACCTGCCGGGCCTGGACATCAAGAAGATCTTTGCGGCGACCAGCGGCGCGTTCACGGTGTCGCTGGCGGTTCCCCTGTGGCAGGCGGCCCGCGGCAACACGGTCGACCCGGCCTCGGGCGCGGCGGGCTCGCAGGTGAAGCGCCTGTACAACGTCTCCGAGGCCACGCGCCCGGACGAGAACACGGGCGAGAATCGCCAGGCGATGCTGGTGCGGCGTTTGAACGCACGGCTGGTGGTCGAGGGCGACGATGTGAGCGACATGGAGGTGCTGCCCCTGGTGCGGATCGCGCACGCGACGGGGGACGACATCGGGCGCCCGCAGCAGGACAAGACGTACGTCCCGCCGTGCCTGGTGCTGGGGGGGTCCAGCGCGCTGGTGAACCTGGTGCGCGACCTTGGCAACCAGCTGGAGACGGCGCGGCGCGAGGGCGTGATCGAGCTGACGCGGGGCGGGTTCTCGATCGAGAACCTGCGCGGCATCCAGTACGAGCAGATGCTGCGGTTGCGGACACTGAACGTCTACGCGGCGCGGATCGCGTCGCTGGCGGGCGTGCCGGGCGTGACGCCTTTCGAGATGTACATGGAGATGCGCGGGTGCCTGGGCGAGCTGGCGGCGTTGACGCCGGACCGCGATCCTTGGGAGGCGCCGAAGTATGACCACGACAATCCGGGCGTGCCGCTCTTTGAGCTGGACCGGCGGGTGCGTCAGCTTTTGGCGCGGAGCAGCGTGCCGAAGTTCATCAAGGTCGCGTTCGTCAAGGACGGCGCGGTGCTGGCGGCGAACCTGGAGGACAAGCACATCACCAAGCCCAACGAGTACTTCCTGGGCGTGAAGACCAAGATGGATCCGTTGGAGCTGGCGAAGCTGGTGGAGGACGCGGACAAGTTCAAGCTCATGCCTCGGAGCATGGAGCGGCTGATGATCTACGGCGTGCGTCTGGCGGAAGAGCGGCACCCGCCGTACGAGCTGCCGGCGCAGGTGGGTCTGAACTATTTCCGGCTGCTCCGGGCCGAGAGCAAGCAGATGTGGGAGCGGATCGCGGCGGAGAAGAAGGTGGCGATCCGCTGGCCGGAGAGCGAGAAGTTCGAGTTCGCGGAGGTTCATCTGTACATGACGGTGCCCGAGGGCGCGGAGTGAGCGAAACCGACGGGAATCGGCGCGCGGGGTGTGATCGCGGGTCTTTCTGGTTCTTTGGTGGTCGCGCGGGCGAGAGTTTGGTTCGGGTGTGCTGACGGCGGCGCGCCCTGGGAGGATCGATGGCGACGCTCGTGGAGTTCTGTGAGCCCTTGTTCCAGTACATCTGCCGCTTGAACCGGCTGGCCCGCAAGGGCGGCCTGGTGGACGCGTCGCAGGTTCGGAACGAGCTGCGCTCGATGCTGGCGGACGTGAAACTCCGGGCCGAGGGCGCGGGGTTGGGCGAGCACTTCGGAAAGGTCAGGCTCCCCCTGATCTATTTCGTGGACTACATGGTGCGCGAGAGTTCGCTGCCCTTTGCGCGTTCGTGGAAGCACCTGCAGGAAGAGGAGCTGAAGCGGATCGCGGGCGACCAGGACTTCTTCGTGCAGCTCGACGAGACGCTGGCGGAGCAGGGGGACGCGGCCAACCAGCGGCTGGCGGTGTATTACAACTGCCTGGCGCTGGGGTTCAAGGGGATGTACACGGGGCAGGCGGACGGCCCGAACTTTCTGCGGAAGAAGATGCTGGAGATCGCCTCGCGGATCAGGCCGCTGATGGACGCGGAGGAGAACGCCAGAATCTGCCCCGAGGCGTACCAGAACGTGGACAAGCGGGAGCTTGAGATCTCGGCGGCGCCGGGGATCGTGCGCTGGGTGGTGGTGCTGCTCATCATGGTTGTGGCGCTCCTGGCGGCCAATTGGATCGGGTACCGCGAGGCGACCGAGACGATCGGCAAGGCGCTCGACGGGATCGTGAACAACACGCCGGCGGAGTCGAAGTAGAGATCGCGCCGGATGCGGCGGCTTGGCGTGGGAATTGTGGGCGGGGTCGGCTGGGTGAATGACAAGATCGAACGCGTCCGGGCCTTCCGGGCGATCAGGACAAGCACATGGTTCGGACGATCGAAATGGTGCGGTTGCTCGCGCAGGGCTCCACGGGGCTGGGCGGCGTGCTGAAGTTCTTCGGGCTCTCGCCCACGATGCTGCTCATCATCGTGGTGGGGCTGGTGGTGGCGATCGGCGCGTGGTGGCTGGTCAAGTTCATCTACAAGCACCGCGAGAAGGCCAAGGAGCTGACGCTGGTGCGGCGGATGTTCGCGTCGACGTCGGGCGGGCCGGCGGCGGGCGCGGACCCGGCCAAGCGGGCCGCGATCGACAACATGCGTCGGTCGTTCGAGGAGGGCGTGGAGAAATTCCGTGCGGCGGGCAAGAACGTGTACACGCTCCCGTGGGTGCTCTTGGCCGGGCCGTCGGGCTCTGGGAAAACCGAGGCGATCCGCCACTGCAACGTTGGGTTCCCGCCGGGGCTTCAGAACTATCTCCAGGGCGCGGGCGGCACGCTCAACATGCACTGGTGGTTCACCAACGACGCGGTCATCCTCGACACCGCGGGCCGAATCTTCATGGAGAGCGCGGCGCAGGGCGGCGGCGACGAGTGGCGCGAGCTGCTCAAGATGCTCAAGGACGTGCGCCCGCTGTGCCCGGTCAACGGCATGCTGCTTTGCATCGGCGTCGACAGCCTGATCAAGGACTCGGGCGACGACATCCAGGAGAAGGCCGGCAAGATCGCCCAGCAGCTCGACACCATCCAGCGCGTGCTTGACGTGCGCTTCCCGGTGTTCGTGGTCGTCACCAAGTGCGACCTTATCACCGGCTTCCGCGAGTTCTTTGAGAGCGTGACCGACCCGGCGCTGCAGCACCAGATGATGGGCTGGTCCAACCCCGCGGCGCTCGACACGGTGTTCAATCCCGAGCAGGTCTCGGAGCACATCGAATCGGTGCGCCAGCGCCTGCTCCGCCGTCGCTATGCGCTGACGATCGACCCGATCCACACCGACGACACCCAGGCTCGCCGCACCGACCAGGTCGACGCGCTCTACGCGCTCCCCGACAGCCTGGCGCGGTTGTCGTCGCGCCTGCGCCGCTACCTGGAACTGATCTTCGTGCAGGGCGAGTGGTCGCCCAAGCCCCTGTTCCTGCGCGGCATCTACTTCACCTCGTCCATGCGTCAGGGGGCGGAGCTCGACGAAGAGCTCGCCAAGATGCTGGGCGTAGGCGTCGACAAGCTCCCGGGCGGCGTGTCGGAGGAGAAGTCGTACTTCCTCCGCGACGTCTTCAAGGAGAAGGTGTTCAAGGAGAAGGGGCTCGTCACCCGCGCCACCAACGTCGACAAGCAGCAGGCGCGCCAGCGCCTCATGGTCGTGGGCTCGGCGATCGCGGCGGCGGTCGTGCTCCTGGGGCTCACGCTCTTCTCGTCGTACTCGTTCCGAAAAGAGATCGGCCAGAAGGAAGAGTCGTGGCGCACGCTCTGGGGCGGCATGGCGGACCTTGCGCCGGTGGGGCTTGGTTCCGGCGCCGGCGCGACGCCTGTGTACCGCGAGACAAAGGACATCAAGTTCGGGTTGGATGAGGTGAATCGCGCCGGCGCGGTGGCGCGATCGCGCGAGCTGGCGGAGAACCCGCCCAGCGTTCCGATCCTGCTCAAGCCCATGGACCTCTTGGGCATGATTAGCAAGGGCAGCCTGTCGGGGCAGCTCAAGGATGCGTCGGCGGCGCTGGTGGAGCGCTCGGTGCTGGCGCCGATGATCGAGCAATCGCGGAAGATGATGATGGTGGACGGGAGCGGCGCACGCCCGTGGGACGAGGCCGCCACGCGCACGCTCGCGGGGCTGATCCGCCTGGAGCGGGGCACGACGGGCTCGTCGCTGAAGGACGATCTCACGGCGCTGACCAAGGGGACGAGCAATCCGGGCGTGATGGCCGAGCCGCTCGATGTCGCGGCGCTGGCGCAGTACGTGCTGCCGGCGGCGGAGTTTGACAAGGCCAAGCCCGACCTGGAGAACCTGCAATCGCTGGTGAGCTGGACGTATGACCAGGGCGCGGGCAAGTGGCCGCCCGCGGCGCTGGGGAAGGACGCCAACCCGATCAAAGTCGGCTACAAGGCGTTCATCGAATACTGGAAGTCGCCCGAGAAGCGCAGCGAGAAGCTGCGGCTGGTGGGCGAGGTGGCCGAGTCGCTGGCGGCGTTCGAGAAGGCCGAGAAGGACCTGTCGGACAAGCTGGCGGCGTGGAGGGCCAATCCGCCCAAGAGCCTGAAGGGCGAGCGCGGCTACGAAGCGTTTGTCGCGGAGTGGAACGGCGTGTACGCGGCGCTGGCGGCGGCGCAGGCGCGCGTGAGCAAGGCGATGGAGGCGTCGAAGTTTGACTCGGCGACGCTGGAGGCGACGCTCAAGGACGCGGAGACGCAGCTGCGATTGCAGGCCGAGGGCGCGTACGCGCTGGTGCTGGGCGCGCCGCGCGCGGGCGCGACGACGGCGAGTACGTCCACGACCACGGGCGTGGCGGCGGTGGACCAGGCGGAGGCCAAGGCCAAGGAGGCTTCGAGCAAGGCCCAGGCGCTCCTGGCGATGGCCAATTCGCCCTGGCCCGACGACATCAAGGCGGTGAAAACGGCCCTTGAGAATTCGCGCGACGAGTTGCTGTCCAAGGGCTTGTCGGAGCGGCTGGCGATGATCCGCGGCTATTTGGGCGAGGGCGGCGCGGGCGCGAAGCTGCTTGCGAGGGTGGGAGACGCGCGGGTGTACGAGGCCCGGGCCAGCGCCTACAAGCTGGCCGACGCGTCGTTGAAGGTTGAGGCGCCCAAGCCCCTGTGGGGCGAGCTGTCGACCGGGGGCGCGGAGGTCGACAAGAAGCTGTCGGACCTGAAGAACCAGATCAACCAGGCGACCAGCGCTCTCTCGCAGAGCAACGCCAAGGAGAACGCGGAGTTCGTGGTGCAGATGGGCGCGCGCGGCGTCAAGACCTCGATGGTGGCGGCGGCGCTCTCGGGCACGTCGTCGGACGTGAGCTGGGTCAACGACCGCGTCAAGACGCTGGCGGCGGAGCGGCCGGCGAACGCCGAGGGGATCATCCCGTCGTCGAAGCTGGGCGTGACGCTGACTCTCCCCATGACGCTGCTCGACGGGAAGAAGATCCCAATCGACCCGCGTTTCGATCCCAACGCGGCGGCGATGATCTTCGCCGACGTCGTGCAGGTGAACGCGGCGATCGGCGAGAAGGACCCGACGGCGTTGGGCGACGAGAACCTGCGCCGCCAGGCGAGCGAGGCGCGGGGCGCGATCAAGCGGTACGCCGCGGACTACTTCTCGGCTTGGACCAAGGGCCTGGCCGTTCAGGCCGAACCGCAGACTCCCGCCTCATGGACCGATGCCAAGAAGCAGATCGGTGATCTCGCCTCGGGCTCGTCAAACGTGTTCCGCGATCTTCGCCTTGTCTCGGAAGTGATGAAGACCGTGATCACGGCGCCCGGGTTGAAGGAATCCGAAGGTGTCGGCGCTGATGAAATGCAAAGGTGGATCGACGCGATCAGTTCAGACCTCTCGAAGCTGGAAGACACGGGCTATCGCAGCGCTCGCGAACTGGACATGACGGATCGCTTTGGGAAGCTGCCCGCAACGGTCGCGGATGCGAAGACGCGGATCGGGGACCTGACCGGCGAGAACTTCCGCCAGCGTTTCCTCCGTGACATGCCGAACAACCCCGAGGGCGGCAGGGGCCTCGGCCAGCGCTACTGGGATATGGCGCGGATTCGCTTCATCGAAGCTTTGGCGATTCAGTTCGGGACCGAGAGCGGAAACCTGCTGCGGAACAAGGCGGCGTTCCGCAAGATGCCCTTGGTGATGGAGCGGGGCGCCGAGGCGGGCGGGGCGCTGTCGGTGGACGAGATCAAGCAGTTCTCTAACGCGCTCCCGTCGGTGGCGGAAGTCCAGAAGACCGGCGGCGGGCCCGAGTCGGCGCTGGCGGCGGGCGGCCAAACGGGCGTTGTTCCGGCGGATTCGGCGCTGGCGACGATGTTCGGCGGGAGCGGGTTCGAAAGCCAGCCGCAGCTCCTGGCGGCGCTGCGGGCCTGGTCGCCGTGGGTCGCGGGCGCCAGCGCCGCGGGCGAGGTGAAGGTGACGATCTCGTCGCTGACGGACCTTGGGTTCAATGAATCGGCGAACCAGCTTGAGAAGACCGAGGGCGTGCTGAACGCCGCGGGCGTGTTCAACAAGATCAGCGTGAAGCTCGGCGAGCCAACGGGCGTCGCGACCAACACCGACGGGCAGAAGGTGCTCGCGAGCGACGCGCCGATCCCGGCGGGCAAAGGTCTGACGATCCAGTTCTTCAAGGCGACGGGAGACAGCGAGCCCGCGGCGACGCGCACGCTGGCGACGCCGTGGCACGTGCTGGAGCTGATGTGCGAGCCCGACGCGTCGCCGACCGAAGCCGGGAAGCCCAAGGCCCCGGACGCGGAGAGCGCCGAGTGGCGCGTGCCGGTGCAGTTCAGCGAGGGCGGCAAGAAGTACTACATGTGGCTCGGCCTGAAGTTCAGCGCGCCGGTGCCGTCACACAAGGTGTGGCCCACGGGCGACAAGTGGAAGTGATCGGGCGGCGTGAGGTTCGCGGCCGCGTGCCGCGTGTTGGGTGGTGACGGGGTTCGTCGGGGACGGCGCGATCGGCTGATTCGGGCCGCGCCCCGGCGACTGGGAACGACGACGATGGCGATCCAAGGCAAGGCTCAGCTCTTTCTCGCGGTGTTCGGCAAGCACCCGGGCTGGGACGACCACATCGACGACCTGGGGATCGAGACCAAGCGCCTTGCGGAGGTGAAGCGCGTGATGTACTTCGAGTGCATCGCGGGCAACATCGACGCGGGCTCGTGGGAGGCGCTCGACGACTCGGCTCGCCTCTCGGCGTTCGCCCATGAGTTTGTCTGGCGCACGCCCGGCGGGCTGGTCGTCGGCCGATTGTGGTCGAGCAAGGACGGCAAGGGACGCAGCAAGTATCCCATGGTCGTCGTCGCGCAGTGCGACAACCTCCCCTCGTCGTTCATCGCGTCGCACGTCATGCCCGCGCTGGCGGGGATGCAGGAGAAGTGCCAGGCGGCCGCCAGCGCCGCGGAGGTCATCCAGATCGCCGAACAGACGCGGGCCCGCCTGCGCGAGGCGATGGCCGGCGAGGGCGCCGGCGACGCGGATTCGTTCGTTGCTTCGCCCAAGCAGCTTGCGGCGATGCTCGCGGGCGCGGGGATGTCGGGCGAATCGGTCGCCATGCACCGCGTGATGTACGAGATCGAGCGCGAGATGGCCCCCTTCCGCCCCGTCGGCAAGGGCGACGGAAAAAAGACCACGCGCATGATCGACGCGCGGGCCCAGCACTTGCGCGTGCCCATGATCGGCGCGTCGAGCATCGACGCGGCCCGGTTCTGGATGGGCGTGCTCTCGCGCGAGGTCGATGGATCGGTCTCACAGTTCGTGCTCGTGCCGCTGGTCGCCGCCGGGGAGATCGGGTTTGCCGACCTGGTGGTGGGCGATCCCGCGGCGCCGCAGTTGTTTTGCCTGCGTGCGGGGACCAAGGCGCTGGCGCCGGCCAGCGATGTGCCGTACACCATCACGCCGGATTTCATGGCGCGGTGCAAGGCGACGGTGGCGGGATGGTCGGGCGACGTGGTGAAGGCGCCCGAGCCGGCCGCCAAGGAAGCGCCCAAGATCGAGGCCGCGCCGACGCCCGCGGCGCCAGTAAGTTCGCCGGGGAAGAAGAAGGGATTTCCGTGGTTCCTGCCGGTGGCGGCGGTGGTCGTGGTGGGAGGTGGGCTGGCGGTGTGGCGGCCATGGGAAGACCAGAAGCCCAATATCGCGCTCAATGACAAGCCCGAGACCAAGCCCACGGAGACCAAGCCCACCGAGACCAAGCCGCCGGAAACTAAGCCGAACCAGCCCGACGCGGCGGCGCTCGAGGCGCAGCGCAAATCGGAGGAGGCCAAGAAGGCCGAGGAAGCTCGAAAGGTGGAAGAGGCACGCCTGGCCAAGGAAGCGGCGGATAAGGCGGCGAAGGACGAGGTGGACCGCAAGGCCAGGGAAGAAGCCGATCGGAAGGTGAAGGAAGCAGCGGACAAGGTTGCGGCGGATAAGGCCGCC
Organism: Phycisphaerales bacterium; assembly: GCA_020853815.1. Classification (GTDB taxonomy): domain Bacteria; phylum Planctomycetota; class Phycisphaerae; order Phycisphaerales; family UBA1924; genus JABWBC01. The sequence continues at coordinate 20,160 of JADYYE010000169.1, forward strand.
GCCGAAAAAGCCGCGAAGGACGAGGTAGACCGCAAGGCCAGGGAAGAAGCCGATCGGAAGGTGAAGGAAGCAGCGGACAAGGCAGCCGCGGAGAAGGCGGCGAAGGAAGAAGCCGACCGCAAGGCAAAGGAGGCCGCGGACAAGGCGGCTTCGGACAAGGCGGCGAAGGACGCCGCGGACAAAAAGGCCAAGGATGAGGCCGCCCGGACCGCGCAGGTCGAGAAGGAGCGAGACGCCCTGCGCCGGCAGTTCGTGCAGCTCGATGGTCTGCTCCACCAGGGCTATGTGATCGGCGAGAAGACGGCGGACGGCCAGAGCGTCGACGCGGTCTTTGCCAGGATCAGCGCCAGCCCCGAGTTCGCCGCGTTCGGCGACGCGACGCCGGCGGCCCGCGAGACGATCGAGCGTGTCGAGGCGCTGAAGAAGATCACGACAAGCACCGACGCGACGGAGCTGGAGGCCCACGCGACGGGCGCGAAGCTCGCCGAGCAGCTTGCGGCGTGGTCGAGGCTGGCCGCGGGCGGCGCGAACTGGCCCGCCACGCCCGCCAACCTCAAGGGCGCGGCGGCGACGGTCGCGACCATGGAGACGTCGACCAACGACGTGGGCGGCGAGCGCGGCGCGTTGCTCCAGAAGCGAGTGCTCGCCGACGCGGCGAAGATCTGGTCGCGATACGCGGCCGCCCAAACTTCGCCCGAAGCGTTGCTCGAGGCCGAGTCGTATCTGCCCGCGTTCCGGGTGAGCCCCGCGCAGGTCGCGGCGCCCATTCGCTACAACCTCGAACTGGCCAAGCTCAAGCGCGATGCGGCGGCGTTCAAGGGCGACTCTGGCGATTCGGAACTTCGGACGCGCCTCGCCGCGTTCCTCACGAGCGTGGGCGATGAGAAGGGCCCGGGTCTCGACGGCGTGCTCGGCGTGCTCAACGCGACCGTCACGTCGGGCGTGGATCCAACCAAGAGCGGCCCGGGCGCCAAGGGATGGCGGGCCGAAGTGCGAGACAACGGCGACGTTGTCGCCTTCTTCCCGCCCAAGGGACGCACCAGCCAGCCGCTCGAGTTCGCGCGGCTGGAAGTCGGCGGGGTGACGTCGTACATCGCCACCACCGAGGCCTCGATCGGGCTGGTGGCGGATATCGCCGAATCCGGGAGCGTGTGGGGTGATGTTCTGAGCGTGCTCCCGAAGCCCGAGCGCGCCAATTCGATTAACTCGTTGCGCGGCTGGGATTGGAAACTGACGGGGCGTCAGGCGACCGCCATCCAGCCCTGCCCGGACTCGGAAGACTGGAGCGCCGGCTGGTTCAACAGCGGCAACTTCCGGGCCATGACCACGCCCACGAAAAAGGAGCTCTATCCCGCGGGCTCGCGCCCGCCCGCGCCCAACGCCCAGACGCCGATGCAGTTCGTGTCGATCGGAGCGGCGGCGTTCGTGGCGGGAGCGGCGGGGTGCCGTTTGCCGACGGCGGAGGAGTGGGCTGCGGCGGCGGCGATGGATTCCGGCGGTACGCCGAACCGGCGCGACGCGGCGTGGAAAAAAGTCTGGGACTTCAGCCAGGCGGTGGGCGGCGCGCCCAAGCTCAACGACGCCGTGTTCGGCGGGCCGGAGCTCCCGCGCGACGTGACGCCCGCGGTTCCGGGCGACGATGGCGTGGTGTGGTTCGCGGATGTCAACGCCGGCGCGGGCGCACGGATCAAGAACCTGGTCGGCAACGTCGCCGAGTTTGTGACCACCAGCGCGATCGACCCGATCGCCGACAAGAACGAGGCCATGAAGATCGGGACTCTGGGGCGGGTGATCGGGGCGTCGGCGCTCTCGCCGGCCAAGATCGAACACGCGACGCCCCAGACCATCCCGCCCAACGCGGTGGGCAAGGAGTTCAGCGATGTTGGCTTCCGGCTCGCGTTCACGGCGGGTGCGGCGGCCAAGCCGGTCCCGATCACGACCAAGTCGGCCCAGGCCGCGGTTGCCGCGATGGAACTGATCCGCGCGAAGCCGTAATTCAGATCAGGCGCATATATTGCGCGATTCGAGCAATTGTGGAAAGCTGGGGGATTCACGAAGGGAAGGAGTTTGGGGTCGGGTTGACGGTGTTTGGTTTGTGGAGCTAGGCTGGCGGAATGAAAGATGGGGTGATCCGCTCGGATCGCCCGTGGTGTTCTTGTCTGAGAGTGCTGGGTGATTTTTTCGCGGGCACGATGATGCGATTCGGCGACGGGCCGCGGAGCGCGGTGGTGGTCGAGTTGCTGCCGGGAAGCCCGAGAGCGAGGAACGCGAATGGGTCGGACGCGCGAATTCGGAAAGCACGGCGTGGCGATGGGATGGTCGGCGGCGATGGCGGTGGCGCTGGCGGCGGGACTGGCTTCGGGCGTGCGGGCCCAGGAGGCGCAACCCGCGTCGCCACCCAGCGAACCCCCGGCCGGCGCGGGCGCTGAGTCGGCGGGCGTGGCGGTGAAGGCCGACGCACCCGCGGCGGCTCCGCAGGAGGACCCCTCGAAGCTGATGACCAGCGACGGCGAGGCGTATCCGATCTCGCGCGTGCTCTTGGTATACGCCCGCGAGAATCCCGGGCAGCCCGACGTGCAGGACGAGCGATTCCAGAATCTCACCGTGCGCCTGGGCAAGCTCCCCGAGGGCTATGTGAACCCGCGCCCGGGCGTCGAGAGCGTCTCGCTCAAGCTGTCGGAGATCACCGAGGGCTCGGGCGGCATCTTCCGCAAGAGCGCGGTCGGCGCGATCGCGGCGTCGGTGCTGGAGGAATTGAACCGTCGCGGGGTCTACGGCGTGTTCGTCAGCCCCAGCGACGAGGACATCGACGAGCAGACCGGCAAGGACAAACGCGAGGGGCGGACGGCCCTGGTCTTCGTCATCTACACCGCGGTGGTGAAGGACGTCCGCACCATCGCGCGCGGCGAGCGCTTCGAGGGCGAGCCGGCGATCAACCACCCGGCCCACGCCGGCATCCGGGCCCGCAGCCCGGTCGTGCCCGGGCAGCTCCTGCGCAAGGACAAGCTGGACAGCTACGCGTACCAGCTCAAGCGCCATCCGGGGCGCGTGGTGGACATCGCGGTGGCGGCGGCGGACGAAGAGGGCGGCGCGCAGATCGACTACCTCGTGGGCGAGAACAAGCCCTGGATGCTGTACTTCCAGGTGTCCAACACGGGCACGAAGAACACCGAGGATTGGCGCGAGCGCTTCGGGTTCACCCACAACCAGCTCACCAACCACGACGACATCCTGCAGCTGGAGTATTCGACCGCGGGGTTCGACTCGTCGCACGCCGTCACGCCGAGCTATGAGTTCCCGCTCCTCTCGAACAAGCTGCGGGCCAAGGTCTACGGCTCGTGGACGGATTTCACGGCGTCGGACGTCGGGATCAGCCAGGCGAAGTTCACGGGGAGCGGCTGGAGCCTGGGCGGCGAGCTGGCGTGGAACGTGGCGCAGTGGGGCCCGTCGTTCCTGGACCTGGTGGGCGGCGCCCGCTGGCAGAACGTCAACATCCGCAACGAGAGCGACCCGATCAACATCATCGAGGGCGAGGACGATTTCTTCCTGCCGTATGTCGGGGCGCGGTACACGCGCGACACCAACTTCGCGCGAACCTTCGCCGAGGCGTTGGTGGAGTTCAACGTGTCGGGCATGGCGGGGACGGAGGAAGCCGAGATCGAGAAGATGGGCCGCTCGAATCCCGATGACGAGTTCGCGGTCTTCCGCTGGGACCTGACGCAATCGTTGTACCTGGAGCCGCTGTTCAATCCGCGGGGCGGGACGGCGGACGGCAAGGGGATGACGCTGGCGCACGAACTGGTCGGGAGCTTCCGCGGGCAGAACGCGCTGGGCAGCCGCCTGGTGCCGACGTTCGAGGCGGTGGCGGGCGGGTTCTACAGCGTGCGCGGGTACCCGGAGTCGGTGGTGGCGGGCGACAACTCGGTGGTCGCGAGCCTTGAGTATCGCTTCCACATCCCCAACGCGTTCGCGGCGCGGGAGCCGAGCCGCCTCTTCGGGCGCGAGTTCCGCACCACGCCGCAATCGCCGTACTACGGCACGGCGGACTGGGACCTGATCGCCAAGGCGTTCATCGACGTGGGCCATGTGACCAACAACGAGCGTGAGTCGTTCGAGTACGACGAGACTTTGGTGGGCACGGGCCTGGGACTGGAGCTGCAGGTGCTGCGCAACGTCAACGTCCGCGCCGACTGGGGCGTGGCGATGGAGGAAGTGAACAAAGAGGGTGGCGGGGAGTTTGTTTCCGCCGGGAGCAGCCGCTTCCACCTGTCGTTCACGCTGCTGTTCTGAGCGGGGAGATTCGGGCGACGAGTTCGGGGTACGGAGTTCCGGGTGAGGAGCCCCGCCGTTTCGCGGGGACGGGTTCGGATGGGTGGTTTGGATCGAACGATGCACACGAGACGGGGCGAGGATGCCCCGATGACACGAGGATTGCCATGAACACCAAGACGTTGAACGCCAAGTCGGTGAGCGCCAAGTCGATGATCGGTGGCCGCGAGGGTCTGACGCTGGCGCTGGCCGCGGGGCGCGCGTTGCGGACGCGGTTTGTGTTCGGCGGCGCGTTCTCGGGCGGCCTGCTGGCGCTGGCGGGCGTGGCGGTGGGCCAGGTACAAGGCGTGGCGGGCGAGCAGGTCGCCGCCGGGCAGGCCCGGTTCGTGCGCTTCGGCAACAACGTGACGATCACGGCGGCGAACAACACGATCATCAACTACAACTCGTTCAACATCCGCCCGGGCGAGTCGGTGAACTTCGTGCAGCCCGACGCGCTGGCGCGGGTGCTCAACCGGATCAACTCGTCCTCGCCCACGCAGATCGACGGCTCGCTGTCGGCCAACGGGCGGGTGTACATCGTCAACCCCGCGGGCGTGTACTTCGGCCCGGGCGCGGTCGTCAACTCCGGGAGCATCTTCGCCGCCGCCGGAAACATCTCCAACGCCGACTTCCTCCGCAACATCAACCGCTTCACGGATGTGAAGGGCAAGGTCGTCAACGAGGGCACGATCACCACGGCGCCGGGCGGGGTGGCGGCCCTGGTCGGTTCGGCCGCGATGAACTTCGGCACGATCAGCGCCCCGCAGGGCACGATCATCATGGCCTCGGGCCAGAGCGTCCTCATCGGCGAGGAGGGCGGGCACGTCTACGCCCAGGTCGACACCGCCAAGGCGACGGGCGTGGGCCCCGAGGGCGGCGAGGGGACCGCCGCGACGCAGAAGGCCCGCTTCGGCGCCGGCGACACCTTCGCGGTCGCGGTGTTCAACAAGGGCGTCGCCAAGGCCAAGCGCGTGCAGATGGAGACCTCGCGCGGCGTGACGGTCGCGTCGGGCACGATCGACGTCTCCGACACCTCCGCGGGCGGGAAGGGCGGCTCGGTCGAGATCCTCGGTGACCGCGTGGCGCTCGTGAACGCGACCATTGATGCGTCCGGCGACGCCAAGGGCGGACAGGTGCTGATCGGCGGCGATCTGCAGGGCAAGGGCGCCCAGCGCAACGCCTCTCTGGCCAATGTCGATTCCGGCTCGGTCGTGCGAGCCGACGCCATCACGTCGGGCGATGGCGGCAAGGTCATTGTCTGGTCCGACGACACCACCAAGTTCCAGGGGCTCATCACGGCCCGCGGCGGCGCGCAGGGCGGCGACGGCGGCTTCGTCGAAATCTCCGGCGCGCAGTATCTCCACGCGGCCCACAACGTCGACCTCTCCGCGCCCAAGGGGAACGCGGGCACGGTCCTCTATGACCCGCTCAACATCCGCATCGACGGCTCGGCCGCGGGCAACGCCGACGGCTCGGACGACACCGACGCCAGCGCCACCAACCTCATCAACGACTCGGGCTCCAACACCCAGGGCACCATCAGCTTTACCGACGAGGGCGCGGGCACGCCCGACCCCTTCATCGTCACCGAGTCGGAAATCGAGGGCACCGACGCCAACATCATCCTCCAGGCGCGCAACAGCATCCTGACCAACGGCGACTTCGCGGGCGACGAACTCACGATCTCCACCGGCCGGAACTTCACGCTCGAGACTCGCAACAATGTCGGCGACGGTGCGGGCACGATCGATCTCACGGGCTCGGCCGAGGGCGCCGCCCTCGTCATCCGCACCCAGGGCGCGGGCACCATCACTATCAACGGCTCGACCGACGGCGGGAGCGCTGGCGTGATCGATCTGTGCGCACTGACCACCGCGGGCGGAGCCATCAATGTCTCCACGCTCAACGGCTCCATCACCGCCCAGGGCGCGATCGCGACCGGCGGCGGCGACGTGCTCGTTTCGGGCGGCGCGATCTCCATCCCGGCGTCGATCAACGCAGGCGCGGGCACGGTCCGCCTCGCTTCCACCAGCACCGTCACGCAGTCGGGCGGCTCGATCACCGCATCGTCGCTGGGTGTTCGCGGCGGCGGGGCGATCGCGATCAATCAGGCGTCCAACAACGCCGCGACGTTCGCGGCGACCACATCGTCGGGTAGCGTCGGTTACACCGACACCGATGCGCTGGACATCGGCTCGGTGTCGTCGAGCGGGAGCTTCTCGGCGGTCTCGGGTATCACGACCACGAACGGCGCCGCCACCATCAGCTCCGGCGGTGCGCTGAACGTCAACAACAGCATCGCGACCAGCGGCGGGGCGGTCTCGCTCACCTCGACCGGCGCTCTCGCGACCAGCGCCACGGTCAACTCGGGCAACGGCCTGCTCTCGTTCACCTCGTCTGGCTCCACCATCACAACGGGCGCGACGATCACCGGCGGCTCGGGCGGCGCGCTCTTCCTGTCGTCGGGCGATCTGACGCTCAACGCCAACCTTGCCGCCGCGGGCGGCACGGTGCGGCTGCAGTCCAGCACCGGCCAGGTCACGCAGGCCGGCGCGACCGCCCTGACCGGCGCGACGCTGGGCGTGCGCGCGGCGACGGGAATCTCGCTCCCCGAATCGGGCAACAGCTTCACGTCGTTCGCGGCGTTCACGAGCGGCGCGGCGGCCCCGATCAGCTATCGCGACACCAACGCCCTCAACGTGTCGAACGTCACCGCCTCGGGCGGGTTTGGCGCCACCTTCGGCGTGGGCACCACCGGCAACGGCGCGGTCACCCTTAACATCGGCGGCGGGCTCACCCTCCTCAACAACGTCGACTCCGACGCCGGCGCCATGGCCCTCACCGCCGCCAGCGGCAACGTGCTGGAATCCGGCGGCGTCGTGATCGCCACGGGCACGCTCACGCTCTCCGGCGGCGCGTCCTTCCTCCTCTCCAACTCCTCCAACGACCTCGGCACCGTCACAGGCTCGGTCTCGGGCAGCACCATCATCCTCAACGACGGCACCGGCTCGCTCACGCTCGACACCTTCAGCCACACCAACGGCGCGGGCTCCTTCACCGCCATCGCCACCACCGGCGGCATCACCGACACCACCAGCGCCACCTTCGCGGGCACCTCCTCGTTCAGCGCCGGCGGCGCCATCACGCTGGACAACCTCGCCGCGACGGGTGCGATCGCGGTCGCCACCGGCGCGGGCAACGTCACAATCGTCAACGCAACCGGCGTCGACCTCGACGCCTCGTCGACCGTGGTGGGAGACCTCTCCGTCACCGCCACCACCGGCAACATCACCGACGCCGCCCCGATCGACGTCAACGGCAACGCGACCTTTAGCGCCCCGGCCAACGGCGCCTCGATCACCCTCGACCAGCTGGACGTGACCGGCACCTCCTCGTTCACCACCGCGGGCACGGGCTCCACGATCACGATCACCAACCCCGTGCTCGGCTCGGCGGCCTCCTTCAACACGGGCTCGGGCGGCACGGTCTCCCTCACCATGCCCGCCGCCACGTCGGTCTCGATCGGCGCCTCGACGGTGGACGGCAATGTCACCCTCAACACCGACGACGTGGACTTCACCGGCGGCAATGACACGGTCGGGATCACCGGCACGCTCGACATCCTCCCCGTCACCACCACGCGCGAGATCGTGCTGGGCACCAGCGGCGCGGGAACCCAGCTCGTCCTCGACGACACCGACCTCGACGCCCTGGCCGACGGCATCGACCTCATCACCGTCGGTCGCACCAACAGCAACGCCGACTCCACCATCGACGCCTTCCCGATCAGCGACCCGCTCTACGTCCGCACCCCCTCGGGCGGCGTGATGACGATCTCCGGCGCCGTCGTCGGGTCGGGCGATTCGTCGCTGTGGTTCAACACGGGCGGCTCGATCGATCACAACGGCTCGCTCACGGTCGCCGGGCAGAACATCCTGCTTCTTTCCACCGGCGCCATGGACCTGGGCGGGAACATCAACACGACGGGCGGCACGCTGCGCCTGGTGACCGGCTCGGCCGCGGGTGTCACCCAGTCCGCCGGAACCATCACCACGACCGACCTGGGCGTTCGCGCCGGCTCGATCGACATCGCCCTGAACGGCAACACCTACTCCCAGGTCGCCGCGTTCAGCTCCGGCTCGGGCAACAACCTCGCGCTCGATACCGACAACGCCCTGACCAGCGGCTCGATCGGGGCCGATTCCCTGAGCCTCTTCCTGGCGACCTCCGGCATCGCGACCACCGGCGGCGGGGACATCCTCATCGACACCCCCAGCCTCACCATCAGCCAGCAGATCACCAGCTCGGGCGACGTGCGCCTCCAGACCGCCAACGGCGTGACCCAGTCGGCCCGAGTTCTCGCCGACGCGCTCGGCGTCGTCGCCTCCGGCGCGGGCGACGTTGTCCTCACCAACGCCAACAACAACGCGACCACGGTCGCGATCTCGACCGCCGGGGCCGCCAACACCGTCAGCTACACCGACCTCGACGATGTCGGCGTCGGCGCGGTCGCGTCCAGCGGCAGCTTCACCGGCGCCACCGGCGTCGTCACGAGCAACGGCAATGTCGTCCTCTCGTCGGGCGGCGAGCTCGGCATCGCCCAGAACATCACCGCCGGCTCCGGCGTGGTGCGCCTCAACGCCACCGGCGCGATCCTGCAGACCTCCGGCGCGATCACCGCGTCGGCCCTGGGCGCCAGCTCCGCAAGCGCGGGCATGGTGCTCGCTTCCTCTACCAACGACGTCGATACCTTTGCCGCCACCGGCGTGGGCACGGGCAACGCGATCTCGTTCCGTGACTCCGACGGCGCGTCGATCGGCACGGTCTCGTCCTCCGGCGCGTTCGCCGGCGCGACCGGCGTCGCCATCACCGACGGCAACGTCACCCTCCGCACCGGCAACACCATGGCGCTCGACCAGAGCGTCCTGACCGGCACCGGCATCGTCACCCTCACAACCGACGCCGGCGGCATCACGCAGGGCGCCGCCATGGGCGTCACCGGCGATTCGCTGTCGCTCAACGGCACGGGCACGTTCACGCTCAACGGCAACGCCAACGCCGTCACCACCCTCGACGCGACCACCACCGGCAACGTTACCTACATCGACACCACCGCCCTGGACCTGGCCGCGTCGACGGTCACGGGCAATCTTGATGTCACCGCCGCCAGCGGCAACCTGACGGACTCAGGGAGCGTGGACGTGAGCGGCACGGGCACGTTCACGACCACGACCTCCAACGCGACGATCACGCTGAACCAGCTCGCGGTGGACGGCGCGATCAGCGCCAACACCACCGGCGCGTCGGGCGACGTGGCCCTGACCAACGCCACGAGCGTTGACCTGGCGGCGTCGACGATCGGCGGCATCCTGGATGTCGTCGCCACCACCGGCAACATCACCGACTCCGGCGCGGTCACCATCTCGGGCTCGGGCGCCTCGGCCTTCACGACCCAGGGCTCCAACGCCGACATCACGCTCGACACCACGAACACCTCGGCCGGCTCGATCGGCGTCTTCACGACCGGCGCCACCGGCGACGCCTCGATCACCAGCTCCGCGGCGATCAACCTCGACGCGTCCACGCTGGGCGGCAATCTCACGCTCGTCGGCGACGACATCGACCTCGTTGGCGGCGCGGGCAATGTGCTCTCCAGCGGCGGATCGGCGACCATCACAATGAACTCGCTCAACGCCGCGACCACGATCGGCGTTGGCACCGGCGCGGGCTCGCTCTCGATCGACGCCACGGACCTGGCGGGCATCGGCGCGTTCTTCGGCGGGATCAACATCGGTAACGCGGCGGGCACCGCGGCGCTGACCATCGGCGACGCGACGCTCCCGCTCTCCACCACCTTCACCATGAGGGGCGCGGGCGGGTCGATCGTCACAACCGGCGGCACGACGCTCAGCGCCCCGGGCTCCAACAACCTGAGCCTCAACGCCGGCTCGGTCTCGCTGGCGGGCACGATGAACGCCGGCACCGGCACCGTCCGCATCGTTTCCGACGGCGCGGTCAACCAGACCGCGGGCTCGATCAGCGCGACCGGCCTGGGCGTCCGGGCCGCGGGCGCGGTGACGCTCAACCAGAGCAACAGCGTCACGACCTTCGCCGCCAGTTCCAGCGGCGGCGGGTCGGCGGTGCAGTACACCGACGCCTCGGGCCTTGACCTTGGCACGATCTCGGCGCTGGGCGCGTTCAGCGCGACCAGCGGCGTCACGACCAGCAACGGCGACGTGCTCGTCTCGACCGGCGGCGCCCTCACCATCCCGCAATCGATCAGCGCCGGCACGGGCACGGCACGCCTCGCCTCCACCGGCGCGGTCACGCAGTCCGGCGGGTCCATCACCGCGTCGTCGCTGGGTGTTCGCGGCGGCGGGGCGATCACGCTCAACCAGGCTTCCAACAACGCGGGCACGCTCGCCGCGACAACTTCAGCGGGCAACGTCAGCTATGTGGACGCCGACGCCCTCACGATCGGCTCGGTCTCGTCGAGCGGGAGCTTCGCGGCCGCCTCCGGCGTCACCAGCGCCGGAACGCTCAGCGTCTCCACCCCCGGCGCCCTCACCATCAACAACAACGTGACGGCGCCCACCTCGGCGACGCTCTCCTCCGACACCGACGGCAACGGCGGCGACATCGCGTTCGGCGCGGGCGTCACCGTCGCGTCGCCCACCCAGACCTTCCGCGCGGGCTCCGGCGCCGGCTCGGCCAGCGCCGACATGCTGTCCAACGGCCCGACCTTCCAGGGCACCACGGGCGGCACCTCGCCCACGACCTTCATCGTCCGCCAGGACAGTGCGATCGTGGACGGCGTTGCGGGCAACGGCACCGCCGCGGACACGCAGTTCGCCGGCGGGCTCACGGGCGTTGACTACACCCTCCGCTCCGACAACGGCGCGGTCACGATCGCGACCGCCAGCAAGGTCAACGGCTCGTGCCTCACGCTCTCGGGCACCAGCATCACGATCATCCCCGCCCTCACGCTTGAGTGCCTCAACACCAACGGGGCCATCACCATCAACGACGACCTGACCATGACCGCGGACACCACGGTCTCGGGCGCGGTCACGATCGGCGGCGCGGATGTCACGATCAGCACCGGCACGGGCACGCTCACCTTCGGATCGACGATCAACGCCGGGGCCAACACCCTCACCCTCGAGGCCGACGAACTTCAGATCAACGCCGACGTGTCGGGCACCGGCACGCTGACGATGCAGCCCTTCACGCAGAACCGCCCGGTCGACCTGGCCCAGACCGAGGGCTCGACCCCGGGCGACCCCACCGCCGGGATCTTCGACCTCACCGCCAACGAGATCGGGCGCGTGCAGGACGGCTTTGCCCAGATCAACATCGGGCGCACCAACGGCACCGGCGCGATGCGGGCCGTCAACGGCACGGTCTTCAGCGATCCCCTCGCTCTCCGCATGACCGGGGCGGGCGGCTCGATCACCGTCAGCACGCTCATGGTCAACGACGGCGGGGCGATCTTCTTCGACGCGCCCGCCACGCTTGGCGCCACGGTCCGCACCAACGCGGGCGTCGTCACCTTCAACGAGACCCTGGTCGTCTCCGGTACCGCCCTCATCGACACCACCGACAGCGGCGGCACGCCGACCGGCGCCAACATCGTCTTCAACGGCGACGTCGATAGCACGGGCGGGAACAACGCCCTGCAGGTCGGCGCGGGCACCAACGGTGACGTGTCGTTCGGCGGCAACGTCGGCGACACGACCCGCCTCCTCAACCTGATCGTCACCGGACGAAACCTCTCGATCCGCAACGTCAGCACCACGACCTTCCAGTCCTACACCGGCGCGGTGCTCCTCTCGGGGGCGACAACGCTCTCCACCACCGCGGGCGTCACCGGCACCGTCGACATCTTCGGCACCGTCAACGGCGCACAGTCCCTGACCATTGATGCCGGAACCGCCGACGCCACGATCACCGGCGCGGTCGGCGGCACGACGGCGCTCACCAGCTTCACCGCGACCGGCGCGTCCATCGCCGTCAACGACGTCACCACCACCGGCAACCAGGTCTACAACGGCGACACCACGCTCGCGGGCGACCTGGCCAGCACCACCGCCGGTTCGATCCGCGTCGAGGGCGACACCACCCTCACGGGCGGCACGAACTCGATCACCACCAACGGCGGAGCCGCCACCGACGACATCCGCCTGGTCGGCACCGTCAACGGCGCCTCGGCCCTCACGCTGAATGCCGGCGCGGGAGACGTGGTCATCACCGGCGCGGCGGGCGGGACCACGCCCCTTACAAGCCTGGCCGCCACCGCCAACACCATCGGCGTCGCGGGCGTCACCACGACCGGGGCGCAGACCTACACCGGCGCGACCACGCTGGGCGGTAATCTCGCCAGCACCACCGCCGGCGCGATCAACCTCACGGGAAACACCATCGTCACGACCGGCACCCAGTCGATCACGACCGCGGGCGGCGCCGCCAGCGACGACATCACCATCACCGGCACGCTCGACGGGCAGCTCGCCGGCGTCGGCACCGCCCTCACCCTCAACGCGGGCGCGGGCGACGTCTCCGTCACCGGCGCGACCGGCGGCACGACGCCCCTGAGCGGGCTCATCGCCACCGGCAACACCATCGGCGTCGCGGGTGTCCGCACCACCGGGGCCCAGACCTACACCGGCAACACCAGCACCTCGGGCGACCTGGTCTCAACGACCTCGGGCGCGATCGGAGTCACCGGCAACCTCGCACTCTCGGGCGCCAGCCGCACCATCAGCACCGAGATCGGCGCGATCTCGGTCAGCGGCACGACCAACGGCGCCACCGCCCTCACGCTCGACGCCAACCAGGGCGACGTGACCCTCTCGGGCGCGACCGGCGGCACCACGCCGCTCACCAGCCTCGCGGTCTTCGGGCAGAACATCGGCGTCAACTCCGTCACCACCACCGGCGCCCAGGGCTACACCTCCGCCACCAACTTCAGCGTCACGCTCAACGGCGACTTGACCTCCACCGGCGCCGGCGCGATCGGCGTCGACGGCCCGACCATCCTCGGCGCGCCCTCGGTCAACGTCAGCACCGCCGGCGCGGCGGGCGATGACATCGTCTTCGACGGCACCGTCAACGGCGCGTCCAACCTCTCCGTCAGCGCCGGGGCCGCCAACGTCGCCATCAACGGCGTGGCCGGCGGAACCACCCGCCTCCAGAGCCTTGCCGTCGTCGCCGCCAACACCACCAGCGCCGGCGTCAACACCGGCGGCGGGCAGTCCATCGCCGGCAACCTCACCCTCGGCGGCGACCTCTCCAGCAACGGCGGGGGCACCATCGTCGTCACCGGCCCGACCACCCTCACCACCGCCAACACCACCATCTCCACCGCGGGCGCCGCGGGCGACGACATCACGCTCGCGGGCGTCAACGCCAGCGCCGCCGACGCCAGCAGCCTCGTCGTCAACGCCGGCTCCGGCAACGCCACCCTCGGCGCGGTCGGCGCGACCACCCGTCTGGGTGCTCTCAACGTCACCGGCGCCGCCATCAACGCGACCTCGCTCAACACCGCCGGCGCGATCACCCTCGCCGGCGCCACCAATGTCACCGGCAACGTCACCGGCGGCAGCCTGACCTCGACGGGCGCGACCACCGTCGGCGGCGGGGTCACCACCGTCGGCGATCAGAACTACACCGGCAACACCAGCGTCACCGGCAACGTCGTCGGCGGCGCGATCAACGTCGCAGGGACCGCCGGCTTCGGCGGCAACGTCACCGGCTCAAGCATCGGCGTCACCGGCGGCGCCGCCACCATCGGCGGCAACGCCACCACCACGGGCACCCAGTCCTACGCGGGCGGAGCGGCCATTACCGGCAACGTCCAGGGCTCCACCCTGACCGTCTCCGGCGGCGGCGCGACCATTGGCGGCAACGCCAGCACCACCGGCGCTCAGTCCTACGCCGGCGGAGCCAACGTCGCCGGCAACGTCACCTCCACCACCCTCACCACCGGCGCGGCGTCGACCTTCACGGGCGACGTCACCGCCTCCGGCGCGATCGATCTCACCGGCGCGTCGACCCTGGCGGGCAATGTCAGCGGCGCGTCGCTCAACGTGAACGGCGGGAGCACGCTCGGCAACACCGGCGGCTCGCGCACCCTCACGCTCGCCAGCGGCGCCCTCTTCCAGGGCCCCGTCTCCATCACCGGCGCGACCACCGTCAACTCGGGCAGCGGCCCGATCTTCTTCGCGTCGACCCTCAACTCCGCCGACGCTACCCCGCGTGATCTCACGCTGATCTCCGGCGAGGCGGGAGATGCCAACACATCGAGCGGCTCCGGCCCGTTCATCAACACCGGCGTTCGCTTCGGCTCCACCGTGGGCGACACCAACAAGCTGGGCGTACTGACGATCGGCGGCACGCGGACCGCGATCCCCCAGGCCGCCACCATCGTCATGGCGTCGTCGTACGTCAGCGGGTCCAACGGTTCCCGCGTTTCGACCGCGGTCGACGCCGCCGACGTGCTCACCATCAACGCCGATCAGTTCGTGATGGGCGTCAACGAGAAGCTCACCGCCTTCGGCTCGCTCACGGTCAATGCCACCTCCGGCGCGACGCTCGGCGACGTGACCACCCTCGGCGATATGAATATCAACGCCCCGGCGATCACACTCCGCTCGCGCACCGGCGGCACGGTGCTCTCGCAGTTCGTCTCCGGCGGCGTGCCGCTCACCGCCCAGGACGGCGGCCTGGACTTCGTCGCCGGCGGGCGCATCGTCTTCGGAGTCGCTCCCTCGGGCTTTGCTCGCTACGCCGTCACCGACCCCGCCACCGACATCGATCTCAAGGGCGGCTCTGGCTCCGTCGCGCCGTTTGAGGGCGGCCTGACCGAGGCCCTCTTTGCTCCCAAGGCCTCCGCGGGCGGTGACCCCGCCAACACGGCCACCGAACTCCTCGCCCTCGATATGCGTTCGGAGGGCTCGATCGACAACCCGGCGTCGGCCTTGGCGTCGGCCCTGCCCAGCGACCAGTCGCTCGGCGTGCCGAACCAGAGCGTCTCGCTCTCGACCGCCATCAAGGACCTGCTCGCCCAGATCGGTATCTCGGTGAAGGACGCCTCGTCGTTCGACGAGTCGGTCAACGCCGCCGCCGGACTGGCCCTCTACAACGACTGGCCCCAGACCACCCGCGCCAGCGTGGACGACGCCAGCTACCAGGTCAGCGTCAACCGCCTGTCCCGCGACCGCATCGACGCCGTGCTCAACGCCTACTTCGATCTCTTCGGCACCGACGCCGCGGCCCGCAACGACCGCATCGCCGAGGCCCAGATCATCCTCTCCAAGGCCATGGAGGCCTACGTCGGCACGATCGGCGATCACGAACCGGACGGCCTTGGCTTCCGCGCCTTCATCGAGGCCACGCCCGAGCAGGAGCCCGCGCTCAAGGTGCTCAACGGTCTGAACAAGCTGTTCAACGCGATCGATCAGCTTGGCCTGTCGCCGGTCGAGGCTCGCGTGCCGCGCACCACCATCTCCAACCAGTTCAACGACGTGGGCCTGTCGAAGGAGCAGTTCTGGGCCGCCGTCACCGGCAAGCCGGTGGCCGAGCCCGCGCCCGCCGCCGAGCCGGCCGCTCAGTAATCCACTCACCCGCGCGGGGGGCCAAACCCCCGCCCGGGCTTTTCTCAGGAAGGGTGTTCACGCGTGCCCATCGACGTTGACGGACTTCTGCGCCCCGTGTCCGATGCCGCCCCGTGCGGCGAGGAATTGCGCTACGACCGGCGCTATCTCGAAGTGATGCGCCTGGCCGAGGGCAAGCCCGAGCAGCAGATGGGCGACACCATCGTGCCCGGCGAAGAGCCCAACTGGCGCGAGGTCTACGACGGCTGCCTCGAACTCTTCGCCCGCAGCAAGGACCTTCGCGTCGCCATGCTCCTCTGTCTGGCGAACCTGCGGCTCGAAGGCTATCCGGGCCTCCGCGACGGCCTGAAGATCGTCAAGGGCATGGCGGAGAAGTACTGGGACGGGCTCTTTCCGATCCTCGACCCCGACGACGGCAACGATCCCACCGAACGCATGAACATCGTCGCGTCGCTGGCGGTCCCGCCCGGCAGCTTCGGCGACCCGATGAAGTTCCAGGATCGCACCCGCGAGGCGGCGATCGTGCAGCACCGGCAACTGGGCCGCGTGGGACTGCGCGAACTGCTCATCGTCGCGGGCGATCTGCCCGCGTCGACCGACGCCAACGCCCCCAAGCTCGATTCCTCGGCCATCGAGGCGATCTTTGAGGAGGTCGAAACGCCCGAACTCGAGGCGGTCGCCAAGACCATCGAGGAATGCGCCGAACTGGTGAAAGGCCTTGAAGACGCGCTGACGGCCAAGGTCGGCGCGGGCAAGGCGATCGACCTCTCGAGCTTCCGCAGCCTGCCGGTCGACGCCGCCAAGGCGGTGCGCAAGCGCCTGGCCAAGCGAGGCGTGGGCGGGCCCGCGGGCGCGATCGACGAGGCGACCGGCGGGTCCGGCGGGGGCGGCGGCCCGCGTCTGGCGGGCGAGGTCTACTCCTCGTCCGATGTCCGCGAGGCATTGGACAAGATCGTGCGTTATTACGAATTGCGTGAGCCTTCGAGCCCGGTGGCGCTGGTGATGCAGTGCGCCCAACAGCTCGTGGACAAAGGTTTCCTGGACATCGTGCGGGTACTGACGCCCGATGCGATCCAGGTGCTGGAGCGGATCAAGACTCCGCCCGATCAAGGGCAGCCGAGCTAGGGCGCGGAGCGTCCGCTCGGGCGCCGGGCGGTGTCGAGGGGGAGGAGCGTGGGGCAGGTCAGTTGGTGGATTTGTTGACCGGGCGGGCGATGTGGTACGCTCGGTAAGAGAACCGTCCGTGCGCGGGCGGAGTCTGTCGTCGGCGTGTCGGCCGGCGTGTGTTGTGAGACTGGTCCGGTCCGCCGTGCTCCCGGGCTTCAACCGGCGGCGGCGGACGGGTCGGAAGGAGTTGATCCATGGGCAAGGCGAGCAGTCAAAAGTTCATCGCCCGCAACCGGGCGCCGCGCGTGCAGATCGAGTACGACCTTGAGTTGTACGGCGCGGAGAAGAAAATCAATCTGCCGTTCGTAATGGGCGTCATGTCGGACCTCTCGGGCAAGCCCGCCGAGGCCCTCCCGCCCGTCGCCGACCGCAAGTTCCTCGAGATCGACGTCGACAACTTCGACGATCGCTTGAAGAGCATGAAACCCCGCGTGGCGTTCAACGTGCCCAACACGCTGACCGGCGAGGGGAACATGGCCGTCGACGTCACGTTCGAGAGCATGGAAGATTTCTCGCCCGCGGCGGTCGCCCGCAAGGTCGAGCCGCTCCGCAAGCTGCTCGAAGCGCGCACCCAGCTGGCGAACCTGTTGACCTACATGGACGGCAAGAGCGGCGCCGAGCAGCTCCTGGGCAAGGTCCTCTCGGACCCCGAGCTTCTTAAGTCGCTGGCGGCGGCGCCCAAGCCGCAGGAGGGTGGCAATGGCTGAAGCCCAGGCACAATCGGCGGTATCCAGCGTTCAGTTCGAGGGCAATCCGCTGGGCGACCTCCTGAACAAGGAGTTCAAGCCCAAGACCAGCAACGCCAAGAGCGCGATCGAGAGCGCGGTCCAGACCCTGGCCGAGCAGGCCCTGGCGACCACCAAGCTCATCTCCGACGACTCGGTGAAGACCATCGAGGCGATCATCGCCCAGATCGACGCCAAGCTCTCGGAGCAGATCAACCAGATCATCCACCACGCCGATTTCCAGCAGCTGGAGAGCGCGTGGCGCGGGCTCCATCACCTGGTCAACAACACCGAGACCGACGAGACCCTGAAGATCAGGGTCATGAACATCTCGAAGAAGGACCTGTCGAAGACCCTCGGCAAGTTCAAGGGCACCGCGTGGGACCAGTCGCCGATCTTCAAGCGCCTCTACGAGGACGAGTTCGGCACGCCCGGCGGCCAGCCCTACGGCTGCCTCGTGGGCGACTACTACTTCGACCACACCCCCCCGGATGTGGAACTGCTCTCGGGCATCGCCCAGGTCGCCTCCGCGTCGCACGCGCCCTTCATGGCCGCCGCCGCGCCGTCGACCCTGAACATGGAGTCGTGGAACGAGCTGTCGAATCCCCGCGACCTGACCAAGATCTTCCAGAGCGCCGAGTACGCGCCCTGGCGGAGCTTCCGTGAGAGCGACGACGCCCGCTACGTCGGCCTGGCCATGCCCCGCTTCCTGTCTCGCCTTCCCTATGGCTCAAAGACCAACCCGGTCAGTGAGTTCGCCTTCGAGGAAGACACGACCGGCTCCGACAGCGGCAAGTACACCTGGTCCAACGCCGCCTACGCCATGGCCGTCAACATCAACCGCTCCTTCAAGGCCTACGGCTGGTGCGCCCGCATCCGGGGCGTCGAGTCGGGCGGCATGGTCGAGGGCCTCCCCTGCCATACCTTCCCCACCGACGACGGCGGCGTGGACATGAAGTGTCCCACCGAGATCGCCATCACCGACCGGCGCGAGGCGGAGCTCGCCAAGAACGGGTTCATGCCCCTCTCGCACTGGAAGAACACCGACTACGCCGTCTTCGTGGGCGCCCAGAGCGCGCACAAGCCGGCGGAGTACGACGACGCCGACGCGACCGCCAACGCCCAGCTCGGCGCTCGCTTCCCGTACCTCTTCTCGACCTGTCGATTCGCGCACTACCTCAAGTGCATGGTGCGCGACAAGATCGGCTCGTTCAAGGAGCGGGCCGAGATGGAGTCGTGGCTCAACCGCTGGATCATGCAGTATGTCGAGCCCGATCCGTCGGCGAGCGAAGAGGCCAAGGCTCGCCGCCCCCTCGCCGCCGCCGAGGTCGTCGTCGCGGAGATCCCCGGCAACCCCGGGTACTACTCCTCGAAGTTCTTCCTCCGTCCTCACTACCAGCTCGAGGGCCTCACCGTGTCTCTCCGCCTGGTCTCCAAGCTCCCCTCCGCCAAGGGCGGGAAGTAACGGAAAGAGACCGAACAGGGAATTTCATCGCCGCCGCGCACCGAAAGGGCCCGGCGGCCTTTCTTAGGGTGCCCCGTCAAACGGGGCTGAAAACGAAACGAGGTCGGCCACGCGGCCGACGCACCGCAAGGCTGACTCTTACGAAGGGATACGAACCATG
Organism: Phycisphaerales bacterium; assembly: GCA_020853815.1. GTDB lineage: Bacteria > Planctomycetota > Phycisphaerae > Phycisphaerales > UBA1924 > JABWBC01. Next base: position 39,603 of record JADYYE010000169.1, read on the forward strand.
GCATACGACGCATACATGAACCTGGACGGCCACCCCGGCTCGGCGACCGACGAGAAGCACAAGAACTGGATCGAAGTCCTCTCGTTCCACTGGGGCGTGGAGCAGCAGGGCGCCTCGCGCAGCACCGGCGGCGATCAGACCACCGGCAAGGCCAACCTCCGCGACCTCTCCATCGTCAAGGTCGTCGACCAGTGCTCCCCCAAGCTCGCCCTCACCTGCGCCACCGGCGCCCACGTCAAGTCCGCCGTCCTTGAGTGGTGCCAGGCCACCGGCCAGAAGCACTGCTTCATGAAGTACACCCTTACCGACGTGGTCATCTCGTCGGTCCAGCTCGGCGGTCAGTCGGGCGGCAACGACTCCAAGCCGACCGAGGAAGTCTCGATGCGCTACGCCAAGATCCAGTGGGAATACACCCCCGTCGACGAGAAGGGCAAGGCCCAGGCCGCCACCAAGGGCGAGTGGGACCTCAAGCTCAACAAGGGCGCCTAAGGCCACCCCAAGCCAAGCCGCGGCCTGATCGCCGCGTGAAGAATCAAACGGCTCCGCCGGAGGGACATCCTCCGGCGGGGCCTTTGTGTATCCTGAGAGCGGATTCTGATCGATGGTCGCGCGGGGCTCGGCCCCGCCGTGGGAGTTCCGCCATGCAGGCCGAGTTGTTGATCAAGCAGGGCCAGCCCCTCGAGGCGCTGGCCGCCCTGGAGGGCGAGGTCCGCTCCAAGCCGGGCGATGCCAAGCTCCGCGTCTTCCTCTTCCAGCTCCTGTGCGTGCTGGGTCGGTGGGAGCGGGCGCTCCAGCAGCTCGAAGTCGCGGCCCAGATGGAGCCCAAGAACCTCTTGATGGCCCAGGCGTGCCGCCAGGCCATCATCTGCGAGAAACTCCGCGAGGAGGTCTTCGCGGGCAAGCGAGCCCCGATGGTCGTGGGCAAGCCGGCGGAATGGGTGGGGCTCCTGCTCCAGGCCGCCCGCATGAACGCCTCGGGCGAGCATCGCGCCGCGTCGGAGATGAGGGCCCGGGCGCTGGAGTCCGCGCCGGCCACATCGGGATCGATCGAGACCGATTCCGGCGCGACCGAATCGTTCGAGTGGATCGCCGACGCCGATTCGCGCCTGGGGCCCATGCTCGAGCTGATCGTCGACGGCCGCTACTACTGGGCGCCCTTCGAGCGCCTCCGCGAGATCAAGATCGAGAAGCCGACCGACCTGCGCGACATGGTGTGGGCCCCGGCCCAGCTCACATGGAGCACCGCCGCCGCGACGGTCGCGTTCGTCCCCACGCGATACATCGCCAGCGATCGCTCGTCCGACGGAACGGTGCAGCTCTCGCGCACGACCGAGTGGAGCGAGCTCTTCGCGGGCGAGTACGCGGGGCTCGGCCAGCGCGTGCTCGCGTCCGACGCCGGCGAGCACCCGATCCTCTCCATCCGCAAACTGTCGCTGAACTCCGCCGCGCCCGAGGCGGGCGAAGACGGACGCCCGGCCGAGATGCCCGTCGTCAAGGGCGAGATGCCCATGGGCCTGGGACTCCGCGCCGGCCCGGCGGGCGGGAATCCGGGCGGCCAAATCGGCGGTGGGGGAGGCTGATCGACCATGGCCGAATCGCTCCCCATCGAAAGGCTCCAGCCCGCGCTGCTCGATCGTCTCACCGACCACGAGCCGCGGAACCCGCAAGAGTCGCGCGAGCGGCGCGTGATGTCGATGCGCCAGCTCCGGGCCGCGGTGCTGCGCGACCTGGCGTTCCTCTTGAACTCGCCCGCCCACCCGGTCGACAGTGAGATTCACGAGTACCCGCTGGTGGCGCGGAGCGTGATCAACTTCGGGATGCCCGACCTTTCCGGGCAGACGGCGTCGGCGCAGCGGGCCGCCAAGCTCGAGGCCCTGGTGCGTCGGGCCGTCGAGCTGTTCGAGCCGCGCATCATCCCGGGCACGCTGCGCGTGTCGGGCGTGAAGGCGGGCGAGGACGCGGGCAGCCGCCAGACCGTGGCGTTCGAGCTGACGGGCGACGTTTGCCCGCTCCCAGTGCCGGACGCGCTGTATGTGCGGACGCAGATGGACCTCGAGAGCGGGCGGTGTGAACTGACCGATCGACCGAGCTAGGCGCTCGGGGATTGGCGCGGCGTGGAATTGGTCGTGGGCCGGTCGGGGACGAGTGCGGACCGACAAGAGGAACTAGCCAGGAGCAGGGAAAGCATGGACAGGCGGCTGCTCAAGTACTACGACCGCGAGCTTCGGCACCTGCAAGGGATGGCCAAGGAGTTCGCGCGCGAGTTCCCCAAGGTCGCCGGGCGGCTCTCGATCGACGACTTCCCGTGCGCCGATCCGTACGTCGAGCGATTGCTCGAAGGCTTCGCGTTCCTGGCGGCCCGCGTCCAGCTCAAGCTCGAAAGCGAGTTCCCCCGATTCACCCAGAACCTCCTTGAAACCGTCTACCCGCACTACCTCGCGCCCACTCCCTCGATGGCCGTCGTCGAGGTGACGCCCGACCACGCCGAGGGCGGCCTTTCCAAGGGCTTCACCCTCCCGCGCGGCACGATCCTCCGCAGCGTCATCGGGCCCGGCGAGCGCACCAGCTGCGAGTACCGCACCGGGCACGCGCTCACCCTCTGGCCCACCAAGCTCGCCGAGGCCCGCTACTACACCCGCGACGTGGGCCTGCTCGGGCTCGCCGGCGCGATGGAAGAGGCCAACCCCGACGCCCGCGCCATGGGCACGCTCACGCCCGCCAAGAGCGCGCTGCGACTCCGCATCAAGGCGACCGCCGGCCTCACCTTCGACAAGATGGACCTGGACGATCTGACGATCTACCTGCGCGGCGCCGACGCGACGCCCATGCGCCTGTACGAGCAGATCATCGCGCACGGGCGGGCGGTCGTCGTGCGCCCCGTCAAGGGCGAGGGCGTGCGCGAGGAGCCCCCGTCGTTCGTGCTCCCGCCTTCGGCGCTCCAGCGCGTCGGCTTTGAGGCCGGCGAGGCTCTGCTCCCCTACGACGCGCGGAGCTGCCAGGGCTATCGCCTCGTCCACGAGTACTTCGCGTTCCCGCGCCGCTTCGCGTTCATCAAACTCGTGGGCGTGGGCGAGCTGCTGCGCCGGTGCAAGGTGGACATGGCCGACGTGGTCATCCTGATGGACCAGGAGGACCCGGACCTGGAGGGCGCGATCGACGCGGAGAACGTGGCGCTGCACTGCGTGCCGGTCGTCAATCTGTTCCCAAAGCGGGCCGACCGCATCCTGATCTCCGACCGATTCAGCGAGTTCCACCTGCTCCCCGACCGCACGCGCCCCCTGGACTTTGAGGTGTACAAGGTCGTGTCGGTGACGGGCTACGCGGGCGGGAGCGAGGAGGTCCGCCGCTTCAAGCCGTTCTATTCCGCGCGCGACGTGGACAGCGACAGCTCGTCGTACTTCGCGGTCAACCGCGTGCCGCGCGTGCTGTCCGAGCGCGAGAAGCGCGAGGGTCGCCGCTCCAGCTATGGCGGGAGCGAGGTCTATCTCTCGCTGGTCGAGGGCGAGAACTCGCCCTTCTCGACCGACATCAAGCAGCTGGGCGTCGAGGTGCTGTGCACCAACCGCGACCTGCCGCTTGGCATCGCGCTGGGGCGCGGCAAGACGGACTTCACGCTCGATGTCGGCGCGCCGGTGACGAGCGTCCGCGTGGTCGCGGGCCCGACGCCGCCCAGACCCAGCCACGTCGAGCCCAAGGGCGGACAGAACGAGGGCGACGCCGTCTGGCGTCTCATCAGCCACCTCTCGCTCAACTACCTCTCGCTCATGGACGACGCGGCCCGCGAGGGCGAACCGGCGCAAGGCGCGTCGGCGCTCCGCGACATGCTCCGTCTGTACGCCGACACGTCGGACCCCGCGGTGCGCCAGCAGGTGGAGGGCGTTCGCAACGTCGAGTGTCGCCCCATCGCGCGTCGCGTCCCCTCTCCCGGGCCCATCGCCTTCGCGCGCGGGCTCGAGGTGACGGTGACGCTCGATGAATCCCTCTTCGAGGGCACCGGAGTCTTCACGCTGGGCGGCGTGCTCGAGCGCTTCTTCGCGGGCTACGTCTCGATCAACTCCTTCACGGAGACCGTGATCCGCACGTCCGAGCGCGGTGAGATCATGCGCTGGCCGGCGATGATCGGCGGGAGGCCCGTGCTGTGAGCGCGTCCTCCGTCAGCCGCGAAGCACTCGAACGCCTCGCATCGATCGATGCACGCGCCGTGGATTTCTTCCAGCTGGCGCGCACGCTCGAGTGTGCTTTCCGCGACCTGCCGCGGCTTGGCACGTCGCAGAAGCCCGGCGAGGACCCCGTCCGATTCGCGCAGGAGCCCTCCACCGCCTTCGCGCCCACCACCGTCTCCAAGATCGAGAACGTCGCCGGCGCCCGCGCGGGGCGCGTCTTCGTGAACTTCCTCGGCATGCTCGGGCCCAACGGCCCGATGCCGCTCTTCCTCACCGACTACGCCCGCGACCGCGAGCGCAATCACGCCGATGCGACGCTCGCACGCTTCCTCGACGTCTTCAACCACCGCATGGTGAGCCTGTTCTATCGCGCCTGGGCCGTCAACCAGCTCCCCGTCAGCTTCGACCGCACCCACGGGCAGGTCGACGCGATCACGCAGATGGAGGAGGACCGCTACGGCGCGTACATCGGCAGTCTCTTCGGCATCGGCATGCCCACCCTGCGCGCCCGCGACCGCGTCCACGACGTCGCCAAGCTGCACTACTCCGGGCGCTTGTCCAACGACACCAAGCACGCCGAGGGGTTGCGCGCGATCATCCAGGACTACTTCGGCGTGCCGACCAAGCTCGACGAGTTCGTCGGCGCCTGGCTGGAGCTCCCGTCGGCGTCGCTGTGCCGGTTGGGCGTCTCGCGCGATTCCGCCACGCTCGGCGTCAGTTCCGTGCTGGGCTCGCGCGTGTGGGAGTGCCAGAGCCGCTTCCGCATCGTGCTCGGGCCCATGCGCCTTTCCGACTACGAGCGATTGCTCCCCGGCGGCGACAGCCAGGGCCGCCTCGAGGACTGGGTGCGCAACTATGTCGGGCGTCAGTTCTCGTTCGAGGTGAACCTGATCCTGCGCCGCGAGGAAGTGCCCCGCGTCAGGCTCGGCGGCTTCGGACGCCTCGGATGGACGACGTGGCTCTTCGGCGACAGCAAGGGCGGTGGGGACCTCGGGCGCAACGCCCGCGATCTCTCGCTGGTCCGTGATCCGTGATCGTGTGATCCGTACAACCCGCGCCGAGCATTCGGCGCTTTTCAAGGGCGGGGATATCGATGGCTGAGATCAGCAGAACGGCACTCTTCGGCAAGCTCAATCCGATCGCCTACAAGGCGCTCGAAAATGCGACGGTCTTCTGCAAGCTGCGCGGGAATCCGTACGTGGAGATCGTCCACTGGCTCCACCAGATCATGCAGCTCCAGGATTCCGACTTCCATCGCGTCATCCGGCACTTCGACCTGAACGCGAGCAAGCTCGCCGCCGACACCCAGGCCGCCCTGGATCGCCTGCCGCGCGGCGCGACCAGCATCAGCGACCTCTCCGGGCACTTCGAGGAAGTGATGGAACGCTCCTGGGTCTACGCCTCGCTCCTCTTCAAGGAGTTCCAGGTGCGCACCGGGCACGTCGTGCTCGCGATGGTCAAGCACACCCACCTCCGCAACATCCTGCTCGGCGTCTCCAAGGAGTTCGAGAAGATCAAGGGAGAGGCGCTCTCCGACGACATGGCCAAGGTCACGTCGGGCTCGCCCGAGGACGCCCAGCCCCCCAGCGACGGGAGCGGCATGGGCGCCGGCGCCGGCGCGTCCCCCGGCGAGTCGTCGGGCGCGATGGCCCCCGCCGCCATGGGCAAGGAAGAAGCCCTCCGCAAGTACTGCAAGGACCTCACCGAGAACGCGCGATCCGGCAAGATGGACCCGATCGTCGGGCGCGATGAAGAGATCCGCCAGTGCATCGACATCCTGATGCGCCGCCGCCAGAACAACCCGCTCCTCACCGGCGAGGCGGGCGTGGGCAAGACCGCCGTCGTCGAGGGCTTCGCCCAGCGCATCGTCAAGGGCGACGTCCCGCCGCAGCTCAAGGACGTGCGGATGCTCGAGCTCGACATCGGCCTGCTCCAGGCCGGCGCGAGCATGAAGGGCGAGTTCGAGAACCGCCTGCGTCAGGTCATCGACGAGGTGCAGGGCTCGCCCAAGCCCATCATCCTGTTCATCGACGAGGCCCACACCCTCATGGGCGCCGGCGGACAGTCGGGCACGGGCGACGCCGCCCAGCTCTTGAAGCCCGCGCTCGCCCGCGGCACGCTCCGCACCATCGCCGCCACCACCCAGTCCGAATACAAGCAACACATCGAGAAAGACCCCGCGATGACGCGGCGCTTCCAGGTCGTCAAGGTCGACGAGCCCGACGAGAAGAAGTGCCTCCAGATGATCCGCGGCCTGGCCAACGTGATGGAGAAGCACTTCAAGGTGCAGGTGCTCGACGAGGCGCTCGACGCCGCCGTCAAGCTCTCGCGCCGCTACATCCAAGGCCGGCAGCTCCCCGATAAGGCCGTGAGCTTGATCGACACCGCCTGCGCCCGCGTGGCGGTGAGCCTGCACGCGACCCCGGCCGAGATCGACGACGCCCGCAAGCACATCGACGCGCTCGACCGCGAGATCGAGATCGTCGATCGCGAGCTGGCGACCGGCATCGACCACGACAAGCGCCGGGCCGAACTCGGCCAGGACCTCGCCAAGGAGCAGGCCCGCCTGAAAGAACTCGACGAGAAGTTCGCCAAGGAGAAGGCGGTCGTCGAAAAGATCCTCGCCGTCCGCGCGCAGCTCCGCGGCACGGGCGACGGCAAGGTCGACTCGCCTTCCGCACCCGCGCTCACCGACGCCGACCGCGAAAAGCACAAGGAGGAGCTCAAGAAGCTCCAGGCCGAACTCACCGCGCTGCAGGGCGAGCACCCCATGATCCTGCCCAGCGTCGACGGGCAGGCGGTGGCCGCCGTCATCGCCGACTGGACCGGCATCCCCGTCGGTCGCATGGTCAAGAACGAGGTCGAGGCGACGCTCAAGCTCGCCGACACCCTCGCCAAACGCATCATCGGGCAGCGCCATGCGCTCGACATGATCACCGATCGCATCCGAACCGCCCGCACCGGCCTCGAAAACCCCAACAAGCCCGTCGGCGTCTTCCTCCTCGCCGGGCCCAGCGGCGTCGGCAAGACCGAGACGGCGCTCGCCCTCGCCGAAGCGCTCTACGGCGGCGAAGAATCCGTCATCACCATCAACATGAGCGAGTACCAGGAAGCCCACAAGGTCTCCCTCCTCATGGGCTCGCCCCCCGGCTATGTCGGCTACGGCAAGGGCGGCGTGATGACCGAGGCCGTCCGCCGCAAGCCCTACTCCGTGCTCCTCCTCGACGAGGTCGAGAAGGCCCACGCGGACATCCACGAAGTCTTCTTCCAGGTCTTCGACAAGGGCTGGATGAAGGACTCCGAGGGCGTGGACATCAACTTCCGCAACACCATCATCCTGCTCACCACCAACGTGGGCACGGACATGATCGCGAATCTGTGCAAGGACCCGGCCCTCATGCCCGACCCCAAGGCCCTGACCGAGGCGCTCAACGAGCCCCTCCGCAAGGTCTTCCCGCTGGCGCTGCTCGGCCGCATGGTCGTGATCCCGTACTACCCGCTCTCGGACGACGTGATCAAGAACATCGCGCGTCTGCAACTCGGGCGGATCGGCAAGCGCGTGCAGGAAGGGCACAAGGTGCCGTTCGAGTTCGATCCATCCGTGCTGGACGCGATAGTGGCCCGGTGTACGGAGCGCGAGTCGGGTGGGCGCATGATCGACAAAATCCTGACAAACTCGATCCTGCCGCGCCTGAGCAACGAGTTCCTGTCTCGCTTGGCGGAGGGGAAAGCGGTGGCGCGCGTGAAGATCGCTGTCCAGGACGGCGACTTCGCGTACCTGTTCGATTGAGCGGAGGGCGCGATGGATGTGTTAACAGATCCGCTTAACTTTGAAGAAATGCGAATCGTGCGGGAGATGGTGGAGTCGTTCTGGGAACGTTCAGGCGGCCATTCCAACCTGTCGGTCGTGGCCTGGAATGATGGGTCGAATCTTGATCAAGTCGCCGTCCGAGTTCTATCCATGCGATATTCGAATGGACAACCAAGACAGGATGGTGCTGCCGAGAGCATTTCCGCTTCGATCAACTCGAACATTAGTCGTGTAGGAGCCGACGCATATTGTGACACCGAAGCGAGCCGATTTGCGTGCGTGGACTTCCCGCGGTTTCGCGACGTGGTTGTGCGTCCCGCTTACCAAGGAGCGCTTCCGATGCGCATCCATCGCGATCTTGCCCGCGATTTGCTGGAGATGTCAAGCTCAAGGCGTATCGAGTTCAGCCGAATCGTACGCAATCAGGTGGCTGAGATTGCACAAAGAGGCATGTTTCGGTTGCCCAACGGTAGGCACATGATAGTTCCTGTACGATTACTCCAAGTGCTTGTTGCGCTCGCGCGTCCGATGCCCGTTCCACCGCGACATCGTCATTCGTTTTATGTACTAAGTCTCTTGCGGCCGCGAGATTCTGACAGTGGGCATTCTCGAGGACATGGTATTGATATTACGTGGTATGATGGATATCAGCTAAATATGGTGACGCCGGATGACGCTTATGTCGGCACCATCTCGCTATTGCGATCACTGCCCGCTGGTCGCTATTTTCTCGGAGTTCCTCGTGAGCCTAGGATTTTGGTGACTACAACAAATCGTTCTGGTGTGACGCAGGAGTCGATAGTTGACTATCAGAAGTATAGGCATTTCTTCTTCGAGGAGAATCTGGATGCTCAGGGACGCCCGGTCTTTCGCCCCGAGTTCGCTGACCCGAACAATCCAGGGTTATTCCGCCCCCAAGGTGGGCCTCTTCCACTTCTACGCGGCGGGCTGAGTATTCGGCGGTCTCCCAGCCGGCGTGGAATATCGCGCGATTTGGAGTATTTTGACAACCCGGCGCACCGGCTTGAATGGGAGCACGAACTCATGGATGCGGGGCGGCGCGGAGTACGGATTGATTTCCTTGTGCCCGATGAGCCTAATCATGTACACCTTGAGCTCATGTCTTCTGAGATGCCACGGGAGCGCCGTCCGCGACCTGAGCCGCGAGATAGACGGAGCTCTCGGCGTTGATCGCAGAGGCTGTGATGAAGGGAGATGCGTCGATTCAGTCAGTCCGTTATACGGTGTAACCGGGCAGACTGTACCCCGGATTGCGGCCCGAAGTTCGATTGCTGGGATGAATCGTCCCCCGTTTTCGGAGGCTCCGAACGACTCGGGTTCTGTCGCTAAGTTCGCCGCCTGCGGCACAGAAAGCTCGCGTCGAAGCGGCGGGATACCAGTCGTGCTGAGATCCCCATTTCGATACTCTGTCGATGGAGCTAGAGCGGTTTCGCTTTCGGTGGAGCGTCGAGAGCAGCCCGCGGCAATGGGCAATAGGGATTGGGCAATGGGTAGACGCGCCGCTTGAACCGAAACCGCGCCAGATGACGGAATTATGCCGAACGCGCACAGGTGGTCCGTTGGGTTTGTAACCGACATCAAGGCTATCGCGGAGGCGCTTCCGGTGCTTCCGAAAAAATATGGACAAAGTAAAGCGTAAACGTCGCAATCACAAGCAACCCCAGCATGATCCGCAGGATTCGCTTCCACAGCGGCTCGGTGCGATCGGTACACGCCTTGGCCGCACGGCTCAGCCACCTGCTCATCACGATCGATCCCAGACTCATGACGGTCCACTCCTTTTGAGGGTTTTCCTTCGATGCCGCAGCGTACCAGCCACGTCGCTTGCTAGCGCGTCGATCGCGCGCCCGCCGAAAGGCACCCTCCTCAACCTGCCGTCGGCTCACCCCGGAGCGTTCATGGCATCTGCGGCCCGTTCGATCCCGAACAATCTTCGGACACGGCCGCGCTTCTGAGCCGCGAAGCGCACGCCCTTCCCCTCCATGTCTCTCTGTGTGGGCCGCCCACGAAAACCCGTCGGCGCGGTACGCTGTGATACCCGCCGGGCACTCGGCCGCCGAGCCCGTCCGGTACTCTGTCCGTCGACCCGATCACGTCCCATCGTCGATCGGTGGTTGTAAGGGAGACCTTGGATGCCCGGTGACGACGTCCAATTGAACCGCGAGATTGCCATCGCCACCGACGCCGGCGACGGGGCCTTCATGCTCCTGGGGCTGCGCGTCAGCGAGGAGCTCGGCCGCCTCTTCCGCATCGAGGCCGTCGTCCGCGCCCAGCGCGCCAACATCAACCTCGACACGCTCCTGGGCACCAACGCCACCGCCCGCGTCACCGTCAAGCAGGGCGTCGAACGCTATTTCAACGGCATCATCAGCCGCATCTCGCGCTCCGCCGAAAAGAGCACCGAGCTCGATTACACCATCGTGCTCGTGCCGCAGATCTGGCTGGCGACCCGCGCGACCGACTGCTCGATCGCCCAGAACCTGACGGTGCCGGCGATCGTGAAGCAGTACCTCGAGCACTACGACGTCGTCGTCGACGACCAGCTCAAGGGCACCTATCGCTCGTGGGAATACTGCGTGCAGTACCGCGAGAGCGATTTCAATTTCATCTCGCGCCTCATGGAGCAGGAGGGCATCTCCTACTTCTTCAAGCACGAGAACGGCGCCCACAAGATGGTCCTGTGCGACGACCCGCTCTCGCACAAGCCACTCCCCAACACCGCCGAGATCGAGTTCTACCCGCCCAATCCCTCCATGCCCCCGCCCTCCAACACCCTCTCGGATTGGAACTTCGACGCCGACCTCGAATCCGCCGGCGTCGCACTCAACGACTTCGACTTCAAGGCCCCGACCAAGAACCTCGTCACCACCCGCGGCGTGGAAGTGCCCGGCGTCGCCAAAAAGAGCTCCGTCTTCGACCATCCCGGCGAATACACCGAAGTCGCCGACGGCGAGGTCCAGGCCCGCGTCCGCGCCGAGGAGATCGCCGCCCACGCCCTGGGCTGGTCCGGCTCCGGCACCTGCCGCGATATCTACGCCGGCGGCACCTTCAAGCTCAAGGACCCGCGCGAGGTCCTCCGCGAGGCCGATCGCGGCGAGTATCTCGTCATCGCCTCCACCCTCATCGCCATCCAGAACCTCGACGAATCTGGCTCCGGCGGCGGCGGCTCGGTCTCCTGCTCCATCCGCGCGATCAAGTCCGATCGCCCCTTCCGCCCCAATCGCTCGACGCCCAAGCCCGTCATCCCCGGCCCACAGACCGCCATGGTCGTCGGGCCCGACGGCCAGGAACTCCAGGTCGACGAGTTCGGACGCGTCCGCGTCCGCTTCATGTGGGACCGCTACGGCACCGAAAAGCCCGAAGACTCCTCCGTCTGGATCCGCGTCTCCCAGCCCTGGGCCGGCAAGAGCTACGGCGCCATGTTCATCCCCCGCGCCGGGCACGAGGTCATCGTCGAGTTCCTCGAGGGCGACCCCGATCGCCCCATCATCACCGGACGCGTTTACAACTTCGACAACAAGGTTCCCTACGCCCTCCCCGCCAACAAGACCATCAGCACCATCCGCACCGATTCCTCGCCCCACTCCGGCGGCTACCACGAGATCCGCTTCGAGGACAAGGACGGCAGCGAACAGCTGATGATCCACGCCCAGCGCCGCATGGACCTCACCGTCAAGGCCAGCCTCTACGAGAGCGCCTACGGCAACCGCGAAGAAATCGTCGGTTACGAGGACAAGGGCGACCATAACACCACCGTCTGCGGCGACACCAACGACCACCGAAAAAAGGGCACCTTCTACAAGATCGAAAAGGTCGTCAACAAGACCGTCGTCGAGGACGTCGTCGAAGACTTCCAGAAGACGCAGACCACCAAGGTCGCCGAGCGCTACACGCTCAACGCCAAGGAAATCGTCGAAGAGTCCAGCGACAAGCTGAGCTTGAAGAGCGGCAAGGTCACGGTCCAGGGCTCCTCCGGCGTCCATCTCAAGGCCGGCGACATCTGCATCGAGGGCACCCAGTCCATCAACCTCAAGTGCGGCGGAAACTTCGTCGTGATCGACGCCGCGGGCGTCACGATCAAGGGCAGCACCGTCATGATCAACTCGGGCGGGTCCGCCAAGGCCGCCGACGGCCCGGAGAGCGCTGCGGACGCCACCATCGAGGAACCCTTCGATGCCTACGCCGCCACCACCGCCGTGCCCGGCAGCGCTTCGGGCTGGGGTGGCGGCGGAAGCTCGCGCTCGCGCACGACCCGCACCGTCACGATGGTCCACGCGCCCGATCCACCGCCCCCCCCGACACCCGGCACCATCGATCGCGGGCCGACCGGCACCGCCGACGAGATCGAACTCGTCGAGGTCGTCGAGGTCACGGGCACCAAGGCCGCTGGAACACCGACCGCGCCCACCGAGGCCCGGCGCCAGTACATCAACCTCAACCGCACCGTCTCGGGCAACCAGGTGAAAGAGAACGGGCGCGCCATCTTCATCAAGGCCAAGATCCGCTGGCGCGATTCCGCCAAGACCGATTCGCTGGCGGGCAAGAAGGTCCGCTTCTACAACGTGCCCGACGGCGGCAATCGCGCCGCCGCCCAGCTCAAGGACACGCTCCGCTGTGGCTTCGACGGGCCCAACATCGCCGACGTCAAGGTCGAAACCACCCAGGCCGACGGCTGGACGCCCGTCATCGAGTTCCACACCTCGCGCTTCGGCGGCGACATCTTCAACCTCAAGGCCACCCTCGAAACAACCAACACCGGCGGGCTCGACGCCGGTACCTACACCGTCTGGCGCAAGATCCTCTACGAGGTCGACAATATGGCCCGCCCGGGCGGCGGCAGCTACGCCGACATCTCCAACGGCATCCAGAACGACCTGATCGCCAAGCACGCCGGCGTGTTCAATGAGGTCGTCGCCGTTGGACAGGACAGCACCCCGGCTCACAAACGCGTCCACGACACCAACGACGCCATCACCTTCGCCAACAACTGCGCTCAGGGAAGCGGGAACAACTACTTCCACCTCGTCTACGTCGACACCATCACTATGGGCACCGAGGACAAGTCGATCAGCTTCAATAATTTTACGTCGGGTCCGCCTGCCAACCGACTCACCGGCTCCATCCCCGCACGCGACGCCGAGTTCTTCGCCAATGAACCCGCGTGGATCCGTTCCGCCACCTGGGTCGACGCCAACGACGCCACCCGCACCGGCACCATCCCCGCCGCCAAGTTCTCCACGCCCCGCTCGACCGGCGAGTACGCACGCCCCGTCAGCGAAGGCGGGGACTACGACCGGTGGGAGTTCGACTTCGACCTCGGCGGTACCGGCATCAACAACGGCGATACCGTCAACATCACCATCAACTACCGCTGCCGAAACATGCTCAGCGGCGTGCAGACCGGCCAATCTACGACGGTCGGCATGCGCTTCCGCGAACGCCGCCGTCGCGAGAACAACGCCTTCGACGTCGCCAACGCGACCCTCCAGACCTCCGTCCACGAATCCACGCACGCGTTCGGCCTGGCCTCCACCAAGCTCCCCACCGGCGCCGCCAACCCCGCCATCGACGGCTCCAACGCCCACTGCACCTTCAACGCCACCTGCGTCATGACCCCCGCGCTCCACGAGCACACCGACATGTGCCCGCGTTGCCAGGAAAACGTCCGCGCCCGAAACCTCGCCACCCTCCCCGTCGATACAGACGCCGCGATGTAGTCCAAGGCACGCCCGTGCCCAATGCCCACGGTTGACCACATGCAGACAACCCAACCCGAACGCGTCGCGATCCCCTCCATCTTCGGCGATGGCGTGCCGCGCTGTCCCCAGATCCCCGCCAAAGCGGCGCTGATGCTGAACGTCGTGCCCGCCGCACGCGACGGCGCGCCCACCACCGGCGCGCTCGGCGCCGTCACGCTCACGCCGCGGCAGTCGCAGGTCTACGGCGCCAGGTCCGATCAGTTCCTGCGCCTCATCGCCTTCGATTCGCTCACCGGCCAACTCTGGCAACGCACCACCATGCGCCCGCACGCGGCCCCCATCGGTCCCGCCCGCGCCTTCAACCCCGCCAAGCCGCCGCGCCCCCCGTCGGGCGCGCTCGTCCCCGACGGCTTCGCCCACCAGTTCGCCGTCGACCTTCCCGCCGCCCTCTCGCTCCCCGCCGACGCCGCCCGCTACACCTGCGTCGCGTGGCTGGACGAGCTGGTGAGCGAAGCGAGCGTATGCCTGGTCGAGGAGAACAAGGCCCGCTTCGGCGTGCCGCCCGTCTCACCAGAGCCCGCCAGCGCCACGCCCGTTCATATCCGCGCCGTCGCCGGCTCGCCCGAGCGCGCGGACGGCAAGGTCGTTCTCAAAGCCGCTCCCTCCGATTCCGACGCCAAGATCGGGCGCGTGCTCGGTTCGATCGGTCCGGGTGTGCTCCCCAAGGTCGCGCCGGGCGTGGCCGCCGCACCCAAGTACCTCGCCGTTCTGCTCGTCTCCGCGCTCACGCACCAGCTCGCGTGCAAGGTCGCGCGCCTTCCCGGCGCGCTCTTCGACGAATCCGGCTGCGGCGAGTTCGATTTCGAAGCGATCGACTTCTTCCCCGACGTCACGTGGCGCTACGAGAAGCCCGAGCCGTGCTTTGCGATCTGCGTCGCCGGCGGCACAGTCTCGAATGCCGTCACGATCATGCCCGAAGGCTGGAAGGACTGATCGCGTTTGACGCGAACCGCGCCGGCGCGGCTAAACTGCCCGCGACAGGAGCCGCGCATGGGCAAGAAGGCCGTGACACAAGCGAGTCCCGCTGAAAAACCGGGTTCGGATTCCCAGATCGCGCCGCGCTCCGGCGTGCTGGTCGGTGTCATCATGGGTTCCCGTTCCGACTGGGAGACGATGCAGCACGCAGATGCGACGCTCGATGAGCTGGGCGTCGCGCACGAGTGCACGGTCGTCTCGGCCCATCGAACCCCGGACTGGCTCTTCGAGTACGCCGCGAGCGCCGAAGCCTGCGGCATCGAGGTCATCATCGCCGGCGCCGGCGGGGCCGCCCATCTCCCGGGCATGTGCGCCAGCAAGTGCGTCATCCCCGTGCTCGGCGTCCCCGTCGAGAGCAAATCGCTCAAGGGCATGGACTCGCTCCTCTCCATCGTGCAGATGCCCGGCGGCGTGCCCGTCGGCACCCTCGCGATCGGCAAGGCCGGCGCGATCAACGCGGCGATCCTGGCCGCCTCGATTGTCTCGTCGTCGCGCCCCGAACTCCGAGAGAAGTTGCGTGCCTTCCGCAAGGCCCAGACCGACAAGGTGTTGAGCGATCGCGACCCGCGGAGGTAGACGACGTCGAAACGACCCCCGCGTCCCTCGGCGTTCCCGCCCATCCGTCCGGGTTTGCCGCGGCGAGTGTTGTTACGACAGTACGTTCACCGAATCCGCCAGCGCCTCGACGCGAGGCAGCGCGTGCAGCAATTCCTCACGCGTGTCGCGGCGCACGGTCAGGTGCCCGACCTTGCGCCCCGGGCGCGGCTCCTTGGCGTAGTGGTGCAGGTGTGCGCCCGGGATCGACATCGCCGCGGCACGCTCGGGAAGCCCGCCGATCAGGTTGACCATCGCGCTGTGCCCGACGGGCGCGGTCGAGCCGAGCGGCAGGCCGCCGATCGCGCGCAGGTGATTCTCGAACTGGCTTGTCTCCGCGCCCTCGATGGTCCAGTGCCCGGAGTTGTGGACGCGCGGCGCGATCTCATTGGCGATGAGGCGTGCGCCGGCTCCCTCGCCCTCGACGAAGAACTCGACGGCCAGCACGCCGACGTAGTCCAGGGCCCTGGCGATCGCGCCGGCGTGCTCACGGGCGCTGCGTTCGAGATGCTCCGGCCAGTCCGACGGCGCGATGGATCGCTTCAGAATGCCCTTGGTGTGGACGTTCTCGACGAGCGGATAGAACGCGGTTGATCCGTCGAGCCCGCGCACGCACACCATCGACGCCTCGCGCGAAAACGCGATCCGGCGCTCGAGCACGCAGGGCTGCTCCCGGACCGCTCGCCATGCCGCAACGAGCGACGCGTCGTCGGCGTGGTCAAGGCGGGCCTGGCCCTTGCCGTCGTAGCCCAGGCGGCAGGTCTTCATGATCGCGGGCGTACCGACGCGCTCGGCGGCGGCCCGCAGCTCATCGAGCGTGCGCACGATCGCGAACATAGGCACGGGGATCGAGAGCGACGTGAAGAGTGCTTTTTCGTTCGCCCGATCCTGGCCCGTCGCGAACGCGCGAGGTCCGGGGCGCACGGGGACTCGGGGCGCGAGCGATTCGAGGGCGGCGACCGGGACGTTCTCAAACTCGCAGGTGACCAGGTCCAGACCGCGTGCGAATCGATCAAGGGCGGCGGCATCGTCGTAGCGTCCGACGATGAGCTCGCCGCAGTCGCGCGAGGGTGATTCGGGCGCGGGGTCCAGGAAGCGGAAGCGCAGGGCGAGCGGGAGACCGGCGAGCGCGGTCATGCGCGCGAGCTGTCCGCCGCCGAGGATGCCGATGAGCATGGGGTGAGGATAGGGATGGATGGGTGGGGCCTCCGCGCGGGGTGAGGCCGTAGTGGTTGGGTTACGCGCCCCGTCCCCGTCCGGCGTATGGACTTGTCAAAGAGCGGCGGGGAACACACGCACTCTCCAAACGGCTCTCCACCCAGGGGGCGGACGGACACTTTGGTGCGCACGGAGGCGGTGGTAAGTAGGCACTAGAGCGCCTTGAGCCCAAATCTAGCGCTGTTCGGCGCACGGACGGGTTGCGCCAGGCGTGGTGATGCGGTAGGTTCCCTTTCTGGTGGGAAGAAAGGGAGTCGTTTGATGGCGGCGCCGTAGTCG